>NZ_CP051627.1:4581337-4903256 GCF_023208015.1 Thermobifida alba | reverse complement strand
GCTCAGCTCGGCTCTCCGTTTGAGCCGAGCTCCGGCCGCATCAGTTCCGCTTGGCCAGTGACGCGGGCACCAGGAAGGTGACGGCCGCCGGGAACCACCGGGGTTCGGGGTCGGCGTAGCGCCGCCGCAGGGCGGCGGTCTCCTGCTCCTTCTGCTCGGGGATGCCCTTCAGTTTAGCGCGTAGCGCCTCACGGTCGCGGTGGAGCTGGTCGCGTTCGGAGTCGGAGAGCTCGAAGAGGCTGGCCTGCTGCCACACGGGTTCGTCGGAGAGTACCTTCCTGATGGAATCGGCCAGTTCGTCGAGCACCTTGCCGATGGCGACGACCTCTTCGTCGCAGCGCCTGGCGATGGTCTTCTTCAAGCTTTCGGCACGCTGCTCGGCCCGCCTCTTCAACGCCCGGTTCAGCGGGTCGGCCAGGCCTGGCCAGAGCGCGATCAGACGCTCCCGCATCGATTCGGGCACCGGCTTGTCGGTGGCCGCTGCCAGCCACTGCTCGACCGTCTCCTCCTTGACGCGGGAGAACCGACCACTTTCGATGAGTCCGCCCGCCACGAGCACCTCCTCGTGGAGGCGGCTGCCCTCCGCCCCGGTGATGACGACACGGCCGTGCGCGACCACGGCGGGCACCCGCAGGAGGTCAGAGTCCACGATCCGGGCGGTGACCCGGGCCAGCCGCTCACCGTCGGACCACAACTCCCGGCGCAGCAGTGTCAGGCACAGGTCCACCAGGCGGTGCTTGAGATGCAGCAGCACCAGGTCGTTGCGGCCCACGACGGCGTCCGGGTCGAAGGTGACCGGCCGCTCCTCGCCGGTGACCGGGTGCATGAGCCCGTCGTTGCGGGCGCTCGCCCAGGCTCCGGCCAGATCGGGCAGGCGGAAGCAGCGCGCCGCCACTCCCTCGGGCGGCTCCACCTCGACCAAGTCCTTGCGGTGCGCCAGCCGCAGCCCGGTACGCACCACCTGTTCCAGGGTCTCGGGGGTCAGGTCGAGGCGTGTCCGGCTGCCGGTGAGTTCGTCGCTGAGCTTCTCCAACCGGCTGCGGATGTCGCGTTCGATGCGCAGCCGTGCTCTGGTCGCCTTCCGGGCGATCTCGGCGTCGGTCTGCGCCCAGTCGGTGCGGCGGCCCAGCATCTTCTGCTCCACCTGGACCGCGATGACGTCCCCGGCGCTGCCGAGGTCCTCGCGGATGCGGTCGACCTTCTCGGCGGCCATCCGCAGGAACCCCAGCTCGTCCTCCAGCGATCCGGTTTCGGCGTTCTCCCAACCGCGCGGGACGAAGTGCAGCACGTCCACCTGGTCCGCGGGCTGGCCGTGCCGGTCGATGCGGCCGTTGCGCTGCTCCAGGCGGTTGGGGTTCCACGGGATCTCCCAGTGCAGCAGCCGGTGGCAGCGCCGCTGGAGGTTGATGCCCTCGCTGGCCGCGTCGGTGGCGACGAGGATGCGCAGGTCGTCGAGTTCCGGGTCGTCGGTGAAGACGTTCTTGATCCGTTCGCGCTCCTCGACGTCCTGCCCGCCGTAGAGCAGCGCGATCCGCCGCCCGCCCGGTCCGCCGTACCCTGCGGCCAGGAGCTGTTCGTGCAGCCACCGCTGGGTGTCGCGGTACTCGGTGAAGACGATGACCCGTTCGGTGGTCCACTCCGCGTCTGTTCCCGGCCGCCCGTCCGCGAACAGGACGGGGTCGAGCCAGCGGCGCAGCGCGGCGAATTTCGCGTCGGGGCCGTTCTTGGCCTCAGCCGCCCAGTCCCTGAGCCGGTACAGTAGGCGCCGCTCGTGGTCGCTGAGCGGCGGGGCGCCGCGCCGAGCCGTGCGCAGCGCCTCGGCCTCGGCCTGCCGGTACTCCTCATCGTGTTCGGCGGTGGCCTCCAACTGCTCCGCCATGGGCACCAGAATCCGCTGCACGGTCGGCGCGGGCAACGGTTCACCGTCGTCCCTGGCCGTCATGGTGTCCAGATGGGTGGTGACGGTCTCGAAGAACGCCTTGGGTGAGGAGAACAGGCGCTTCTTCAGCAGGGTGGTGACGAAGTCGGCGGCGTGCCGCCCGCCCGGTCCACCGCGCCGGCGGCGGCTCTCGGCGTACTCGTTGAGCAGCGCCAGCGCCTCGCGTTCGGCTTCGCTGTGGTCCACCTCCAGGTAGGCGGGCTTACGTTCGGGGAACCGGCTGCTGCCGTCCCAGCGGGGCGGCAGGTCCCGTTTGAGGCGGCGGACCATGGCGCGGGCGAGTTGCTCGCGGGTGGGTTCCACACCCCGCGCGAACCGCTGGTCGTCCAGCAGTTCCAGCAGCGCGGTGAAGGACTCCCTGTAGCCGTTGTGCGGGGTCGCCGACAGGAACAGCCGGTGCTCGCAGTGCGGGGCAAGCTCCCGGATGGCGAGGGTGCGCAGCGAGTCCACCGCGTACCTGCCCCGCCCCGAGGGGGCGCAGGTGTGCACCTCGTCCACCACGAGCAGGTCGAAGGCCCGCGGATAGCCGGGTGTTTCGGGCAGGAACTCGCGGAGCATGCGGCGCGGGCGCTCCCGCTTCAACCAGTCGATGCTGACGATGAGCCGCGGGTAGTGGGTCCACGGGTTGGCGTAGAGCCCACGCTCCCGACGCAGCCGCTTGACCAGGGCCGTGTCGACCACGCGGAAGTCCAGCCCGAACTTGTCGCGCATCTCGTCGCGCCACTGGGTGGTGAGCCCGGCCGGGCAGACGATGAGCATGGTGCGGGCGCGGTGCCGCAGGCTCAGCTCCTGCATGACCAGGCCTGCCTCGATGGTCTTGCCCAGACCGACGTCGTCGGCGATGAGCAGGTTGGTGCGGGGCATGGACAGCGCCCGCACCACCGGTTCGAGCTGGTACTCCTCGATCTCGATACCGGAGCGGAACGGCGCCTGGAGAGCGGTGGTGTCGGCAGAAGCGATGGCCCCCCACCGCACCGCGTGCAGGAAGGCATCCAACTCGGCGGGTTCGTCGAAGCCGCGCGCCGGATCGGGCAGCGTTGTGGTCTCGTGGATCCGGGTGCCCGGCTCCAGTTCCCACAGCACCTCGATGCGATCGTCGGCCGCGTCGTCCTCGATGCTGATCAGGGAGACGACGTGCTGGGCCTTGGTCGTAGCCTTGGTCGCGTCGCTGGACGCGATGGACCCGACCCGCACCTCGGACACCACCCAGGTGCGGTTGCGGACTGTGACGAGCTTCCCCACCTCAAGGTCTGTCGTGGTGGACGGCTCTTCTGGAACGCTGTGGGCAGGGGCGGCTACGGTCATGGAAGCCTCGTCATACGGGGGATGGGGTGGGGAGTTCCGTCTCCTGTCTTATCAAGAGGATCCGCCGGAAAGCGACCGTTCGCCCAATTCAGAGCTGACCGGCACGCACGGAGCGGACAAACGCCTCCCACTCGGTGGAAGGGAAGGCCAGCACGGCGGCGTCGGGGTGCTTGGAGTCACGGAGGGCGGTGGTGCCGGGAAGGTTGGCGACTTCGACACAGTTGTTGTTGACACCGCTGTGACTACTCCTGCGCCAGTGCGGGAGAGAGACTTCGACACAGTTTTCATTGACTCCGCTGTAGCTGCTCTTCCGCCATGCCTGCTGCTTGGACACTCGACTCACTCTTCCAGGGCTTGGATGACGTCGTTGATGAACGCCAGCGATCGGGCTGGACTTAACGCCGATCCCTGTGCTCCGGCGAAGATGGTGTTGAGTTGCGCAAGCTCGTGATCTCCCTCGACGTAGAGGCTGGAAGTCGGTGTCTCGACGTGACCGATGCTCGCGTCCATCGGGTCAGGGAACTCCATGATGACAAAGCTCCCTACGGTCGCGGGATGCGCACCCTCCTCGAAGGGCAGCACGGAGATGTTGATGTTGTGCCGTGCTGCCATATGGGTGAGGTGCCGCAACTGTTGGACCATGACTCCGCGCGAACCAACCACACGCCGCAAGGCCGCTTCGTCGACGATCACCCAGTACTCAGGCGGGTCCACTCGATTGAGGATCTCCTGACGCTTCATCCGGCCTTCAAGACGCTTCGCGATCTCCTCATCGGAGCGGACCAGGTTGGCTCGGAAGATCGCCTCAGCGTAAGCCGGTGTCTGCAAGAGGCCGGGGATCACCTGACACTCGTAGGTCTTGATGACCGATGCTTCTGCCTCAAAGTCCGGCAACCCGCTGGGCAGTAGATCCCGGTACTTCGACCACCAGCCTCGTTGGTTGCCGAGTCGCGCGCACTCGTGCAGAGAGGCACGCATCTCCGGGTCATCCACCTTGTAGTAGTTGAGGAGCGCGTCCAAGTCTTCGGGCGTCACCTTCTTCCGCTCGCCGGTCTCGATCTTGGACACCTTGGTCTGTTGCCAGCCGAGCTTCTTAGCCACCACAGCGGTGGTCTCTCCCCTGGCCTCCCGGTACTTGCGCAACTGGGCGTTGAGCCGCCGTCGCCGGACGCTCGGGCTGTAGGTGGGCTGCATGCGCGGCATTCTAACTGTCCTCAGATTTTAGGTTAAACCTGATCTGCCTCTTGACTGTAAGGTTAAACCTAGTCAATATCGAAGCTGTCAGACGTTCCCCACCCTCTCAAGCAGAGGAAGGTTATGTAGGAGGTTTCACCATGTCCGTAACCAACCCCCCGCCCACCAGGCCCCCAACTCCGCAGGTCAACGCCCTCCAGGCCAACCCCCGTGCCGAGCTCCTCACCCGGCTCGCTGAGGCGGTCCGGTCCCTCGGGGGAACCGCCCTCGTCGCGCTGTCCGCCACCGCGCACCCGGTGCTCTACGTCCGCGCGTCCACCCGGCTGGTGCCGGTCGTGGTGGTGGAGGACGTCTCCGGTCACCGGTGGTTCATCTGGGGCCGTACCGGATCCGCGCACGTGACGAAGGTCGAGGAGGCCGCCGCCGCGCTGTGCGGGCACGACCGGCCGCCGGTCCGCTCCCGTGTCAACCTGGTGGCCGCGCGCCGCGCCCTGCTGCGGGGAGCGGCCTGATGACCGACACCCTCAACCCCCGCGACGGCTCCGAGCCTGGTTCCGGCCGCCTGTGTGTGGTCTCGGAGTTCTGGGAACTGCCCGGCGACCCCGCACTCTGTGCGGATCTGCGCCACCGCGTCCGTGCCAGCCTGGCCGGCTTTCCCCGCGTACTCGACGACGCCGAACTGGTGGCCGCGGAGTTGTTCGCCAACGCCTGCCGCCACTCCCGCAGCGGCGAGGGCGGCAAGGTGTCGGTGAGCCTGTCCGGCCTGCGCACCGGCCTGGTCCTGGTCTCGGTCGCCGACCAAGGCCCCAAACCTGACCCGCGCACCGGCCGCCCCCGCATCCCGCAGGCCCGACCAGCCGATGACCCGCTCACCCCGGACGGTCGGGGACTGCGCCTGGTCGCGGCCCTGGCCACCGACTGGGGCCACTGGCCCACCGAAAACGGCGGCCACACCGTCTGGGCCGTCTTCGAACCCCCCTTGCCCGCCTTCACCCACCTCCCCCACCGCCCCTAACCCCCGCACCCCCTGGTTCCCCACCACCAAGGACCCACCACCCCCGATGATCTTGACACCGTGGGGGCCATATCCGCCCGTTATCGCCCACTCACGTCAACATCAACACCCACCCCAGGGGGCGAGCCTCCACGCAGCCGCACCGCGTCAGCCGTCCGCGCCGCTCGCCCCACCCACCCTCGGGCACCTCGCACCCCGGGCCTTCCCACACCCCCTGGAGACGCCCGCCTTCCCAACCCCTCCCCCACCCCAGACCAGGTCAAGGCTGCCGGGCCTCCCGGCCGAAGACCACCCGCATCCGTGAAAGCCCACCCATGCCCACACCCGACACCAACCCCGCACCCCACCCGCCTGGAGCACCCAAAGCCGAAAACCCACACGTCTGCTTCGGCCGCGAGGCGCGGCAGCCTTGACCGCCGCTCCGGTACCGGAGGGACTCAACCCCCTCCCACCCAAAAACCCCGCCCTCCACCCCTGGGAGGACTCAACCCCCTACCACCCAGGAAGCCAGCCCTCCACCCCCGGAAGGACTCAACCCCCTACCCCCCAAAAACCCCGCCCCCCTGGGAGGACTCAACCCCCTCCCACCCAAAAACCCCGCCCTCCACCCCTGGGAGGACTCAACCCCCTACCACCCAAAAACCCCGCCCTCCACCCCCGGAAGGACTCAACCCCCTCCCACCCAAAAACCCCGCCCTCCACCCCCGGAAGGACTCAACCCCCTACCACCCAAAAACCCCGCCCTCCACCCCCGGAAGGACTCAACCCCTCACCGCCCAGGAACCCCGCCCCAGGCCCCGGCCTTCCCCCCTCCCCAACACCAGCCGCCTGGAGACGCCCGCCTTCCCAACCCCTCCCGCACCCCAGACCAGGCCAAAGCTGCCGGGCCTCCCGGCCGATGCCCACCCGCAACCGTGACAACCCGTCCATGACCACCCCCGATCTTGACGCCATGCCCAACCTCGACGCCGAACCTGACCCCAGTGCCATGCCCGACACCACACCCGCCGCCCCCGCCCCCGGCCCCTTCGACCCCCGCCACGAACCCCTACGGTTCGGCTACACCCTCACCGAACTCGACGACATCGCCGCAACCGCCGCCGCCACCGTCCACCACCGCAGCCACCTCAACCGCGACATCCGCGTCCAAGCCGCCTGGGAGGCCATCACCACCCACCTCTACGCAACCGACCAGGCCCCCACCCGCCACACCCTGCTCACCCTCGCCTGGACCGCCATCCGCCACGAAGCCCGCGCCGACTGCACCTTCCGCGGCTGGCAGCCCGGCTACCACGCGACCACCCGCCCCGGCTTCGAACGCTACTGGGCCTTGGCCGCCAACCCGCATCCCAACCCCGAGGCGGCCGTGGTGGACCGCCTCGCCCTCGCCCAGATCTGGCCCCGCCTACGCCCCCGCCACCGCCAACTCCTGCTCGCCCTCGCCGCCCACGACGACTACACCCAAGCCGCCCAGGCCGTGGGCCTGAAGTACCACAGCTACCTGTCCGCCCTCTCCCGAGCCCGCCGGGCCTTCCTCGCCCTGTGGCACGAACACGAGACCCCGTCCCGCCCCTGGGGCCACGACGTGCGCGGCAAACAGCCCACCACCCGCACCGTCACCGGCACCGTCCTGCGCCTGCGCCAACGCCGCAAAGCCCAACGCACCACCCCGCCCCAACCCTCCGGCCGCCGCAGAAAAGACATCGGCATCCCCGACACCGAACTCGCCCGCCGCTACCAAGCCGGCGAACCCCTCGCCGCCATCGCCCGCTCCGTCGGCCTCAGCAAAACCACCGTCCACACCCGCATCCAACCCCACCTCACCCGCCCCCACCCCCAGAACTGACCGGCGTTCCCGGGCCTCGACCGAACGCCCGCAGTCCTCGGCTCTGCATCTCTCTTTCCGAACAATTCAGAACACTCCTCCTGTTCTTTTTGTCCGCAAACCCAGAAACAGTCGGCACAGAATCCGCACCCTTCTACCCCTTTCGCCGTTTTCTGGGGATCATGGCCGTGTTCGTCGAAAAGCACCGAGGATGGCCATTGGACAACGCGGTCGAGGAACCCCCAGCCCCCGAACCCGTCGAAGACTCCGGCGCCGAGACCTACAGCCGCTACCGCTGGCAGGCCCGCGCAGCCGTCATCGACGCACTCAGGATGGTGGCCAGGGACGTCGAGGACGAACGAGCAGGGCGAGAACCCCCGGAACGCCGGATCGTCTGCGAACGCTTCGAGGACTGGGTGGTGTTCGACGGCGGCAACCGCGAATTCGTCTCGGCCAAACACCGAGAGCTCAGACGCGGCCCCTGGACTTTCTCCACCGTCGTCGATGACGGGGGCTTGGGGCACCTGTTCCGCACCTGGAACGAATTCGGCTCGGCAGTCCGCTGCCGCCTGGTGAGCAACATGGCCCTCCAGTCCGGAAAAGGCGACGTGCTGCCCGAGGTGTGCCGCCGACTCGGTTCCTCAATCCCGGACTCGGGCGATGGGGAGAAGATCTCCCACGCTGTGCGGAGCGTCGCCCAGCAGCTGATGGCGTTGAAACCAGAGACGACAGGTCTCCCCGAATCGGAGAGAACCCCGGCCCCGGGAAAGCGGAAACCCCGCGAACCCTCCCCCTGGCTGCTGGAGCGGACGCGGACTTTCCTCGGCTGTCTCTCCTTCGACCTGGAGGTTCTCGACCGGCAGCGAATCGCCTCCCTCGGAGCCCACGCCTACGTCAAACCCATGCTCAAACAGCTCGGGCTTCCCGAAGCTGATCCCGAGGCCATCTGGACCGCTGTCTTCGGCCTGGTGGACCCGTGCATGGAAGCGGCAGCAGAGACCGCCTGGGGAGAACTGGAACCCGTTCGCCCGGTCTTCTCCGCCGACCCGCTCTCCGACGAGAAGCGCACCGTCACCTCCCGGCAGGTGAGACAGGCCATCGTCACCGCGGCCTCCCGTCCCCGCGGCTACCGCCCCGTCCCCAGACTGGTCCCCAGGACCGTAGCCGGGGTGAAGATGCTCTGGGGCGGCTGCGGTCGCACTGCGATCGCACAGGCTGAGCGGCACATGGCTGCCTGGCGGCGGGTACGGGACAACGACGTTCCCCACCTTGCCGAGGAGATCGAGGAATACCAGGACGACCTCGCCGACCTGTTCGCTCGGTTGGAGAGCCGGACACGTGCCCACACGGTTCCCGGCGTCCAGTACGGCGCGGCCCTGTGGAGCGAACTACTGGAAACCCCAGACGACCAGCTTCCCGCCCCGCCAGTCGCCCTCAAGCGCAAACACGTCACCGGAGCAGTGGCTGACCTGGCCGACCGCTGCCTCCTGGATTTCGGCGGCGACGACGACGTCGATCCGAAAGCCGAACTCCACTCCGCGTCAGGGGAAAACATCCGCCGCTTGGCAGGAGGCGCCCGGTGAACGCCCGCTCCCGTGAGCACCGCCGAACGGCCGACGCCGCTCGGCGGCTCGCCGGACACGAACTCCGCATCCTGCTCATCGTGGCCGCGGCCGCCGAAACACACCCCGGGGGCATGACCGACGCCCTCACCCGCCTCGCCAAGTTCGACTTCCTCGTCCGCCACCCCGCGTTCGCCGCCGAGGCCCTCGACGGCCTCTCCCCGGACGACCCCCGACTGCACCTCTCCGAAGACGACGCTCCCCGGCGGGAGGACCGGTTCCTGCTCCCGTACCACTACGGCCCCTGGGACGAGCGGTACCTTCCGGTGGTCGGCGCGCTGATCGGCCGCGATCTGCTCACCGCCCGCCCGGTCTCCCTGTCTCAGATCTCTCGGGACCTGGTGCTGCTCCCCACTCCCTCCGGAAGGACCCTCGCCGAAGAAAGCGCCCGCTCCACCGTGTGGCGAGCGGTCGCCGACCGCTGTACGGCAGTCATCGACGCCGCCGGCTCCCTCAGCGCAGAGCAGCTGACCGCACTCATCGCCACTCACCTGCCCTGGTCCGGAACGCACCCCCTCGGAGAGGCGAACCGATGAGCACCCGATTCCGCGTCAACGCCATCGAGATCCACACCGACGCTTCCGACTCCCCCGACATCCGACGCTTCCCCCACCCTCTCACCGTCCTGACCGGCCCCACCGGAACAGGCAAGAGCACCGTCTTCGAACTGCTCCGCTTCGCCCTGGGAATGCGCCACCAAACCACCACGGTCATGAGCCGAGTCAGTTCCGTGACCGTGAATCTCACGGTCGGAAACGATGAGGTGAGTCTGAGCCGCCGTTTCCGTTCCCCGACCGAAGGCGAGAAAACCGTCACTGTCCGCAGAGGACAGCAGACGGACACCTACCCCGTCGAGTCCGAAGACGGCAGCGCGACCATCGGTTCCAAGCTGATGGAGTGGCTAGAGATTCCCACCGACGTGACCGTGCCGCACTCCGACAAGAGGATCCGCATCACCTTCGAGCACGTCTGGTCTTTCCTGCACACTTCCCAGTTCGAGATCGACCGCAGCATCGCACGGCACGATTCCCCCTCGAACGAGACCCGCCGCAGACGCGTCTTCGAGCTTCTCTTCAAGCTGATCAACCCAGAACGGTCCCGCCTGGAAGACCGGATCAAGAAGACGGAGAAAGCTCTGAAGCAGGCGAAGGAGCGGCACGGGGCGACCACTGACGTGATGAGACGGGCCCAGCTCCGCAGCCACGAGAAATTGCAGCACGATCTCGCGCAGAAAGCACGGAGGAAGAGGGAGCTCACCAGGGAACTGGACCAGCTTCGCGCACAGACAGCCGTGACCGACGACCGAGTGATCGCGTTGCGTCGCCTGCTCGCCGATGTCCGCCGCCGCCATCGGCAGGCCCGCGAGGCACTGGAGGCCCTGCAACTGGCCCAGGACAACCGTAGAGCTCGCCGGGAGCAGCTCCAGAACGTCATCTATCAGTTGGCCAGGGAGCAGGATGCCGGACACCGCCTCGCCGACATCGAATTCGTCCGCTGCCCCCGGTGCGCACAGCACCTCCCCGAAGAGCGGGCGGACGCAGGCACCTGCCCACTGTGCCTGCAACCGGAACCCGACGACAGCGACTCTCCCCGGAGCCGCGCACACCGCCGAAACTCCGACCACGGCAACAGTTCCCTGTTCTCCGACAACCCCACCGCCCAAATACACCAGTTAGAACAGCAGACATACGAACTCCACACCCTTCTGCAGCAGGGGAAGCAGGAGGAGGAACTACTCGAATCCCACCTTCGAGAACTGGAACTCGAAGCTGCCCGGCTCAGCACCGAGATCGATGATCTGAGCAGAAGCATCACCAACCCCAGGGTCGACGCGCTCGTCCTCACGACGCAGAAGCTGGCCCAGGTGACCGAACAGCTCCGCAACGACGAGGCAGAAATGAAGCTGTGGCAGGAGATCGAGGAGCTGAAGAGAGCCGAACAGGAACAGAAAGAGACCATAGATTCCCTGGAAAGCCGCCTGAAGAGCCTGGAAGAGGAGGACTGGGACTCCGTAGACACGACAGTCCACAAGTTGAGCGAACGGTATGCGGCGCTCTTGGGGGACATCGGCGCTCCCAACGTGGAGCAGGCCTACATCAACACGAAGAACTACCTCCCCTACATCAACGGCAAGAAATTCGACCAGTTCAGCATCGGCGGCAGCGGAATGCGGACGATTTTCATCGTCGCCTACTGGCTGACCCTGCTCGAATTCTCGTTGGAGCACTCCAACCTGAGGTTCCCGGCGTTCCTGCTGCTCGACAGTCCGCAGAAGTCCCTGGGGCCGCACGACCGGCTCAGCCGGAAACTGTACGAGCGCCTGGCCGGGATCACCGACTCCTACGGCGACCGGGTGCAGATCATCGTCCTCGACTCCGAACTCCCCGAAGGATTCGCCGCGCCTCCCGGGTACGAGAGGATCGACTACGACAATCCCGGAATCCGCGGCATCCCCCTGCACCATCCCGAGTGACCGGCAAGGCGGCACAGCGAGACCACGTCATCCCAGATCCGATGATCTTGGTCCTGGGGCCATGTCCGACCGCCGGCTATGCCCCCAGGGCCAAGGCCGTGTCGGTCACTTCCGATGAAGTCCTCGGCCTCGTCGCCGCCGGTCACCGCGATCCGGGCCTGCCGGGCCTTGGCCCAGAAGGCGTACATGTGCGGGCCGGTCATGAGGCGGCGGAGCGCACCGCGTAATTCGTCCAGCTCGATGGTCCTGGTCTCGTAGGCGACCTTCTGAAGATTGAGGACGAGATTGCAGTAGCGGTCCCTGCGGTTCTCCCCCACCCCCGGGTACAAATCGGGCCAGACCTGGAGCAGCTCCTCGTCGTCGATCGCCGTCTTGACCAGGTCGGTGTGGATCTGGCGCAGCGCCACCTCACTGCTGCGCAGCTGGTCCTCCAGGGCGGCGCTCAACGGCGACACCCGGCAGCGGCGTGCCGGGGTCGGCCCGCACCACCTCGGTGGTCTCGCCCATGCGGGCACGAATCCGGTAGGCCGGCAGCTCGTAGCGGAGGTAGTCGGTCAGCGGTTGGCGCAGCACCCGGATGCGCGCGAACTCGATGCCCCGCGACCGCACGTCCGCATACAGCGGCCGGTCGGCCTCGGCCTCCTCCCGCAGCAGCTCCACGGCCCGGTCGTGCTCGCCCTGTTCGTAGGCGCGCTGGGAGGCGCTGTTGACGTTCTCCCGGTAGGACTGCCAGCACTCGACCTTGAGGAACCGCTTCCCCAGCCGCGCCCAGGCGTGGGAGAACGCCGAGGCGAAAGCGTCGAGGTCGAGCCGTTCCCCACGATCCACTGCCCAACCGGGTGGTCGCACCTACTCCTCCGGAATACCGTTCCTGGCCGCCACCAGGGTGTTGCGTGGAATGCGGACGATCCGTTCGTTCGGCGCGCACCTGGCGTCGGGCAGCGGAGCCTCACCGAGTTCCTCGGTCGCGTCCACACCGATGACCGCGAAACCTCCGTCATCGGACTCCCCGCTGTCCGGCGGTCCGCTCACCCCGGTGGTGCCACCGAACTCCTTCGATCGGTGGCTGGTCCCCTGGAACCAGGCTGCGGGGGACCACTCCCGCTGGGCGCGATCGGCGTCAGCGATTTCGACCAGGTGCTGTTCCGGTGAAGCCTACGGGCCGACCGGACCCACGCGAACGTTCCGAATAAAAGACCTTCGTATTCCCCTCCACGGCTGTCCGAAATTCTCCATCGGATGTCGCGGCCGGGAATCTCGGGAAAAATGGCGGGAACCGCATTCCCCCGAGCGTTCCGACAACCGTGTTGGAGTCCCCCATGCTGACACCGAACAAACGGGTGCGGGCCACGATCGCCCGTACCGCACTGGAGATCCTGGCCGGTCTGGACGACGGCGAGAAACTCCACAAGGACACGCTGTGGACCCTCGTCGAGCAGCGCTACACGGACCTTGCCGAGGACTGGGCGGCTCACGTCAGCAAGGGGGAACCCCGTACCAGTCTCGTGTGGGGTTCCTCCGAACTGGCCGCCATCGGCTGGCTGGCCAAGGACGGCTGGGGCAACTGGCAGGCCACCGGCGCGGGGCGGTGGTCGCTGACGGAGTATCCGGACCTGGAGACGTGGTCGGCGGCCGTCGACCAGCGCTACCAGGGCTGGAACAGGAACCGGCCCCGGTTCGAGCAGGCGGAGAAGCTGCTCTCCCTGCTCCCCGAGGGCTCCTGGGTGGCGGCCGACACCCTCGCCGGCCAGCTCGGGGTTTCCGAAGAGCTCCTGGTGCAGCGGTTCTACCGGATGCGTCCCGAAGGCTGGCACCGACTCCTCAATGGTGAGGGGACGATCCCGAAGGAGGCCCGCCTCACCCCGAACGAACGGGCCGAGGCCGAGAAGCTCCTCGTCGAGAGCGGCACCGCGGGGCCGGACGGCCGCGCTCCCTCCCACCAGCGGCTCGACCGCGCCGACCTGGCGCAGTACCTGGACGCCGGCGACACCTCCGACTCCGACGAGGCCAAGCGCCGTGCGTGGCTGGTGCGCGGTTCCAACGTGCAGGGCGAGAACCTGGTGCGCTCCCTGTGGCTGCCGCGGGGCGTGTGCTCCCTGGCGGCCTCCCGGCTGCGGGAGCTGCCCGCCGGAAGCAACCGCGAGGACGTGCAGGCCGCGGTCGCCGAGGACTACGCGCACCTGAGCGCCGCCGAACGCTCCCGGCTGGCCGTGGAGTACCACGCCTTCCTCACCCGCATGCGCGGCGGCGACATCGTGCTCACCAACGACGGCTCCGCCGTCTACATCGGCGTCGTCGACGGTCCCGCGGGCTTCACCGCCAGCAGCGACAACCGCGCCAACCTGCAGCGCGCCGTCTCCTGGCGCAACCCGCACAGCCCGCTCGACTACGCCGACGCGCTGCCCGCCGACGCCGCCAACCGGATAGCCAACCCCGACACGACCGTCGTCGACCTCACCGAGTTCGTCGGCGACCTGGAGAAGCTGCTCGGCGAGGAACCCGAGCAGCCCGTCACCTCGCGGCCGTTCACCCTGCCCGACGCCACCGAGGCGCTGGCCGCAGAACTCCACCTGCCCGCGGAGTGGCTGCAGGAGTGCGTGGAACTGCTGCGCGACCGGCCGCAGCTGGTGTTCTACGGCCCGCCCGGCACCGGCAAGACCTACGTCGCCCAAGCGCTGGCCAAGCACCTGACCGGCGGCAAACCGGAGAACACGCAACTGGTGCAGTTCCACCCCGCCTACTCCTACGAGGACTTCTTCGAGGGCTACCGGCCGCGTCCCGGCGGCGACGGCCAGGCCGGCGGGTTCGAGCTGGTGCCGGGCCCGCTGCGCACCCTCGCCGACGCCGCCCGCAAACACCCCGACGAACCGTTCGTGCTGGTCATCGACGAGATCAACCGCGGCAACCTCGCCAAGGTCTTCGGGGAGCTGTACTTCCTGCTGGAGTACCGCGACCGGTCGGTCAACCTGCTCTACGGCTCCGACGGCGGCCTCGGCTTCACCCTGCCGAAGAACCTCGTCCTGCTCGCCACGATGAACACCGCCGACCGCTCCATCGCGCTCATCGACGCCGCGATGCGCCGCCGGTTCTGGTTCCGGGAACTGCACCCCAGCGCCGAACCGGCCGCCGGGGTCCTGGAGCGCTGGATCGCCGCCCGCGTGTCCGCGGGCCTCCCCGTGCACGGGGACGCGGCCCGGCTGCTGGCCGCCCTCAACGAACGCATCGAGGACCGCGACTTCCGCGTCGGCCCCGCCTACCTGATGCGTGCGGCCGTCCACGAGCACCCGCGCGGCCTGGAGCGGGTGTGGGAGCACCAGCTCCTGCCGCTGCTGGAGGAGCACCACTACGGTGACGACACCGACGTGGCCGGACGGTACGGGCTGGCCGCGCTGCGGAAACAGCTCGCCGGGGACGAGGACTGATGCCTCCGCTGGTCGTCTCGGTCACCGAGAACCGGTCGTGTTCCGGAGTGCGCCTGACCCCCGAACAGTACGAGGTCCTGCACGCGTCGGAACTGGTGTCCTCGGTGCGGAAGCAGCCGGACGGCACCTGGACCGTGACCGTGAAGCAGGGGGTGGCGGGCGCGGCCGTACTCGGCCGGGGAACCGGCGCGGTGGAGCTTCGCATCGAACCGAAGCTGCCGATCAAGCGGCTGCTGTTCCTTGTCGGCTACGCCCGGCGCGGCGTGGACTGGCGGATCGACGAGGTGCCGGTGGACGCCGAACCCGGCCTGCTGCCCGCCCTCGCGCACGTGTTCGGGCGGATGGCCGACCGCGTCCTCGCCGAGGGGGTGCTCATGGGCTACCGGTCGGTCGAGGAGCCGCTACCGGTGGTGCGCGGCCGCATCCGGGTGGCCGAGCAGGTGCGCCGCCGGTTCGGGGTCGCGCCGCCGGTGGAGGTCGGCTACGACGACCACACCCCCGACATTCCGGAGAACCGCATCCTGCTGACCGCCGCCCTCCGCCTGCTGGCCCTGCGGGGGATCGGCGATGCGGCGCGGTCCCTGCTGCGCCGGGTGCTGATCCGGCTGGACGGGGTCACCCCGCTGCCTCCCGGATCGTCCCCGGCCTGGCAGCCCACCCGGTTGAACGCCCGCTACCACTCCGTGCTCAGCCTGGCCCGCCTGGTGCTGGACGGCGAGTCCTGCGAACTGGAGGACGGCACCCGGGTGCGGGTGGAGGGCCTGGTCCTGACCATGTGGCAGGTCTACGAGGACTTCGTGACCCGGGCCGTGGCCGACGTCCTCGAACCGCACGGAGCACGCTGCCTGACCCAGGACACCCGGTTCCACCTCGACCGGGCACGGACGCTGCAACTCAGACCGGACCTCGTGGCCGAACGGAGCGGACCGGACGGAACCGTGCGCCCGTTCGCCGTCCTGGACGCCAAGTACAAGCAGGAGGCTCCCCGCGAGGACCTCTACCAGGTGCTGGCCTACTGCACGGTCCTCGACCTGGCCGAGGGGCACCTCGTCTACGCCGCGGACGCCAAGAATCCCGCGGCCGCCGACACCGTCCGCCGCGTCCACCGCCTGAACACTCCGGGCGGCATCACCGTCTACCAGCACGCCCTGGACCTGGACCGTCCCCCGGAGGAGGTGCTGGCGCAGATCCGGTCCATCGCGACGCGGATGCTCGGCGGCTCCCAGCCCCAACGCCGGTGATCTTTGCTGCTGAAACCACCAGCACCGAATACGGCTCCAGCACCAGATCTGCGGTCCATGCCCGGTGCGCACCCGTGAGGCGTCCTCACCGAAACTCACGTCTCGGACGTGGTGCGGAGCCTCGTTACGTCAGCGTTGACGCCCAGCCGCGCCGGTCGAAGCGCGCTGACCTGTTCGGCGCTCAGACTGGCGCCCCAGAAGGCACGGGATCGCGTGATGCGGCCGGTGGTCGTCTTCCCAGGGCCGGATTCGCACCTCGAAGTGACCCTGTGGCCCCGGTAAGGACCCCTGTGGTCGAAAAGCGGCGGCCTGTAGCGGCCACCTGGGCGGGCGACCCGTCCGTGCCCGGCTGCGGTACCGCGGATCGACGTCGCCGCGGACGAGGAGAGCTACCAGGACGGGCTCTCCTCGGACGGTACGGCGGCAGTTGTCGACGATCCCCGCCTCGACGGCACGCCCAGGGTGTTCGACCTGCGGACGGGAAACGAGGCCGCCGACGGGTCGGGGCCCGCAACGGTTCCCTTCCGGGATTAGCCCGCCCCGCGGCGCGGGCAGTGGCAGCGCATGACCAGTCAGTCTCCTGCGGCCCAGGCCCGGCTTCCCGGACTGCTGCTCGCGCTCACCTTCTCCACCGGAATCGTCGACGCGGTCAGCTTCCTCGGGCTGGACCAGGTCTTCACCGGCAACGTCACCGGCAACGTGCTGCTCCTCGGTATGGCGGCAGCAGGTTCCCCCGGTCTGTCCCCGCTGCGGCCCGCGGTGTCCCTGGTCGCCTTCGCGGCGGGCGCGACCCTGGCCGGGCGGGTGCTGCGGGTCGCGCCCGCCGCCTGGACGCACCGCACCACCGTGCTGTTCGCCCTGGTCGGTGCCATGCTCCTGCTCTGCTCCGGGGTCTGGCTGGGGTGGGGGGAGCGGCAGGGGGTGCTGTCGGCCGTGGTCACGGCGGCGCTCGGCCTGGCCATGGGCGCTCAGGCCGCCACGGCGCGCCGTCTGGCCGTGGCGGACCTGAACACGGTGGTGGTCACCGTGGCGTTCACCGGCCTGGCCGCCGAGTCGCCGCTGGGAGAGCGCACCCACCGGCGGTGGCGGCGCAGGGCGGGCTCCGTCGTACTGCTCGGCGCGGGCGCGGTCACCGGGGCGCTGCTGCTTCGCATCCATCCCGGCCTGGGCCTGCTGCTGTCCGCGACCGTTGTCCTGGCCGTGGCCGCGGCCGGCACCACGCTGGTGCCCCCCGCCCCGGAGGGCCCGGCACCCCACCGCCAGAACCCGCCCTGATCGAGGCGCCGGCAGAAGGGCCTGGGATGCTTCCCGGTCCCCCGCCGCCAAAGGCGGCCCGACCCGAAGCCCGCAGGAAACAAGGCGAGGAACGCAGCACAACCAGCAAACACGTGACGAGGAGAACCCGGGCACGTCTGCTGGAAGGATGCTCTGCCGGGCCAGGGGCAGCGGGGGCCGGGCTCTGTGGAGCCGGCTCTGGAAAGGCTGCCGGGCGTGCCAGGCCTGGAACGCCACGCCCGGTTCCCGGAAGCCTCCGGCAAACGCCTCTCAGGACCGGGAGAAGGCTGCCCCGCCCGGTCCGGGTGGGGCAGCCTTTCCCCAAAGTCCTGCCTGGGCTGTTCGGCGGTTCCGGGCTCTCTTCCGGGTCACGGGTTCCGGAGGCGGGCCAGCGCCTTGGTGAACTCCCCTGCGAGGTACCGGTCCCGGCACGCGCCCCGCTGGAGTTTCCCGCTCGTGGTCTTGGGGATCTTGCCGGGCCGGGTGAGGACGACGTCGTACACGTCGATCTCGTGGGTCCGGCGGATGCTCCGGGCGACCTCGGCCACGGCCGCGGGCAGGTCGGTGCCCGCGATCCGGTCGGCCCGCAGTTCGGCGACCACCACGAGGCGTTCCTCCTCACCGGGGGTGACGGCGAACGCTGCCACGTGGCCGACCCGGACCGGAGGCAGGGCCTGCTCCACGGTGTTCTCGATGTCCACCGGGTAGTGGTTGGTGCCGTGGATGATGAGGAGGTCTTTGAGCCTGGAGGTGATGTAGAGCTGCCCCTCGTGGACAAAGCCGAGGTCTCCGGTACGGAGCCAGTGGCGGTCCTTGACGGGGTCGTCGCGCAGTTCGGCTTCGAAGGTCTCCTGGGTCTCGCCGGCTCTGCCGTAGTAGCCCCGGCACACGTTGGGTCCGTGGACCCACACTTCGCCGACGTGCCCGTCGGGAAGGGCCGTCCACTGCTCCGGGTCGACGATCCGGACCTCCTGGAAGATCGGTGCGCCGCAGCCCACGAGGGAGGCGGCGTTCTGCCCCTGCCCCTCCTCCTTACTGACCGGTACCGCCCGGCCCGTGTTCAGGGCGTCCCGGTCGAAGTAGCGGCTGTCGGCCCCCTTGCCCACCCTCTGCATGGTGACCGGGAGGGTTGCTTCGGCCAGACCGTAGCCGGGCAGGTGGGCCCGGGGGTTGAAGCCGTACCGGGAGTAGACCTCGCTGAAGCGCCTCAGTGATGCCTCCCGGATGGGTTCGGCCCCGTTGACCAGGGCGCGCAGCGACGACAGGTCGAGGCCTGCGCGCTGCTCCTCGGGAACTCTGCCCACCGCGAAGTCGAGGCCGAAGTTGGGGGAGGCCGTGACGGTGCTGCGGTATTCGGAGACCAGTTTCAACCAGCGCACGGGGCGGTGCACGAAGGAGTAGGGGTCGAAGTACACGGCGTGCGCGCCGTAGGCGAGCGGGGTGGCCACGGTGAGGACCAGGCCCATGTCGTGGAAGAACGGAAGCCAGCTGACGATGTTCTCCCCGGGTTTCAGGGAGAGGAAGGTGTTGATCTGGGCGCAGGACGTCCACAGGTTGGCCGCGGTCACTTCGATGCCCGCGGGGTTCCGCGTCGACCCGGACGTGTACTGCAGGTAGGACGGTTCGTCCTGGTCCTGCTGGACGGGGTCGAACGGGGCAGGGGCCAGGTCGGAGGTGGTGATGACCCGGCCGGTGTCGACCTGCTCGGACAGGCGTTCCAGGGCGGGGAGGGAGGCGGTCGTGGTGATGCTGCCGACGGGTTTGCAGTCGGCGTAGACCGACACCAGCCGGGTGTCGGATCGGCGCAGGTCGGGGGCGTACAGCGGGATCCCGATCACCCCGGTGTAGAGGCAGCCGAGGAAGGCTGCGATGTAGTCGAGTCCCTGGGGGAGCAGCAGGGCGACGCGGTCGCCCGGTGCGGCGCACCGGGACAGTGCCGCGGCCGCGGCCGCGGCCCGCGTGTCGAGTTCGCGGTAGGTCAGGGTGTGCCTCACGCCTTCTCGGGTGGTGCCGTAGTCGACGAAGGTGCAGGCGGGTTCGTCGCCCCGGGTGGCGGCCCAGTGGCGGAAAGCCTCAACGAGGGTTGTTCCGGGGGGAGGGGAGAGTTGGGGGTCGCTGGTTCCGTACACGGCTGTCCTCTCGGATCGGTGGGGATTCTCGGGGAGGATGGGGGCTGGGTTCAGCGCCGTGTCACCCGGGCGGGGATTCCGCCTCGGGGGCGGAGGTTGATCAGCAGCAGTGGTTCGACCGGCCTGTCAGAGCACAGTTCCACGTCGACCCGCTGGGCCAGGGTGACGGTGAGGAGATGTCCCTCCATCAGGGCCAGGTGGCTTCCCACGCAAACGTGGTGCCCCGCGCCGAACGGCAGGTAGGACTGTTTGGGGAGGACGCGTTCGCGTTCCTTGGTGAAGCGGTCCGGGTCGAAGCGCTCCGGGTCGGGGTAGAGCTCTTCGCGCCGGTGCAGGGTGTAGGTGGAGATGAACACCTGGGTTCCCCGGGGGACATGGAATCCTGCCACGGTGGTGTCCCGTACGGCGGTGCGCATGAGGACCGCCCCCGGGGGGTAGAGGCGCATGGCCTCTTTGAACACGCGCAGGGAGTAGGGCAGGGAGGCGAGGTCGGCGAAGGTGGCCGGGCGGTCGCCGAGGACCGTGTCGATCTCTGCTCGGACCCGGGCGAGGACTTCGGGGTGCTGGGCCAGGAGGTAGAGGGTCCAGGCCTGCGCGTCGGCCGATGTTTCCTGGGAGGCCCCCCACACGGTGATCACTTCGTCGAGGAGCTGCTCCTCGGACATGGTGGTCCCGTCCTCGTAGCGGGCCTCCATGAGCAGGGTGAGCAGGTCACTGTAGGCTCCGGGATTCCTGCGGCGCTCTTCGACGAACGCGCCGAGGCGCTGCCGGACGTAGGCGATCTCTGCCCGGGCCCGCAGGTTCCTCGGGGTGGGGACCCGCATGGGGATGGGGAACAGGCTGGTGAGGGCGTACATCTCCCATTCGAAGACGGTGGTGATCGCGTCGGCGATCGCCCGGTCGTCCTCGATCCGCGAGCTGAACAGCAGGCGGGTGACGATGTTCATCGTCAGCGAGTTCATCTCGTCGAGGAGGTCGACTTCCGCCCGGTCTCCCCAGGTGTCGATGAGGTGTTCGGCTTCTGCCACGATGTGGTCCGCGTGCCGGCGCACGTTGCGCGGGGTGAAGTGCGGCAGGATGAGCCTGCGCTGCCTGGTGTGGAGTTCCCCTTGGCTGATGAGCAGCCCTTTTCCCATGACGGGGCCGAGTGCGTTGACCTGTCGGCGTCCTTTGTCGAAGTCGTCGGCTTTTTCGATGAGGACGTCGCGGATGGCGTCCGGGGAGTCGGCGACCGCGAAGGTCTGTCCTGCGACTTTGAAGCCCGCCAGGCCCGGCGAGTCCCGGCTGACCCGGGTGAGGACGCCGAGCAGGTCCCGGCGGAGGTGCCGGGCCCATCCCAGCACGGGAGGCCCGGGGAGCACCGGGAAGGCCTGGTGGGGGGCGGGGGGTACCGTCCTCCGGCTGGTCACCATGGTCGTCTCCTTGGGGTTGCGGGATGGGGGGTGTGGTGGCTCCGGTCCCTCTGCTGTCGGGTGGTGGTGCCCGCCCGCTGGCGGTGGGGGCGGTTGCTGGCGTGGTTGTGCCCCCAAACCGCCCGGGAGCGCTCCCAAGCCGGAGCTGCGCGGAGGGGTCCCGGTCCCGTTCCGGGGATGCGGCCCACCCCTCCGCGCCGCCGGCCGGTGAGCGCACTCCCCCGCCCGGGCCGCACCTTCGGAGGGGGATCGCACGCACCGGTCACTGGGCGCCTTCCGGACGGTCGAGGCCGCGCGGTTGGAGGGTCAGCAGCAGTCCGGCCTTCTGGTGCTGCCGGGCGGTGCGCCACAGGGTGGCGAGCGTCCGCGGCAGCCCGCGGCTCTCCGTGAGCCGGTAGGCGGAGTCGGGCGGCAGTGCGGCGACCAGCCTCCGATGGGCCTCCGGGTAAGCGTGGTAGGGCAGCCCGGGGAAGAGGTGGTGCAGGGCGTGCAGGCGCAGCCCGACCGGGGCCCACAGTTCCCGCACCGGGCGCCGGCCGGGGTAGTTGACGGTGTCCATCATCTGTTCGACCACGCTCATCTCTTCCTCGTCACCCAGGTAGCGGTGTGCGCCGAGGATGCGGAAGGAGTTGACCAGGGCGATCGAGGTGTAGAGCGCGTACCACTGGGCCAGCCGGTCCACGGGAAGCACTCCGGTCAGGAACAGGGCGGCGCAGGCGAGGACGAACACGAAGCAGGCGGCTTCCTGGGCGGTCCAGGAGATCCGCTCCGCCCGGTTGGCGGGCGGCCGCCCGTGGTACTCCAGGTCGATCTTGATCGTGGACATGCTCCGGTACAGGTACCGGCGGGTGGCGCCGGAGAACCAGGCGACGGGGGTCAGCAGGCCGAAGCGGATCGGGCCGAAGAACGGCAGGAGGAACGAGGCGGCGACCACGGTGACCGTGTGGCGGGGGGAGAGCCGTGCCAGGGGGAGGTATTCGGCGTCCCGTGGAGTCCCGTACCACCGCTTGTTGTGGTGCTCCCGGTGCTCTTCGTACATGAAGGCGGGGACCATCATGGGGATGCCGAACAGCAGGTTCCAGACCCTCCGGAACGTCCGGAAACTCGGCTTGCTCCGGAAGTGGGCGATTTCGTGGATGAAGGCGAAGCAGCGGTAGAGGGCGAACACCGAGACGAGGAAGAGCAGGATCCCCGGGAGCGTGAGGTAGCCGACGGGCCGGGCGGCCCAGAAGGCCGCGTATCCGACAGCCAGCGACACCAGGAAGTCGCTCCAGTAGATCCCCATCCTGTGGACGAAAAGGTCCTTCACCGCCCGGTGGGCGTCCCGCACCGAAAAGGCCATGGCGGCTTCGTAGCGCTTCCGGTCCTGGAGCACGGAGGGAAGCTGTTCTGAGGGGGTCGACATAGTTACCTCCGGGGGGTCAGAAGGAACGCCACAACCGCAGCGCGGCGTTCTCGAATCCGTGGACGGCGGCGAGTTCACGCAGCCGTGTCACCGAACCGGTGGTGAGCGTGGATCCGACACTCACCAGGTCTTCTTCACCGGACAGGGCGATGAGCATGGTCTCCGTCATGCACGCGTAGGCGTGGCCGCTTTCCAGGCCGTAGCGGACCCCCAGGTCCTGCAGTCCGGGGAGGGCGACGATCCCCCCGTCGAAGAGGAGGACGTCCGGGCGGTGCTCGGCCAGGGGCGGCACGTTGGAGGGTTCGGAGATGTCGCAGACGATGGCGTCCGGTGCGAACATCTCCGGGGTGAGCAGCGCATGCGGGGACGAGGTCGCGGTCACCACGATCCCGGAGCGGCGGACCGCCGCCTGGGCGTCGGTGCCCACGGTGACTGTCCCAGAGTCGATGAGGGCCTGCGCCGCGTCCTCGGGCGAGCGGGCCTCCGCCGCGATCTGCACCGCCGGGGACGTGCCGCCGTGCCGCCGCAGTTCCTCGGCGATCTGCACCGTCACCGCGTGCAGTGCCCTGCGGGCGCGTTGCGGCTGAGTGGGGTTGCCCACCAGGTCGAGCGTTCCGGCGTGGGCGGCGAGCTGCCGGGCGACCATCGAACCGATCGACCCGCTGGCACCGATGACGGCGACACGCGACACCCCCAGGTCGACGCCGCGCAGCTCCGCGGCGTCGAGGACCCCTTGGGCGGCGGAGGCGGCGGTGAAGGCGTTGCCCGTGGTGATCGGCACCGGGAAGTCGGGGAGGGTCGTGGCGTTGGCTGTCACGATCGACGAATAGGCGCCGAGGCCCACCAGTTCGGCCCCGCGTTCCACCCCCAGTTCGACGGCTTCGGCGATGACCCGGGTGGCCTTGCTGCCGGAGAACCCCAGGAGCCGTTCCGCCGTGTAGGGCAGGCCGATCAGTTCGCAGTGGGCGCGGGCCCCGGTGGCGGAGCGCACCGGGGCCGCTCCGACCACGAAGGGGGCGGGGTTGAGGATGCAGCTGGCCGCGTCGAACCTTTCCATCAGCCGGTCGAGTTCACCGGTGGTGAAGCGGTCGAGGCTCTCGTCGAGTTCGCGGAGCATGTCCGTGTGCAGGGGGTGGACGACGAACGCGAAGCGCCGCTCTTCCGGCTCCGGGGGGTGGTAGGGCGGGGTCCCCCGGTAGGGGTGGGCGGGGGCGCGCCCCGGTTCCGGGCGGCGCCCTGCGAGGTGCCCGACCAGTGTCCCGGCGTCGTTGTTCCACACCAGTCGGACGGCGCGCCGCAGCCCTTCCAGGAAGTGGTCGCACTCCTCCTCGGTCGCGGTGAGGGGGGGTTCCACGCGCAGGACCCGGGCGCCGAAGAGGGTGGGGGCCAGCCGGATGCGTTCAGCGTTGAGCAGGTACCCGCACAGCACCATGGCGAGGTTCTCGTCGGCGGCGAGCGAGCCGAGCAGGCCTTGGCCGCCGAACGCGTTGATGTCGTCGGTGAACTCCACACCCAGGAGGAATCCCTCGCCGCGGACGTCCGTGATCACGCCGGGGTAGTCGTCGCGGATCTTCTCCAGTCCTTCCCGGAGGCGTTCCCCGAGGGCTTCGACCCTGCGGAGGAGTGCGTGGTCGTCGTCCGTGAGCAGCTCCAGGACTCGGAGTCCGACCCTGGCGGACAGCGAGTTGCCGCCGAAGGTGGAGGTGTGCCGGAAGGCGAAGCCTTCGGTGACCAGGTCGGAGCGGGTCAGTACCGCGGCGGTGGGGAGGACGCCGCCGCCCAGTGCCTTGGCCAGGGTCATGATGTCGGGTGAGACCCCGTGCCGTTCCGCGGCGAAGAGCCGGCCGGTGCGTCCCAGCCCGGTCTGGACTTCGTCGAGGATGAACAGGGTTCCGTGTTCGGTGCACAGGTCCCGGGCCTTCTGGAGGTATCCGGGGGGTGCGACGTTCACCCCGCCCTCCCCCTGGATCGGTTCGACGATGAAGGCGGCGAACTCTCCGCCTTCCAGGGCCTGTTCCAGCGCGTCGGCGTCCCCGAAGGGGATCTGGGTGAAGCCTTCGATGGGGGCGCCGAACTCCTCCTGGTAGGAGGGGCGGCCGGTGGCGGAGAGCGCTCCCAGGGTCTTGCCGTGGAAGGAGTGGTCGGTGGAGAGCACTCTGAGGCGGCCGGTCGCCGAGCGGGCGATCTTGATGGCCACTTCGACCGATTCAGCGCCGCTGTTGGCGAAGACGACGCGGTCGAGGCCTCGGGGGGCGAGCTCGGTGAGGCGTCCGGCGAGCTCGCCGGCGGCCCGGAGCAGGGAGGGCTGGGCGAACACCGGTTCCGCGGATTCCCGGAACGCGGCCATGGCGGACCAGATCCGCTCAGGGGTGTGGCCGAACGGGAGTGCCCCGTAGGCGCCGGTGAAGTCCAGGTAGCGGTTGCCTTCCGCGTCCCACAGCCAGCTTCCTTCGCCGCGGACGTAGGCGGTGTCCAGGCCGACGCCGTGCAGCATCCGGGCCAGTTGCGGGTTGACGTGCCGGGTGAACGGTTCGTCCCGCCACCTGCGCACCGCCTTGGCTGCCCTTCCCCTCTTCTGCAGCAGTTCGGCCAGGTGGCGCCGCCGCGCTCCGCTGTCGGCGTTGCTGTTCATCTATTCGGTTCCTTCCAGGCGGGCGATCGCGAGTTCGATCTCGGCGTCGCTCATCTCGTCCATCCGGTCCAGCAGCTGGTCCAGTTCGGCGTCGTCCGGTGCCGTCTCCTGCTCTTCCTGTCCGCCGCCTCCGGCCAGTTCCTCCGCGAGCGCGTACAGGGAGCCCGCTTCGAAGAAGGCGGCGAGGGGGAACTCGGTGCCGTAGCGCCGTTCCAGTCGGTTGCGGATCTCGACGACCACCAGGGATTCGATGTCCCAGTCGGTCAGTGGCGCCGCCGGGTCGACCTGTTCCACCGGCACTTCCACGGCGTCGGCCAGCCAGCCCCGGAGCACGCCCAGAAGTTCTGCGCGGTCCAGGCGCACGGGGGCCGCCTCCTGGCCGGTCTGTTCGGGGGCCTGCCCGGTGTTCTGGTCTGCGGACGGGGTGAACCAGTGCCGGCGCCGCTGCCACGGATAGGTGGGCAGGGCGACCCGGTTGCGGGCGGGGCGGGCCACCCGCGTCCAGTCGATGTCGCAGCCCGCCTCGTAGAGGTGGGCGAGCGCCCCGGTGAGGGTTGCGGCGGCGGACGTGCCGCGGCGCATGGTCGCCACGGGCGGGACGCGGGGGCGGACCCCCCGGTCGTCGAACGTCCGCTGCAGGTCGGTGGAGAGCACCGTGTGGGGGGCGCATTCGATGACGACGCTGGTGGCGACGTCGCCGAGTGAGGCGACGGCGTCGGCGAACCGGACGGGGGCGCGCAGGTTCCGGGCCCAGTAGCGGGCGTCCAGCCGCTCCACGGGGCGGCCGGTGACCGTGGAGTGGAAGTCCAGGTCCACGGTTCTTGCGGGCAGGTCGGCGAGGGCCGCTTCGAGGAGGGTGTCGGAGCCGTCCAGCAGGGGGCTGTGGAAGGCGTAGTCGACGGGCAGGGGGATGCAGCGGACCCCTTCGTCCCGCAGCCGGGCACGGATCTCTTCGATGGGGCCGCGCGGACCGGCGAGGACGGTGGAGGCGGGGCCGTTGACGGCGGCGACGCCGACCCGGTCGTACCGGGCGGCCCACGCCGCGGCCTGCTCCTCGTCGAGGGCGACGCTGATCATGCGGCCTCCCCGGGCGGCGTCCATGACCTGGGCCCGGCGGTCGAGCACGGTGAACATTTCCTCTCTGGTGAGGGCCCCCGCTGCCACCGCGGCGGGGAGTTCGCCCATGCTGTGCCCGATCACCGCGGTGGGGTGCACGCCCCGTCGGCGCAGCCAGGAGGTGAGGGCGAGCTGGACGGCGGCGACCGCCATCTGCGCGGGGCCGGTCTGCTCCAGCAGCTCCTCCTCGTCGCTGAGGAGGTCGATAAGGGGGTGTCCGGTGATCTTCCGGACAGCGGCGTCGCAGGCCTCCAGTTCCTCTGCCGTGTCGGGGAGTGCCAGCAGTTCCGCGCCCATTCCGGGCCATTGGCTTCCCTGGCCGCTGAAGACGAGGACGACCTGGGGTGGTTCTTCCGCCGGCTCTGCGGGGGGTCTGGGCGCGACGAGCCGGTCCCGCAGTTCCTGCACGGATGCGGCGGTGTCGGCGGTTCGCAGTGGGAGGTGGGAGCGCCGGTTCATGGCGGCCGCGCACACGTCGCGGGCCGTGGCCTCGTCTGCCCCGTCGAGGAGGTCGGCGTAGCTCGACCGCAGTTGCCGCAGGGCTTCGGGGCTGCGCGCGGACAGGGGCAGCAGGAGGGGCCCGGTCCAGCGGGGGGCGGGAGGACGGTCGAGGGTTCCGGGGTGTTCTATGACGACGTGGGCGTTGGCGCCTCCGAAGCCGAAGGAGCTGACGGCGGCCCGGGGCGGGCGGCCCCGGTCGGGCAGGTCGGTCGGCTCCGATGCGACCCGGAGCCGGTCCCCCGGCGGGATCTCCGGGTTGAGCCGGGTGAAGCCGGGCTGTGCGGGGACGGTTCCGTGTTCGAGGACCAGGATCGCCTTCATCATCCCGGCCACCCCGGCGGCGGCCTCCAGGTGCCCGATGTGGCGTTTGACTGATCCCAGCAGGCAGGGGCCGGGCCCGGTGCCGTAGACCTCTTCCAGGGCCTCCATTTCCAGGGGGTCGCCCAGGGGGGTGCCGGTGCCGTGGCCTTCGACGTAGTCGATGTCGGAGCCGTCGAGTCCCGCATCGCGGAGGGCACGGGCGAGCACGGCCGCCTGCGCCCTGGGGTTGGGGGCGGTGAGCCCGTTGGTGCGGCCGTCGTGGTTGACGGCGCTTCCCCTGATCAGGGCACGGATCGGGAGGCCTTGGCGGCGTGCGTCGGATTCCCGGGCCAGGATCAGGATGCCGCACCCTTCGCCGCGGACGATGCCTTCGGCTCCTTCCTCGTAGCTGAGGCAGCGTCCACCGGGGGCGAGGGGGAGGACCCGTTCGGTCAACCGTGTGGAGTAGGGGTCGACGATGGCGTTGACCCCGCCGGCGATCGCGTAGTCGCAGTCGCCTGCGCGCAGGGCGCGGACCGCCAGGTGCACGGCGGTCAGGGAGGAGGAGCAGGCGGTGTCCACGGCCAGGCTGGGGCCGCTCAGGTCCAGGAGGTAGGAGAGCCGGTTGGCCACGATGCTGTGGGCGACGCCCGGGGCGGTGTAGACGTCGGGCTCCACGTCGTTGCGGGCCAGGGACAGCAGGTAGTCGTTGTTGTAGATGCCCATGTAGACGCCGGTTGCCGAGCCGCGCAGCCGGTCTGCGGGCAGTCCCGCGTCCTCCAGTGCTTCCCAGGAGGCTTCCAGCACGAGGCGCTGCTGGGGGTCCAGCCGGTCGGCCTCGTCCGGGGTCATGCCGAAGAAGGCCGAGTCGAAGGAGTCGATCTCGTCCAGGCGGGCCGCTCTGCGCCAGCGGTGGTGCCCGCCGCGGCGGCCGTCGGGGTTGGGGCCGATCCATCCGACGGCTTCCCTCCCTTCCACCAGGAGGCTCCACAGTTCTTCGGGCGATTCGACGTCCGGCGGCAGCCGCAGTCCCATGCCGAGGACCGCGACGGGCTCGGAGATGCCGTTCCGCTGCTGCTGGAGGGCGTGTTCCGCCTCCTCGCGGAGCCGTTCTGCCTCCTGGACCTTCCGCAGGGCCCCGGCCAGCAGGCGCCGGTGCTCCGGGGACAGTGCGTTGACCATGCCGATCAACTCTCCTTCTCTGCGAGGTGGCGGCTGAGTTCGCTGATGAGCTCCTCGTCGGTGAGGGCGAAGGGGTCCGGTTCACCGGCGGGCGCGGGGCGGGCGGCGGGAGCGGTCCGGGGGACTCCGGCCGTCGGCGGGTCCGTGCGGCCCTGGATGCGGTCGAGCAGCTCTTCGGCGAGGTCGGCCACCGTGGGGCGGGACCAGAGCAGCGCGGTGGGCAGCCGCAGTCGGAACACTTCTTCCAGGGTGTTACGCAGGTTGACGGCGAGCAGCGAGTCCAGGCCCAGGTCCTGGAAGGAGTCGTGGAGGGGGACGTCTCCGGCCCCGGTGCCCAGTGCTTCCCCGGCGAGCCTGCGCACTTCCTCTTGGATGCGCCGCAGCCGCCGTTCGCGGTTCGGGAGGCGCTGCAGTTCTTCCCGGAGGCGGCTCTCGGACGGTCCCGGGCTCCGGGTTCCCGGGGCCGCGGCCAGTTCGGCGGCGACGGGGCCGATGGCTGCCGCGGCGTGTTCGGTGACGTGCGCGGCGACCAGGCTGGGGGATGCGTGCCGGAAGGCGCGGGTGAGGAAGTCCATGCCGTCCTGCGGTGTCCACAGGTGCAGGCCTGCGGCTTGCAGGCGGGAGCGGTGGTCTCCGGCCAGGCCGATGGTCCACGGCCCCCAGGCGATGCTCTGGGCGGGCAGGCCGAGTTCGGCGCGTACCCGCGCAACCGCGTCCAGGGCGGCGTTGGCTGCGGCGTAGGCGGTCTGTCCGGGTGATCCGACGACTCCGGCCAGGGAGGAGAAGAGGACGAACAGGTCGAGTGGGTGGCCTGCGGTGGCCGTGTGGAGGTTCCACGCCCCGGCGACCTTGCCGGAGAGGGCCGTGGCGAGGTGCTCGCCGGTGGTTTCGGTGAACACCGCGTCGGCGAGCACTCCTGCGCAGTGGAACACTCCGCCGAGCGGCAGCGGAGTCACCTGGCCGTCGCTTTCCGGGCCGATCCGCCCCAGCAGGGCGGAGACTGCTTCGGCTTGGGCGGCGTCGACCTGGACGGTGTGGACCTGCGTTGCTGCCGCGCCCAGTTCCCGCAGCACTTCGGCGGTGGAGCCGGACGGCCTGCGGCGGCCGGCCAGGATGACGGCCCCCGCCTTCTGCGCCACCAGCCACCGGGCGACGGCGAGTCCCAGGGAGCCGAGCCCGCCGGTCACCAGGTAGGCGCGGTCCGCGCGGATGGGGGTGCTCCCCCGGTCGGGGGGCGGCAGGGCCGCGTCCACCAGGCGGGGTGTCTCGACGGTGCCGCCGCGGATCCTCGCTTGGCGGGGCGGATTCGCGGCACACAGCAGGCTCGCGAGGGCGGCAGCGGCTTCCACAGGGCTGGACGCCTCCGCTTCCACCAGGTGGATGTTTCCCCTGGGGTGTTCGTTGATGGCGGTGCGGACAGCTCCTGCGACCGCGGCCGCGGCGATCCGGGCGCTGGGCCGGTCGGCGGGGGCAAGGGCGAGGACCACGGCCCTCCGGTCGGCCCCCGACGCGGTCTCCTTGAGGTGGGTGTGGAGGAAGCTCAGTGCGGCACCGGCCGCCCGGTGGGCGGAGTCGGCCGGGTCTGCGTCCGGTCCGGGGAGGGGGCAGACGAACACGTCGGTTTGGGGTCCGGCAGGGGTGGCGGTGTGGGGGCTGGGGCCGTGGGCGGCGGTCAGCCGTCCTGCGGCGGCCCGGACCAGTTCCGCGGCCAGCTTCTCCCCGCTGTCCGGGTCTTCGCCTTCGGCGAGCACCACCTGCACGGTCCGGTCCTGCGCCGTGGCAGTGGCGAACGGCTGCCAGGCGAGGTGCCGGGCCTGGGCGGCGGTGCGGTCCGCGCGGTGGACGAACCTGGCGGACAGTCCTTCAAAGGCCGCCACCGGTGCGCCGTCCGGGTCCAGCAGCACCAGGTCGGCGGTCACCGCGGTCTCCTGTCTGCTGCGCAGCCGCACCCGGCATTCGGCGATCCGCGCCGCCTTGCCGCCGCGGAGCAGCATGCGGGTCAGGCCGACGGGGACGGCGAGACCGGGAAGGTCACCGACGAGCGCTTCCAGGATGTGGAAGCACGAGTCCAGTACTGCGGGCGGGAGCAGGGCGTCGGCGTGGTCTCCGGCCCGGGGTTCGCGGAGTGTCCCCGAGGCGAGTCCGCCGCCGCTCCTGACCTGGAGCACGCCTCGGAAGGCGGGGCCGTAGTCGAGGCCCCGCTGGGCGAGCCTCCGGTACAGTTCCGCGCCGTCGAGGACGTCGGCGTCCGCGGGCGGGGGCTCGGGCACGTGCACCGGGTCGAAGCGGCTTTCCGTCCGGTAGCGGTAGCGGAGGTGGCGGCGCGGGGTGTTTCCGTCGGCGGACAGCACTTCGCCCGTGCCGTCGCTGCCGGGGCCGCGGAGAACCAGTTGCGGCCGCTGGTCCTCCCGTTCCGGCAGTCCGGTGAGTTCGGTGATGTCGAGGTCGAGGAGTTCGACGGGGCCTTGTGCCGAGCGGGCGGCTGCTTCCGCGGCGGCGGAGATCCACACCGCGCCGGGGACCACGGGGCGTCCGTCGACGCTGTGGTCGGCGAGGTAGGGGGCTTCGCGGTGGAGGCATCCGAGGGGGTGCAGCGTGGTCCCGGGCTCGGGAAGGTAGGGGGTGGCGGCACCGAGCAGGGGGGCGGGTGCCGGGGTGCCGGGGGCGGTGCCCCGTGCCGGGGCGAGGGGGATCTGCCGGTGCCGCCACCCGTGCGCGGGCAGCGGCACGGGCGGGAGTTCCCGGGTGACCGGCCACCGCGGGTCGGCTCCGGCTGTGTAGAGCGTGGCCAGGGCGCGCAGCACTGCCGTGTGCTCGTCTTCTCCGCGGTGTCCGGAGGCGGGGGGTGCAGGGTGTTCCGCGCCGGTCCCGGTGGTGAGGACGTCGGTGACGGCGCCGACCAGGTGGGGGTGGGGGGAGACTTCCAGGGCGAGGGTGGGTGTTCCTGTGGTGAGGCGGCGGACTGTTTCTGCCAGCCGGGCCGGCTCCTTGAGGGTGCGCGCCCAGTACTGGGGGGTGAGTTCTGTGCCGGCCACGGCATGCGTGGTGACGGTGGAGAAGAGGAGGACGCTCCCTTCGGTGGGGGTGATCTGGCCGATCTGTGCGATGAATCCGGACAGCAGCGGTGCGGCTAGGGGGCCGTGGACGGCCGGGGCCGGCACGGTTTCGGCTTCTCCTCCGAGGGCGCGGATCCGTTCTGCGAGCGCGCGCACCGCGGCTGCTTCTCCGGTCACGGTGGTGGAGCGGGGCGTGTCGTAGGCGGTGACTCCCAGTCGACCGCCGTACTCCGCGGCAGCCAGGCGCACCTTCTCGGGGTCCAGGTCGGTGACGAGCACCGCCCCGCGGTCGCCGAGCCTGTGCGCGAGGGTCCCGAGTGCGGTGGCGACACGGGCGGCGTCGGCCAGGGTGAGGGCGCCCGCGACGTGCGCGGCGGCGACCTCTCCCACGCCGTGTCCGACAACCCCGGACGGCGGTATCCCCCAGTCCTGCCACATCCGTGCCAGGGCCACCTGCACGGCGAACAGCCGGCCTTGGTCCGTGTCGGTGCTTTGGCGGGCCGCGGCGCTGCCGGGTTCCTGTTCGGCCCCGCCGGCCGCGGCGAGAGCGGCGCGGGCCTCGTCCCAGGCCCTGCGGAACACGGGTGAGGCCGCGGCCAGCCGCTCCTCCATCCCTTCCCGCAGGGTGGCGTTTCCGGGGAAGAGGTAGACGACCTGGGGTTTGCGGCCCGGCCCGGTCTCGGGCGGTCCGACGAGGCGGGGGTGCGGGGCGCCGCGGCTGAGCGCGGTCAGCGCCTGGACCGCCTGCTCGGTGGTGTCGGCGACGATCGCGGCCCGGGTCCGGTGGTGGTCCCTGCGGTGGGCCGCGGTTGCCGCGATGTTCTCCAGGGGGGTGGTCTGTTCCGCGCCGGCGAGAAAGTCCGCCCACCTGCGGGCGGTCTGCCGGAGGAGTTCGGGTGTGGGGGCCGAGACGGGGAGCAGGTGGGGGCGGGGCTCGGCGCCTGCGGGTTCGGGGCCGGTGGCGGATGCCGGGGGGACCCACTCCTCCAGGACGGCGTGGGCGTTGGTCCCTCCGAATCCGAAGGAGCTCACCCCGGCGCGGCGCGGCCGGCCCTGCGGTTCGGGCCATGCTTCCCCGGTGTCCTGCACGGTGACGGCGATCCGATCCAGGCGCAGATACGGGTTGGGTTTCTCGAAGTGCAGGACGGGGGGCAGGCGGCGGTGGGTCAGCGACAGCACGACCTTGATCAGTCCTGCGATCCCCGCCCCCGCTTCGAGGTGGCCGATGTTGGATTTGACCGAGCCGATCCGCAGCTCCCCTCCGGGGGTGCGGCCCTGGGCGAGGACTTCGGCGAGGGCCGACACCTCGATGGGGTCCCCCAGGGCGGTTCCGGTTCCGTGGGCTTCGACGTAGTCGACCGTCTCGGGGGCGATTCCGGCTTCGGCGTACACACGGCGCAGCAGTTCTTCCTGGCTGTACCGGTTCGGGGCGAAGATCCCGTTGGAGCGGCCGTCCTGGTTCACTCCGACGCCGCGGACGACGGCGTGCACGCGGTCGTGGTCGGCGAGGGCGTCGGCCAGCCGTTTGACCACGACGACGCCTGCGCCCTCGCTGCGGACGTAGCCGTCGGCCCGGTGGTCGAAGGGTTTGCAGCGCCCGTCGGAGGCCATGAAGTTGCCCGCGGCGAAGCTCGCGGTCATGGCGGGGTTGAGGAGCACGTTCACGCCGCCGACCACGGCCAGGTCGCTCTGCCCGGAGCGCAGCGACTCGATCCCGGCGGCCAGGGCGACCAGCGCCGAGGAGCACGCCGTGTCGATGGTGAGGCTGGGGCCGCGCAGGTCCAGGACGTAGGAGAGCCGGTTGGCGATGATGCCCAGGGCGGACCCGGTGGTCTTGTAGGGGTTGGCTTCCGTTCCGGGGACGACGGTGTTGGCGCCGTGGTCGAAGCTCGCGGCGCCGGCGAAGACGCCGGTGCGGGAGCCCCGCAGCGACGCGGCGGGGATTCCGGCGTGCTGCAGTGCCTCGTAGGCGACCTCCAGGAGCATTCTCTGCTGGGGGTCCATGTGGCGTGCCTCGACGGCGGGGATGCCGAAGAAGTCGGGGTCGAACCGGTCGAGTCCGTCGACCAGTCCAGCCCACCGGGTTCCCGCGTCGGCGGCGGAGACGCCGAGGCGTTCCGGGGGGACCTCGCTGATCCCGTCTCCCCTTTCCTCCATCAGCCGCCAGAAGCTGTCGAGGTCCGGGGCTTTGGGGAAGCGGCAGGCCATGCCGATGACGGCGTACCCTTCGGCGGTCACGGGGCGCCTCCGTGCTCGGTCCTGTCCGCCAGGCAGCGGGCGATGAACCCGGCGGCTGAGGAGATGTTCGGGTGGTCGTAGAAGAGGGTCGGGGGCAGGACCAGGTCGTAGGAGTCCTCCAGGTCCGCGACGACTTCGACCGCTTTCACCGAGGAGAGCCCCAGATCGGAGAACGAGGCTTCCACGTCGAGGTCCTCCTCGTTTTTCTCCAGGATTCCGGCGATCTTTTCTCGAATGGCTTTCTGGACTTCGTTGAACGAGATTTCCGTCATTGGCTGTGGCATGAATTTCCCTTGAAAAGGCACAGGGGTGACCGGGGACAGAACAGGGAGGTGGAGTTTTTCTGGGTTTTCTGGGTGGATCAGAAGATCCCGTGGCGCCTCCCCCAGGAGACCACCGACCGGATCGACTCCTCCATCGATCCCGGTGCGACGCCGAGGTGTTCCCGAGACTTCCTGGAGTCGTAATAGAGGTTTCGGTTCAGGTAGACGAGGTTCTCCGGGGACACCAGGGGCCTGCGTTCCGGGTCTTTGACGAGGAGGATGAACGGTAGGGAGGCGTAGGCGGCCGCGGCGAGGACCCGGGGAGGGACCGTTCTGCGAGGGGGGCGGACCCCGGCAGCTCCGGCGATGGACGAGATCAGTTCCAGAAACGTCATGTTCTGGGTGGCGACAATGTACCTTTCCCCGACCGTTCCCTTTTCGAAGGCCCGGATCTGGGCGGTGACGAATTCTTCTGCGGCGACCATGGAAAACCCTCCGGGAGGGGCGAAGGGGAGTTTTCCACGGCAGACCGCACCCACGAAAGCGGGCCAGGCGCTGCGCCCGTCCCCTCCCGGGGCCATCACGGCGCCGGGGTTGAGGATGACCGCGTCGAGTCCGCGGCGCACCTCGTCCAGGACGCGCTGCTCCCCGGCGTGCTTGGTCCTCGGGTAGGGGTGGCGGAAAAGGTGGCCGTTGAACGGGAAGTCCTCGTCGGCGGGCTGCTCCGACGGTGGCAGGCCGATCGCGGAGACCGACGAGGTGTGGACGACCCGGGCCCCGGCTCTGCGTGCCTCCCGCATGACGTTGGCGGTGCCAAGCACGTTGACCTCGTACATGGCCCGGGCTGCCGCGGTGGTCAGCGTGGCGACGCCGGCCAGGTGGAAGACCCCCTCGATCCCGCGCATGGCCCTGGCCACGGCCTCGGGGTCGCGGACGTCGGCGGTGCGGGTCTCGAAGTGGTCGGCCAGGTCGGACAGGGTCCCCGGGGACTCTCCGGGGCGGGCCAGGGCGACCACCCGCTCCCCCCGTTCCACCAGGGCGCGGACCATGGTCGAGCCGAGGCAGCCGAACGCTCCTGTCACCAGGATCATGGTGCCGCCAATTCCTTTTCGAACATGGCGTACCGGCGGTGGGGCCGGAGCCCGGCGGTGTGCTGGATGAGCCGGTTCATCGTCCGGTTGGAGTCGTGGACCCAGGTCGTGTGGACGCGTTCGTAGCCCCCGTCGACCGCCCCCTGGAGGATCTGTCCGAAGAGGACGGGGGAGATTCCCATGGGCACCTCTGGCAGCACCCCGGCCAGGAGCACCACCATTCCCCTGGTCCTGCGTACCAGGGAGCGGATGCGGAGCAGGTCCCAGGGGCGCAGGGAGCCGTTGAGCCGCAGGAGCAGCTCGTTGAGGTCGGGGAGGGACAGGACGAATCCCACCGTGCGGCCCTCCCATTCGATGAAGCTGACGAGGCGCTCGTCGAGGAAGGGTTTGAGTTGCCCCACGATGCCCGCGAACACGTCCTGCGGGTACGGCACGATCTCGGAGTTGTCGTGGAAGGACCGGTTGAACAGGTTCCGGACCAGTTCCAGTTCCGCGTCCAGGGCGGCCCGGTCCATCCGCCGCACAGTCACTCCCAGCTGCTCGGCGGCTCGCTGCCCGGCGCCGATGACCGCGGGAGCCAGACGGCGGAGGTGCCCGGCTTCCAGGCAGTAGGTGTTCATCCCGAACGCGTACCGGTATCCGGCCTTCTCCACCAGTTCCCGGTCGCTGGGGCGGCCACCGGGCTGGAACGCTGCCGGGGGCCCGTCGAACCCTTCGACGAGCAGGCCCATCTCCTGGCCGCTGTAGTAGTTGTAGGGGCCGAGAATCCGGGTCATGCCCTGCTCGGCGAGCCACTGCTCCGCGTGGGACAGCAGGAGCCGGGCTGCTTCGCCGTCTCCTTCGGGGGTGTCAAGGAATCCGAAGAAGCCGGTGTGTCCTCCGAACTTCCTGTTGTAGGCGGGGTACACCGTCGCGGCGACGCGTCCGACGGGTTTCCGCCCTTCCAGGAGGACGAAGTGTTCGATCGCGGCGTGCCGGTAGAGAGGGTTGGCGGACCGGTCGAGGGCTGCCCTGGCATCCGACTTCAGCGGGGGGACCCATGTGGGGTCGCCAGCCCGGCTGCGGCGGGGTACCGACACCCATGCTCGGACCAGGGTGCGGTCCGTCCCGACGGGGACCACGGTTCTCTGGCTCATGGGCTCTGGCGTTCTCCGAGCAGTTCTGCCATCCGGCGGTGGCGGTGGCGGAACATGCGGTTCAGTTCTGCTTTGATCAGGGTCCGGTCCAGGAGGGGGCCGAGGCGGGTGGCGTACTCGACGTGGTCGGTGTAGTGGGTGCCTTCCCGGTCCGGGCGGCACGAGTGGGTGTGCCGGAAGTAGCGGAAGATGCCTCTGGTCTGCAGGTCGACGAACTGCTGCGGACGGTTGACCTCGTCGAGGTAGGCCACCCACCGGATCGGCAGCACTTTGGCCAGGTAGATGGAGAAGGCGACCGATTCCCCGGGGGCGAGGTCCTTCGCCGACTGGCCGAGCACGCGGACCCGGTAGGGCATGATCGAGGTGAACCCGGTCTCGCTCAGGCAGAAGTCGAACACTTCTTCGGGCGGGGCGGCGAGCCGGACCGAGTGTTCGACGGCGCAGGTGCGCCCGGGTCGGCGGTCGGTGTGCGCTCCGCTGAGCAGACCGCGTTCCAAGTGGAATTTCGGGGCTTCCATCGTTCTTCAGCTCTCCAAGTCTGGGGAAGGCCTGTTCCCGGTCAGCCCGTGGCCTGCTCGGCCTTCTGCACCGCGGCTGTCGGCGGCTCGGCCTTCTCCGCGGGGCCATGCGGGTCGAAGTGGGGGATGAGGCGGTCCAGCCAGCGGGGCATCCACCAGTTGGCCTTGCCCAGGGCGGCGAACGCGGCGGGGATGATGAGCATCCGCACCACGGTGGCGTCCACCGCGACGGCAACCGCGAGTCCCAGGCCGAGCATCTTCAGCAGCGGCTCCTGGGCGAAGGCGAAGCCGAGGAACACGCTGACCATGATGAGCGCGGCCGAGGTGATGACGCGGGCGGTCTGGGACATCCCGTTGGCGAGGGCCTGGCGGTTGTCGCCGGTCCGGACGTACTCCTCACGGACCCTTCCCATGAGGAAGACCTCGTAGTCCATGCTCAGGCCGAACACGATGGCGAACAGCACGATCGGCACGAACGAGGCGATCGCCTGCGTCTCGTCCAGACCGAACAGGGACAGTCCCCACCCCCACTGGAACACGATGACGAGGGCTCCGAAGGACGCTCCGATGCCGAGCAGGTTGAAGACGGCGGCGGTCACGGCGATACCGATGGAGCGGAACACGACGAGCAGGAGGAGCATCGAGAAGCCGACCACGGCCAGGACGACGACGGGGATGGCGTCTTCCAGTACTTCGGTCAGGTCGGAGTAGACGGCGGTGGGACCGGTGACGAGGATGTCCGCCTCGCCGCTGTCGAGGCCGGCGAATTCGCCGCGGATCCGTTCGATCATGTCGGTCACGGCGGGGTCGGCGGGCGAGACCGTGGGAATCGCCTGGAGGACGACGGCTTCACCGTCGGCGGAGGGCAGGGCGTCGGTGACGGCTTCGGTATAGGCGTCCGCTTCCAGGATCCGGGTCACGTCCTGCAGGAGCGCGGTGTTCTGCTCCGGGTCGGGGCCGCTGATCATAACGGTGAGCGGTCCGTTGTGGCCGGGGCCGAGTTCGTCGGTGATCAGATCGTAGGCGCTGCGGGCGTCGGTTCCTTCGGCGGTGCTGCCGGAGTCGGGCATGCTCAGTTCCATGCTGGCCGCGGGCACGCTCAGCGCGGCGAGGATGAGGGTGCCCAGGGCAAGGTAGCGCCAGGGGCGGTCGGCGACGTGCAGGGCCCACCGCCGCCACCGGGACGCGGTGTCCTGCCCCGCTTCCGGTGCGGTGGTGTCCGCGGCGGCGGCCTTCCACCGCCGCGGCATGAAGCGGTGCCCGCCGAGTCCCAGCACCGCCGGGACCAGGGTGATGGAGGCGAGGACCGAGACGCAGACGACCGAGGCGCACACGGTGGCGAGCGCGGTGATCGCGGGGATTCCGCTGAGGTAGAGACCGGCGACCGCGATGATCACGGTGAGTCCGGCGAACATGACGTTGCGGCCGGAGGTGGTGACGGCGTTGCCCACCGCGTCGAGGACGTCGTGCCCTCGGGTCAGTTCTTCCCGGTAGCGGCTGACGACGAGGAGCGCGTAGTCGATGCCGATGCCCAGTCCGAGCATCATGCCGACGTCCGGTGCTTCCGCGGGGATCTCATAGTGGACCGCGGCGACGTGGAGGAGGGCGGTGACGACGCCGACGCTGCACAGCGCGGTGAGGATGGGGAGCCCGGCGGCCAGCAGCGAGCCGAAGATGACGACGAGCAGGACGAGTGCCACGCCAAGGCCGACCATTTCGGCTTTCCCGGTTTCGGCGCCGCTGGTGGCGAAGCCGAGCTCCCCGCCCGCGTAGGCTTCGACTCCTGCGTCCCGGGCCGGTTCGAGGGCGTCGCTGAGCTCCTGGAACCCTTCGGCGCCGATGTCTCCTACGGGGACGTCGTAGAAGACGTCGGCGTAGGCGGTCGCGGTGTCGCCGCTGACCGCCAGCGGGGACTGGGACGGATCAGTGACCCCGGTGACGTTGTCGAGGTCGGCTACCTGCTGGAGCGCGGTGGCGACCGCCGCCATCCGCTCCGCTTCGGCCAGGGTTCCCTCGTCGACGTGGAACACGACCTGGGCGGTGGCCCCGGACAGCTCGGGGTAGTGTTCGCCGAGGCGTTCACGGGCTTCTTCGGCTTCCGACCCGGGCACCGAGATCGTGTCACTGGTCTGGCCCCCGTAGAAGGTGAAAAGCGTGAACGAGCCTCCTATGACAAGGGCCCAGACGAGGAAAACCGTCCAGACGTGCTCAGCACAATAGCGACCCAGACGATAAAGGCGGCTCGATTTCACGCCGTCATCACCATTCCCCTTGGGATGTAGGACGGAGACACAGGCCCGTCCAGCAGGACACGTGGGGAAAGTACCAGGAGCTTCAGACCGGCACAAGAGATGAAAATAAGCGCTCGCCGCCCTGCTCTCTATCTCTTGGAGTTCTGTTTCATCTCAGTAGGAGACATTGGTTCAATAATGAACAAGAACAACGTGTTTCTTCTACTGTGAAAGGTGTGACACCGGTTTTCTCGTGTGACCGAGGCGGCTTGCGTTCCGGGGTCAGCTGCTCCGTGCGGCGCTTGCGGCCGGGACCCTCTCAGAGCGCTGGTACGCCAGGTCGAGGACGGTCCTGATCCATTCCCTTTCGTGCGGGGCCAGGTCGAGCTCCTCGGTCCGGCGCTCCAGGGAGGTGCAGATCCCCGCCTCGGCCCACTCCCTGAAGCGCCGGTGAGCGGTGGAGGGGGAGACACCGAAAACCCCGGGGAGCTCCTGCCAGCCGCACCCGCTGGAGACGACGAAGACCACGGCGGTGAGGACCTTCCTGTTGTCGGCCCGCCTGGGTCCTCCTCCCTGGGGGCGGGGCTTCTGCCTCGGCAGCAGCGGTTCGACCGCGTTCCAGAAGAAGTCCGGGACCAGTTGCTCGGAGAGTGCTCTCATTCTCTTCCGTCCTTACCTAACGACACACGGAGGAACCAACTGAGATGCTTTCGGAGCCGGGTCGAGGGTTTCTCGGACCAGAACTTTGACCTGGAGTCCTTTCTCCCCCATTCACACGGACGCACATCCCGGTGACGCTCCGTTTCTCCACGAACACAGAATACCCTTCGTCTCTCCATTCTTGTCTGTTGACTTCTGCTTCCCCCGGAGGGATGCCACCCGCCCCCGACCCCTTGGAGCTGGCATCGGAAATCATTTTCTCCCAGCAGTTTCAGAACATAATTCCGTTCTGATTCTTTGATTTCGGAGTCCGAAACTTCGTGTTTCGGTCTGCTGGGTCGGTGACCGGGGCACGGGGCGCCGCGCGCTGCAGCCGTCCACCATGGCTCTGGTGCCATTTCGGCACGCGATTATGGCTCCAGGGACATGACCGCGGTGCCACGGGCGGACCGCCCGGTTCACTCCCCCACCACGAACCGGGTCGGCTCCGCCAGCACCGCCCGCGCCCCCGCCACGTCGGCCAACCGGGCCGCGAGAGTGCGTTCGGCGAGGTGGCGCGGGAGCGCGGCGGTGAACTTCAACCCCTCCAGGGCCCTGTCGTCCACCTGCGGCAACGCGACCCGGTCGACCGCGGCCTCCCGGACCGCCCGCCAGCGGGCCGGGTCGGTGTCGCCGCACAGCCGCAGACCGGTGTCGCCGACCCGCTGGGCGGGGTCGACGAGTCCGGTGAGGGTGGCGCGCAGGGTGAGGTTGGCGCGCGTGCCCGCCCACGTCCACCAGCGCACGCCGCCGCCGCCGCGGGTGACGACGGTGCCGTCGGCGTGGACGTGGTCGGCGTGCCGGTCGCGGGCCTTGGCCAGGGCGTCGGCGGCGCGCCGGGTCAGCTTCACCGGCGGGTCGGCGCCCAGCAGCACCTCGCGCACCGCCCGGGCCAGTTCGAACGACCAGCCGGTGTGGCCCGCGGCGTCCCAGCGCGCGCTCCCGCCGCCGTCGTCGACCGGGTCCACGAAGCAGCGCCGCCGCTTCCAGTCCACCCAGGTCACCGCCCAACTGCGGCCCGCCAGCAGCAGCCTGCGCGGCCCCTCCCCCGGTTCGGCCGCCGCGAGCAGCGCCGGGTTGGTGCGGCCGATCTCGGTGCGGCCGTGCAGCACCGTGAACTCCGGGGGCGCGGTGAACACCCCGGTGAGTTCGGCGAAGTGCCGCCGCCCGAACCGGCGCTCCGCCTCGGGGCCGACCAGGAGCATGCCGCCGTCGCGGGTGAGGAAGCCCTCGCGCAGCAGGTGGGCGAGGACCGGTTCGCCGTGGCCGAACGGTTCCAGGCCGTCCCACCACTCCGCCCACAGCCGCTCGCCGACCTGCGACTCCTGCAGGCACAGCGCCAGCAGCTGCTGGGCGACGATGTGCCGGGGCTCCGGGGTGGGGTGCACGGGTTCCACCCAGTGCCGCCCCCACAGGCGCAGCAGTCCGGCGGCGCCCAGCAGTCCGGGTTCGTGGAGCGCGAGGAACAGGCAGTTGCGGGTGGTGTCGGCGCGGCGGCCGGTGCGGCCGATGCGCTGCAGGAAGGAGGCGACCGTGCCGGGCGCGTTGACCTGGACGACCCGGTCCAGGTCGCCGACGTCGATGCCGAGCTCCAGGGTGGAGGTGGCGACGATGACGCAGTCGCGGGCCTCGGCGAACGCCTGCTCGGCGCGGCGGCGTTCGTCGACGGACAGGGAGGCGTGCGACAGGAACACGGTGGTGCCCCTGGCGCGCAGGGCCGCGCCGATGCGTTCCACGAGTTGCCGCGAGTCGCAGAACACCAGCCGCTTCTCCCCGCGGTGCAGGGCCGCGATGACGGTGGCGGCGTTCTCGGGGGAGCCCACGTAGTCGAGTTCCACCTCCCCGGGCGGCGGGCCCTGGTCCGGCGGTGGGGCGGTGGGCGGCCGCACCCCGGGGGCGACCACCCGGCCGGGGCGTGTCCCGGCGCCGCTGCCCTGCAGCCAGGTGAGCAGGTCGCGGGGGTTGCCGACGGTGGCGGACAGCCCCACGCGCTGCACGGGCCGCCCGCACAGCCGGGTGAGGCGCTCCAGGACGGCGAGCAGGTGCCAGCCGCGGTCGTCGGACGCGAACGCGTGCACCTCGTCGACGACGACGGCGCGCACCCCGCCGAGGAAGGCGCGGTGGTCGACCTTGGTGCTCACCAGCATCGCCTCCAGCGACTCGGGCGTGGTGAGCAGGACGTCGGGGCGGTCGCGTAGGATGCGTCGGCGGGCGGCCGCGGTGACGTCGCCGTGCCACAGGGCGGCGGTGCGGCCCAGCCACCCGGCGTAGCTCTGCACACGCGGCAGCAGGTTGTTGAGCAGGGCTTTCAGCGGGCACACGTACAGCAGCGACACGCCGTCCCAGCCGTCGCGGGCCATCGCGGTGAGCAGCGGGAAGAGCGCCGCCTCGGTTTTGCCGCCGGCGGTGGGCGCGAGCAGCACCGCGTCCTCCCCGGCGGTGAGCGGCGCGAGCGCCTCGCGTTGCAGGGGGCGCAGCGCGGGCCAGCCCAGCGTGTTGACGACGTGGTGGGTGAGGGTGGGGTGGAGCAGGTCGAGGCTGCTGGCCGCGGTCACAGGTCGAGTTCCACCTCGTCGGCGGAGGAGGCGCGCCGGGTCCAGGCGTTGCGTTCGGTGTCGGTGAGGTCGCCCGCGCGCACGGTGAGCCGGTAGTGGACGCGGGGGTCGAAGTCGGCGATGTCGTTGACCCGGTCGCTGACGTCGACGAGTTTGCGCAGGAACAGGCGGGGCGCCACGCCGATCCGGCCGCCGAGCTCCCCGGCGACGGCTTCGGCGAGGTCGCGCACGTAGGCGTCGTCGACGCGGTCGCGCACCCGGTCGGGCTGCTCGGCGCCGGCGGCGTAGAGGTCGCGCACGGCGGTGCCGAGCCGGTGCAGGCGGTGCAGGTCGAAGCCGGGCAGGCGGATCTGCGCGGCCCGCAGGTTGTCGTGGCGCGGGTCGGCCATGAAGTCGGTGGCGAGGCGCTGCGCGAGCGGGGCGAGGCGCTGCACGCCCTGCGGCCCGTCGTAGAAGGCGGGCGTGCCGGTGATGACGAGGTACAGGCCGGGGAAGCGTCCGGCGGCGATCTCGTCGAGGAGCTGCCGCAGCGCGTTGAGGGCCTTGTCGCGGGTGTCGGAGCGGGCCCGTTGCAGGGTTTCCAGTTCGTCGAGGACGACGAGCAGCCCGGGGTGGCCGCAGTCGCGCAGCAGGGTCAGCAGGCCCTGGAGGGCGGCGAGTGCGCCGAAGTGGTCGAGGTCGCCCTTGATTCCTGCGTAGCGTTTCGCGGCGGCCGCCACGTTGGGCTGTCCGCCGAGCCAGGCGACCAGCGCGTCGGCGGTCGCTTTCTCGCCTTCGGACTGGGCGCGGTGGTAGCCGCGCAGCGCCAGCGCGAACCCGGGGCTGCTGCGCGCCACGGCGGCGAGCCGCTGCTCCAGGAGGGCGGCGACCTCGGCGGTCAGGGCCTGCTCGTCGGGGCCGTCGGCGCCGGTGGGCACCGTGCCCCGGTCGAGGACGTCCTCTTCGAGGGTGTAGACCCAGTTGTCGATGATCTCCCGCAGGGCGCTGGGCGGCTGGGTGGCGGTGGCGAGGCGTTCGGTGAGCCGCCGGTAGACGGCTTCCAGCCGGTGCAGGGGGGTCTCGGTCTCGGAGACCTGGATCTCGGTGACGGCGAACCCGGCGCGTTTGGCGCGTTCGGCGAGCCAGCGGGAGAAGAACGTCTTGCCGGCCCCGTACTCGCCGCGCACCGCCTTGAATCCGGCGCTGCCCGCGGCCACCGCCGCGAGTTCGCCGTCGAGGACGGTCTCGAAGCGGTCGAGGCCGACCGCGAACAGGTCGAGACCGGACTGCGGCACGGTGCCGCGGCGCAGTGCGTCGAGGACCTCGCGGCGGCGGGCGGCGCTGACGGCGTTCACCTAGGACGCCCCTTCCGGGAACTGCTCCTTGAGCAGGGGGATGTTGAGTTCCACGGCGCGGTCGGCGTCGGTGAGCACGAGTACCGGGAACATTTCCACGTTCAGTACCTTCGCGACCATCTTCAGGAACCGCACCGCGCGGAACGGTTCCTTGCCCGCTTCTTTGGCGACCCGTTCGACGGGCAGGCGGGGCCGGTCGCCGCCGACCGCGGCGAGCGTGTCGATGACGGCCGCGATCTCCTCCTTGGCGGGGCTGCGCGGCGCCTGGCCGTGGATTTCGGTGAAGACCGAGGAGTCCACGACGCGCCGGCCCAGGGTGCGGACGGCTTCTTCGGGGGCGAACAGCGCGTCGTCCTGGACGGCCTGCGGGCGCCCCTTCCGGGCGGCGGGCCGGGGCGGGCCGGCGGGGGCGTGCCGGGTGGGTGCGGCCAGTTCCCGGTTCCACCAGGCGGGTTCGTGCTGGGTGGGGCGCAGTGGATGCCGGTGCCACTCGGAGGGGATGAGGCTCCGGTCGGGGACGAACACGAGCACGGGGATGACCATCTCCGCGGTGGAGATGCCGCCGTGGTAGCCGGCCCGGCGGGAGGTGTAGCGGATCCGTTCGTCCCAGGGCACGACGATGCTGCCGCCTCCGGCGAGCACCCGGTCGCCGGTGACGAGCAGTTCCCGGTCGCCGGGGGTTCCGGTGCGGTAGCGGGCGGCTTCGCCGTCGCCGGTTCTGCGGTTCTCGTCGCGGTCCCACACGTGGCCGTGGTCGGAGGTGAGGATGACGGGTCGTCCGGCGCGTTTGGCGGCGTCCAGCAGCGCGGGGAGTTTGCCGATGCGGCTGGTCCGCCAGGCGGCGGTGTCGCTTTCGCGGCCCTTGGCCAGGGAGTCGTCGACGATGTTGAGGACGGCGGCGACGACCCGCTCGGGGTCGCCGATGGCCTCGTAGACCTCGGTGGGCAGCCGGTCCCCGGCGCCGGCGGCGAGGTCCCGCTGGTAGAGCAGGGTGCTGGGCCGCCCTCCCCACGACGCCTGCCGCCACAGCGCGGCGAACCCGGCACGTTCCTCGCTCTGGCCGCCGGTGGTGAGGGCGCCGCACAGCAGCGAGGTCCGCGAGCAGGTGGTGATGGACGGCAGGGTGGCCAGCGCGCCCTCGCGTCCGCGTTCACTGCGGGCGGCTTCGAGAAGCTGCCCGTCCGCGGTGATCTCCTCGGCGAGCTGCACGGCGACCTCGGCGCTCATCCCGTCGAGCACCACGATCAGCGGGGCGCGTTTCTTCGCCACCGGCAGGGCGACGCGGTGCAGCAGGTTCTCGGCGAGCAGCAGGTGGTCGGTGTGCGACGACACCTCGGTCCACGCGGCGACCCGGCGGGCGAACGTCTCGTCGACGGCGGCGCGCCGGTCGCGGACGCGCGCGTACAACTGGCGGTAGGCCGCGCCGAGCGCGGGGCTGTCGGTGTGGGTGGTGTGCAGGGTGCTGGCGGCGCGGTCCACCCAGGCGGTGTCGGCGAGGTGTGCCGCGACCCCGTCGGCGACGGTGTTGCGGGGCGGCTGCTCGGAGGCGAGCCAGCGCAGCAGGCGCACGGCGTTGAGCGCGCCGGTGAACTCCGGTGCGGTGGGGTCGCAGCGCCGGTGGTCCCGGAGCCGGGCGAACGCCTCCTCGACGGGGGCGAGGTCGTGGGGGTCGGGGTCGGGCGCGTCGGGGCGGACCAGGAGGCTGATCTGCGCGCCGAGCGCGGCGAGGCGGGCCTGGAGCCCGGTGGCCAGGACGCGGCTGTTCTCGGCGGCCGCGTCCGCGCCGACGGCGGCGAGGATCTCCTCGGCGCGCGCGCTGGCGCCGATGGCGGCGTCGTGTTCGGCGCCGTCCATCAGACGCAGCAGGGCGGCCTCGCAGCTGTCGGCGAACCGCCGCAGGTCGTCGACGCTGGGCGGGGGTGCGCCGAGGAAGCGTTCCTCGACGCGGATGCGTGCCTCCGCCATGCCGGGCAGGCCGGCGGTGTCGGCGTCGAGCAGTTCCCGCAGGACCAGTCCGACCGGCAGCGCGTCGTAGACCTGCTGCCGGTCGAGGAGGCGGAACACGACCCGGGCGACCGCGCCGACGTGCTCCTCCAGGGCGCGGCGCAGCCCGTCGCGCTCTTCCGCGGGCAGGGTGGTGAAGCGGGTGACGCGGACGGGGTCCCTGGTCCAGTCGAGGAGGGCGGCGGCGTCGAGCCGGTCGGCGGCGTGGTGGCCGAAGCGGACGGCGGCCACCCGGTGCAGGGCGTCGTCGAGTTTGAGGACGGTGGTGCCCCGGCGCCACTCGGCTCCGGTGCCGACGTCGTAGAGGGCGTTGGCGAGCCACGCCAGCTCGCGGGAGTGCAGGCGCGGGTCGAGCATGCGCAGCCCGAACTCGTCGGCGAGCAGCTCCCAGCTGTTGACGGCGGTGACCTCGTGTCCGACGATCCGGGACAGCAGGGAGTCGCCGAGGTCCCTGGTGGTGCACGGGGTGAGCAGCACCAGGTATTCGGCGTCGCGGGGGCGGCCCAGTTCGGCGAGGACGGCGAGCACGGTGGGGGCGGGGGCGACGCGGGCGCGGACCGTGCGGCCCCGGTGCTCGACGGTGATCTCGTCGGGTCCGGACCATTCGGGGGCGGCGCGCAGCGCGACCGCGCGGGCCGCCGCCGAGGCGTGGCCGCGTTCGGCGCGCCGTTCCTGGCGGGCCAGGGCGCGCCGCAGCGCGCCGCGGACCGCGTCGACGGTGACGGGCGGGGCGGTTGTGGCGGGGGCGGTCACCGGCGCACCACCCGCACGGTGATCTCGATGTCGGCGTCGTCGGGGATGCCGAGCCGGCCGCGCAGGCGGGTGACGGCGGCGGCCACGTCCTGTCCGGGGGTCAGGACGGCGCTGGCCTCGGCGGCGACCTCCCCGATGACCGGGTCGGGGTGGACGACGGGCGGGGCCACTCCGCCTCCCCCGGTCGGCCCGGAGCCGTGGACGACCGGGTCCTGCTTCTTCGTCACGCTCCTGCGGATCAGCTCGAACGCCCTGCCGGCCACCCGGTCCAGTTCGGTGGCGAGCTTCTTCTCCTGTTCGTTGTGGCGTGCCGCCGTCCGCAGCGTCTGCAGCAGTGCGGCGGCCTCCGACGCGTGCTCGCCTCCGCCGTCGACGAGGTCGAGCAGGGTGTCGAAGGTCTCCCAGCGGGCGCTGTCCAGCGCCGCCGCGACGTTTCCGGCGGTCTCCATGCTGACCTTGTAGACCGCGGCGTCCCCCGGCAGGTCGGCGCGGGCCAGCGCGGTGACCAGTTCGGTGTCGTCGGCGAGGGCGCGCAGTCGGCCCAGCAGCTCGTAAGTGGCCTGGGCGGTGCGCAGCCGGGGCGCCTCCTCGTCCACGCCGAGCAGGACCGCGCGCCGCTGCAGCTGGGTCAGCAGCGTCTCGGTGGCGGCGAGCCAGGTGCTGCCGCGCTCCTTGAGCTGTTCGGCGAGCCGCTGCACGGCCCGGGCGTTGCGGACCGGCTGCGGTTCCAGGCCGAACAGCTGCCTGGCGCGCCGGTTGGCGGCGTCGAAGTCCTCCTCGGAGGGCAGCGGTTGGCGGCGCAGCACGATGTCGCCGTCGAGCCTGCCGATCTCGGCGCCGGTGTAGCGTTTGCCCGCGCGGATCCACGCCCGGTCGGACTGCACCGCGTAGACCAGCACGAGCAGGTCGACGATGTCGTCGGGCAGTCCCTTGCCCTCGCCGCGTTCGCGGATCCACTTCTTCAGGTCGCGGACCCGGATGTCGGTGGTGTCGGGCTGCTCGGTGCGGGCCGCGTCGTCCAGCGCGGTGAGCCAGGTGTCGCGCAGGATGAATACCTCGCTGACCGTGGCGATCTCCAGCGGCTGGGCGACGCGGCGCAGCACCGGGAGTTCGCTCTTGGCCGCGGGCTCGTACCGCTGCAACCGGTCGGCCTTGGCGTTCTCCACGGCCTGCAGGACGGCGGTGAGGTCGCTGCGGCGCACCTCCCGCCTGGCTCCGGTGACGGCGGAGAAGTCGGGGTGCTCGGGGTAGAGGTGGTCGAGGAGCTTCCCGGCGATGCGGTGCAGGGCGTCGCGGAGCTGGCTGCCCGCCTCGATGACGATGTCGACGTTGGGCAGCAGCGCCTCGACGTGCTGCGGGACGCGTTCGCCGAGGTCGGTGTCGTCGGCGTTGGTGGCGCCGTAGACGCCGCGCAGCAGGTCCCGCAGCTGCTCCCGGATCCGGTGGGCCTGGTTGTCGAGCTGCTGGCGGGCCTCGCGGCGGTCCTCCGAACTCCAGTCGGGGGCCTTCTCCTCGATGACGCCGTCCTGCAGCAGGTGCTCCATCATCAGCAGCCGCCGCGCGTCCTGCTGCCGGCTGTCGGACAGGAAGTGCGGGAGCCAGGCGAGGGTGGCGGGCGGCTCGGTGAACTCCTCGCGCAGCTCCTGGACGCGCTGCCGGTCCTCGACGGGCCGGTGGGCGCCCTCGTCGAAGGGGTAGTCGACGACGACGCGCACCGCGCCGGGGGTTTCCGGGACGAACCGCTGCCGCATCAGGGAGTCCTCGGAGCGGACGTTGCCGAAGTCGAGTTCCACGGTGCGCAGGGTGCCGCGCCAGGTGATCTCGGTGCGGGTGGCGTCGGGGTCGAGCCCCAGCTCCTCCCAGAGCAGCCGTTTGAACAGCCGCCGCATGGCCTGGTCGTTGGCGGCGTTGTAGCTGCTGCGCATCAGCGACTCGGTGTCGACGCGCAGCAGGTTGAGGGTGACGGTGGGGTTGTCGCCGGGGCCGACGCGGACCTCGCCGAACTGGGTGCCGAGCTCCCGGAAGAACGCGGCGGTCCTGGTGACGTCCTGGCCGGTGCGGCGCGCGGGGATGATGCCGTGGTTGAGGGCGATCATCCGGCTGACGGTGACCTCCTTGAGCGCGGGCACGTTCGGCACCAGCGAGGCCAGCAGCATGGTCTTGACGAGCAGGTCCTCGGCGCGGAACGGGTGGCGCACGTCCAGGCCGGCCGCGTCCTCCTCGGTGAGCTTGTGGCGGCGCAGCAGCCAGGGGCGCACCTTGTTGCGGTAGAAGTCGCGGATCTTCTCGTACTCGGCGCTGAGCCGGTCGTGGAAGGGGCGGTCCTCGCCTTCGACGAGGACGTCGAAGACCGCGCCGAGCGGCACGAGCTGTCCCACGGGCAGGCTGGTGCGGTGGTTGACCAGCAGTTGCCGCATGAGTTTGAGGGCGCTGCGCTGGCGTTGCAGGGCCGCCGACAGGTCCACCATGACGTGCAGCAGGGCGGGGCTGAACGGGTAGAGGGCGCGGAAGTCCTCCCAGGTGTCGGCTTCGCCGCCGGGCGAGTCGAGGAGGGTGTCGCGCACCTCGGGGCGGGTGTTGCGCATGCGTTCGAAGGCGGCGCTGATCTCGTCGGCGGCCTCGGGGGTGGCGGGGCGCAGCAGCCGGTGCCGCACCACCTCGGTGAGGTTGCCGTCCTCCAGTTTGATGTGGCCGAACCGGCCGTCCCAGTACTTGAGGGTGTCGAACAGGCCGCCGGTGGCGCCGGTGACGTTCGTGCCGACGAGGTCGCGCAGGTCGCGCTGGCGCGGCACGAAGCTGATGACGGGCGCGGGCCGGTAGGACTCGGAGGACTCCACCAGTTTGGACATCTTCTGCGCCTCGGCGTTGATCTGCGCCTCGTCGCCGCCGAGGAAGCGGGTGAAGCGCAGGATCAGTTCGTCGAGCAGCAGCACGACGGCGTCGTAGCCGAGTTCCTCCTTGGCGTGGCGGCTGATGACGGACAGGCCGTCGTCGAGGGTGACGAAGGCTTCCCGGTCGCCGTGGACGACGTCGGTGTAGCGCCTGAAGTGGCTGCCGAGCAGGGCGCTGACCAGTCCGTTGCGGAGTCTGACCTGGTCGGGGTCGGTGGTCCCGGCGGGCACGGCGAACGCCTCGTCGAGCTTGTCGGGGGTCCACCGGGCGGCCGCGGCCCAGCGGGTGCTGCCCCACGCGCTGGAGGCGGCGGAGCTCTCGGGGGCGGGCAGGTCGGCGATGAACTTCTCGTCGCCGAGTTTGGCGCGCAGGTCGCGGGCGTCGGCGAGCAGGCCGTCGGCCCGGTAGACGGGCGGGACGGGGGCGTCGGGGTGCAGGCGGCGCACGGTGCGCACGTAGCCGCCGAGGATGGCCGCCTCGATGGATTCGGCGTCCACCAGGTGGCTGGTGACGAGCAGGAACTTCTTGCCCTCCAGCCAGTCGTCGTGCTTGGCGAGGACGTCGGGCATCCGCGCCAGGCCGCGTGCGACGGGGTCGTGGTTGAGGATGGCGTGCAGCACCGCCATGAAGTGGCTCTTGCCGGAGCCGAAGGAGCCGTTGAGGTAGGTGGCGCGGGACTGCCGCTGGGCGAGCGCGCCCTTGATGGTGGTGAGCGCCTCGTCGAAGTTGCGGGCGAGCTGCGGGGTGACGACGTAGTCGCGGAGCGCCTGGGCCTGCTTCTCCTCGTCCACGCCTTCGGAGACCTTGAACACCAGGTCGCCGTCGTGGATGGCTTCGGGGATCTCGATGAGGTCGCCGATGAACCGTTTGCCGCTGGCGGTGGAGGGAGACGTCGTCATCGCCGAGGGGACCCTTCTCGCACTTCAGGGGATGTGGGCTGCGCGCGGCCGGTGGGGGCACCGGACCGTGCGGCACGCCTCTCCAAGAGTATGGCCGTCACCGACGACAGCGCCCGCCCGCCGACGGAGAGGACATGCGGACTCATTCTATGTGTTGACGACGATTTCATCACTGTTTTCCGCAATTAAGCATCACACTCCCTTCCGTCCCGTTCGGCCGCCCTTCCCCCACGGCGCGGGAGAAGGGCGGCACTCTCCGTGACCCCCCCTTTTTTCCTCATCCTTCGGGTTGATCGCGGTCCTTTTCTCTGCTTCCGTGAGATTCCAGTGAGCAGAAGGACAAGAGGTATGGCGAGTCGCAACTCCGAGGACGACCAGGGACTCGACGCTCTTCACACCTGCTCCCCCGGGTGTGACGCGGCCTTTCAGAACGCGCTCGGCAGCGCTGCGGCGGACGCGGACGGCGCCGGCCTGGACACCGGAGCCTTCCGGCCGGTCCGGCTCGACGTGCGGCAGTTCCGCGACCTGCTGGACGCGCTGCCCCCGCCCGTCGACTCCCCGCCCCTGCAGCGGCCCTGGTCCTCCGGGACACGGGTCCTCTTGGAGGAGGCGAAAACACTCCACCACTCCCTGTACCGCCGCTCCTCGGAGGAGGAGCGCAGACGCTACCTGCTGCTGCGGGCGTACCCGGTGGCCTCGTTGACCCGCGACCCCGGCTCGCTGGGGCTCGACGCGGACGCCTGCGCGGCCCTGCTGTCGGGACCGGACGGCGCCCGCGAGGTCGTCGCCTCCCGCTCCGGCCTGCTCTCCTGCCTGGAACTCGTCGGCCGCCTTCCGGACGTGGCGCGCCTGCTCGCCCTGCAGATGGCCGTCCTGAGCTGCCGTCCGGCCCCTCCGCTCGCGGTCGGGCTGCTGCTCGCGGACCCGGCGGCCCCGTCCGACGTCGCCGGCAAGGCAGCGGCCGCATGGCAGGCCATGCGCCGCCACCGCCCCGACCTTCCGGAGCACCCGCTGTCCCTGCCGCGCCTCACCGAGCTCGCCGCCGAGGCGGCCCAGCGCCTCGCGGCGGAGGCCGCGGACCCCGCGCCCGCGGCCTCCGCCGAGGAGTCCGCCGCCTCCCCCGCCCCGCCGACCGCCCCCGTTCCGGAGACCTCCGTGCAGTCCACCTCTCCCGGCCTCGACGCGCTGGCCGCCGACCTGGACCGGCTGTCCGCCTCGTTCGAGGCCGCCGCCGGAGCGGCCCGCCGGGTCCACGACGCGGTGGCCGAACGGCGCCGCCCCGACTCCGCCGACCTGGACCGGCTCACCCGCCTGGTCGCCGACCTGGACCGGATCGGCGCCGCGGTGTGCGCGGTCACCGGCCGCACCGCCCTCCCCGCGTCGCTGGCGGAACTGGCGGCCGAGTTCGACGCGGCCCGCGCCCACGCCGCACGGGCGGGCCTGCTGTCCCGGTTCGCCACACTGACCGGGCCGGCGACGCTGGAGTCGGTGCTCAGCGGAATCCGCACCGCCGCCCGGACCGCGGACGAGGCCGCGGTGGAGTGGTTGCGGCTGCTCGCCGAACTCGTCGACCGGCAGCGGCAGAACCCCTACGACTCGGCCCTGCTCCACCTGGGCACGGAACTCGGGGAGCGCATCCCGCAGGAGTGGGGTTCCGTGGTGATGGCCGCGCTGTCCGGGCAGCTCTCCCTGGGCGGGCCCGCCGCCGCGCCGGGACCGGCCGTCACAGCCGCCGGGGTGCCGGAGGAGGTTCCCGCGGCCGGACCCGCGTCTCCCGAAGCGGAGGCGGCCGCCGCCGGACCTTCGGACGCCGGCGACGTCCCCGCACCCGAGCCCCTCGACGACGCGCTGGCCGAGCTCGACGCGGTGCTGGCCGCCGAGTCCGCCCCTCCCCCGCCGCCCGACACGGCCGCCGCGGAACCCGCCGAGGACCCCGACCGCCCTCTCCCCGAAGCGACCCCCGCCCCTGTCCCGGAGACCGTCTCCGACGCCGCCCCGGAGACGACCCCCGACGCGACCGCTCCGGCCCCTGACCCCGCCCCGCAGGACACCGGACCGGCGGCTCCCGAGCCGGGCCCGTCGGCCGCCGCCTCCCGGCCCGCCCCGGAACACGCCCCGGAACCGGCCGCTCCCCCGGCCGCCGCACCGGACGACGAGCGGTCCACGGACCCTGCCGCCCAGGCCCCCGCCCTCCTCCCCGTGGCCGCCCCGGCTCCGGCCCGCCGCACCCCCGCCCTCGTCCGACACGAGCAGCAGGCCCTCCAGCAGCGCCGGTTCGCGCTCGCCGGATGGCTGAACCGCGCCGCCGGACTGCCGGAGAACATCGCCGCCATCCGCGACGCCGCCGCCTGCGCCGAACAGCTCCGCGGCACCACCGGGCCGATGGTCGAGGCGTTCCGCGTCCGCGCCGAGGCCCTGGCCGACGACCTGCCCGACGACCCCGCCGACCGGCTGCTGGCGTGGGCCGCGGCGATCCGCGCCGTCCTGGTCGCGCCCATCACCGAGGCGTTCCAGCTCATCGTGCAGACCTCCGCCGTCACCTCGGGCCGCCCGGCCCTGCAGACGATCGGCGAGGCGTTCCGCACCGCCGCCCAGTCCGGCGTCTACCTGGACCTGTCGCACACCGGGGAACTGCTGCGCGACGCCGACCTCGCCCGGCAGGAGCACGAGGACGCGGTGCACCGGGCCGCCGTGCTCCGGGAGAACGCCCGTTCCCGCACCATCAACTACCAGGCCGCCAGCGCCCTGTGGCGGCAGATGGTCTCCCCGGGCGGGGCGCTGTGGGACCTGCTCGACATTCCCGCCTCCAACAACGCCGCCCGGCTGGGCGAGTGCCGCCGCCTGGTGTCGGAACTGCTCGTCCCCGACGCCGTCGACAACCTGATCGACCGCCTGTACCGGGAGTCCCGCCGGGGCGTCCCCAACAAGAAGCGGCACCAGACGATCATCGCGGGCGCCCGCACCGCGCTGCGCAAGTACACCGAGGACGTCCGCGACGCCGCCAACGAGTGGATCACCGCGGTCGACCACATGCGTGCCCTCGACGACTCGCACGGCCACGGCCCGGCCGGACGCGGCCTCGGCGACCTGCGCCAGGTCATGGTGGAGCAGTACGAGCGGGCCGCCGCCGAACTGGACGCCCTGGTCGACGGCGACAACCCGCTGCTGGGCGCGGCGGCGCGCGGTGCCCGGCACCTGCTCGACGACGTGCACGCGCTGCTGCGCGGCCGTGTCCCCCAGGCGGGCGGGCTCGCCCCCACGCTGGTCCTCAACCGGGACGTGCTGCTCGTCCCCCGCATCCGGGTGTCGCCGTCCGGGGAGGTCGCCGCCCCGCCGACCCTGGAGGAACTGGCGGAGGTGCTGCGCGACGACCGCGACCCGGCCGACGTGTGCGGGCAGCGCATCGAACGCGGCGACCTGGTCGGCGCGGAACTGGTCGCCGACCTGGTCCGCGTCGACGACCCCGCCCTGGCGGACCGGCTGGTGGAACAGGTGTCGGCCCGGGTGGACGAGGAGTGGTCGCGGCTGCGGGAGGCGTGCGAGGCGTTCCAGACCGACGCGGCGATGCGCTGGCGCAACGGCGCGCTGTCGGAGGAGGAGTTCGCGCGGCTGCGCGGTGGTGTGGAGCTGCTGCTCTCCGGGTCCGAACGCCGCGACTTCGACGTGATGGCCGCGGAACTGGACGGGCTGCGCGCGGAGGCCGACCGGCTGTGCGAGGCCCGCATCTCCGGGCGGCGGGAGGAGGTGCGTCGCGCCGCCGAGACCTCCGACCAGGTCGCCCGCTACGCCGACCGGCTCCGCCGCTACCTGGACCACGGCCAGGTCACCAGCGCCGACGAGACGCTCGCCCAGTTGCGGGCCAACCGGGGGTTCGTGGTGCGCCGCGACGAGGAGGTCGACCACTTCTCCGCGTTCTACCCGGCCTTCCCGAAGGCGTTGGAGCGGACGCAGCGCCGGGTCCGCCGGGGCGAGCACCCGCTCCAGGCGGTCTTCGACGAACTGCTGCGGCACCTGAACCGCAGGTCCGGCGACGAGCCCGCACCGGTCGCCGAGCACCCGGAGCTGTTCGCCGACCTGCTGGCGGCGCACAGCTCCCACCGGGAGCGCACCACGGCGGGAGACGCGCTGCGCCAGTGGCGCACAGTGGCGCAGGGCGCGAAGAGCTCCGGCAACCTCAAGAGCGCGGTGGAGAAGATCCTGCTGCTGCTCGGCGTGGAGGGCACCGTCCCCGTCGACCCGCTGGCCACCCAGCCGCAGCACCGGGAGCGGCTGCTGCGGATGTCGCTGACCGGGGTGAAGCTGACCGGTGACCCGCTGCTCCCGGCGTTCGGTTCCAAGATGGTCCGCCCCGGCCCCGCGGGCAGCGAACTGCTGCTGCACCTGGTGTGGAAGCGGCCCGAGCCGCGCGAGATGTTCCAGTGGCTGAGCGAGGTGCCCCGCGACCGCACGGTCCTGGTCCTCTACTTCGGGCTGCTCACCTACGAGCAGCGCCAGGAACTGGCGTCCCTGGCGCGCGGCAACCCCGACCCGGTGGTGGCGGTGGTCGACGACGCGGTCGTCAGCTACCTGGCGGCGCTGGCCAAACCGGAGTGGTCGACCACGGTGCGGCTGATCGCGCCGTTCACCGCGACCCGGCCCTTCCAGGCGGAGCGGATGATCCCCGAGGAGATGTTCTACGGCCGTGAGGAGGACCTCAACGCGGTGATGGCGCCCTCGGGCGCGCACTTCGTCTACGGCGGCCGCCAGCTCGGCAAGTCGGTGCTGCTGGCCGAGGCGGGCCGCCGGCTGCGGGCGCAGAGCGACCGGCCGGTGGTGGTGCAGCTCGACATCTACGAGATCGGCCGGTCGGAGTTGCAGATCGCGGCGTTCTGGGCGCGGTTGGGCGGCGCGCTGCCCGAGCACGGGATCGTGCCGGAGTCCGCACCGGTCCCGGCGACCCGGCAGGAGGTGTGCGACGCGGTCCGCCGCTGGTCGCGCGCCCACCCGGACCGGCGGCTGCTGATGTTCTTCGACGAGGCCGACGAGTTCCTCAACCTGGACGCGCGCGAGCACCAGTTCGCGAACGTGGTGGCGCTGCGGGAGCTGATGAACGCCACCGACAACCGGGTCAAGGCGGTCTTCGCGGGCCTGCACAAGATCGCGCGGTTCCGCAGCTACCCGAACCAGCCGTTCGCGAACCTGGGCGAGCCGCTGGGCATCGGCCCGCTCGCCTTCCAGGACGCGTTCGACCTGCTGACCAGGCCGCTGCGCACGCTCGGCTTCCACCTGCCGGAGGACCTGGCGGTCAACATCATCGCGCAGGCCAACAACGCCCCGGCGATCGTGCAGTACTTCGGCGACCTGCTGCTGAAGCGGCTGCGCCGGTCGACGGTGGAGCTGCCCTACGAGGTGACGGTGGAGGACGTGCAGGCGGTCCGCGACGACACCGACCTGGACAAGGCGTTCCGGGACCGGTTCGAGTGGACGCTGGACCTGGACCGCCGTTACAAGGTGATCGCCTACGCGGTGGCGCTGCGGACGATGGACGCGCGCGACTCCACCGTGGACGAGAAGGACCTGTTGGCCGAGTGCCGGTTCTGGTGGCCGACCGCGTTCGACGGCTGCTCGCCCGACGAGTTCGGCGCGCTGCTGGAGGAGTGCGTGGACCTGGGCGTGCTCGCCGAGGAGGACGGGGAGTTCCGGTTGCGGACCCCGCACATCCTCAACCTGCTGGGCGGCCGCGGCAGGGTGGAGCGGGAACTGCAGGAGGCGGACTCCACCTACCAGTTGCCCGACGACAGTTTCGACCCCGCCTACTACCGCGCCTACTACGCCGACGGCCCGGAGCTGTCGCCGTTGACGGCGGCGCAGGCGGCGCGGCTCGGTCAGCCCGACGGCCGCCCCCGGCTGGTGGTGGGCTCCGACGCGCTGCAGCTGTCGCGGGTGCCGCGGGTGCTGGCGGACGCGGTCGCGAAGGTGCAGGGCCGCTGCCACCACGTGCGTCCCGGCGGGGTGGAGTTCGCGGAGGCGGTGCGGCTGGCGGGAGGCCGCGACGTGGTGCTGGTCGAGTTGGCCGAGCCCGTGGAGGCGGCGCTGGCGCAGGTCGCGGCGGCCGAGGCGGCACTGCGCGCGGACGCGGGCGGCGGGTTGAACGTCGTGCTGCTGGCCAGTCCCGTGCACGCGCCGCTGATCAGCGGCGCGCTGGGCCGTCCCGTCTCGGAGCCGCAGGCCGAGACCCTGTCCCGGGTCGACGTGGTGGAGCTGCGCCGCTTCGGCCGGTCGGGGGTGGGCCAGTGGCGGCTGCTGGACGACTTCGAGCCGATCGCCAAGGAGGCCTTCCACGAGCCACTGTTCCGGGTCACCGGGGGGTGGCCGAGCCTGGTGAACGAGGTGGTCCGGGAGGTCGTGGGCGGCGAGCGACGCACCCCGCAGGAGGCCTTGGCGCAGGTCGAAGCGCACCTGCTGGCCGATCCGGACGCTTTCGTGGCGAGCACGGGCGTCACCGCCCACCCCGCGGTGCTGGCGGCGTGGGCGCAGATCGCCGAGCACTCCGAGATGGCCGAGCCCGAGGACGGTCTGGTGCTGCTGCTGGAACTGGCCGAGGAGGAGCGGCCGGGCCTGTTCGACGCGGCCGGGCACGGCGCGATCGACCTGCTGGGGCTGGTCTGGGTACTGCGCGGCCTCGGCGCACTGGTGCCGGTGGACGGCGGCCGCCTGGCCCCGGAGCCGGTGCTGCTGGCGGCCTACCGGTCCTCCCGGTTCGCCGCGGTCTTCGAGGAGGGCCGGTGAGCGTGACCGTCGGTACGACCGCGGAGGTGACCGCGCTGCACCTGGCGGCGTCGGTGGTGTGGGAGCGGCCGGCGTTCACCGGCCCGGAGCGGAGCGCCGCCGAACTGGCGGAGGCCCGCCCCGAGTGGCTGCTGAGCCTGCTGGTGCGGGTGCCCGCGCTGCGGGCGGCGGTGCGCGCTCGGGCCCCGGAACCGGTGTGGGCGGCCGCAGCCGACGGGATGTCGGAGGCGGAGGCGCTGGGACGGCTGCTGCTGCACCCCGCCCCGGGGGTGGCGGCGTCGGCGGCCGTGCTGGCGGAGTCGCTGCTCGCGGTCGAACCGGGGACCGAAGAGGCGGACCCGCGGGCGCGGGAGTCCGCTTCTCCGCCCGTTCCCGCAGCGGAGGACCGCAGCACGCACAACGGTGTCGGGGAAGCGGCGTCCCCCGCTGATTCCTTCGGCGGCAACCCGGCCAAGCGCATCAAGTGGTTGGAGCGTGCCCGGGCCGATCTGCGCAGACGTGTCAAGAAACTCGACCGGCAACGGCAAACCGCCGAGGCCGAACGGGCCGCCGCCCGCACCGAGGCCGCGGTCGAGCGTGCCCGCGCCGAGGAACTGGCGGTGGAACTCGACGACGCCGAACGGCGGTGGGAGTCCGCGCTGGCCGACCACACCGATCCGCGCGTGCTCGCCGGTCGGCTGGTGGGCGTGTGGGACGCCGCCGAACCGGGCCGCGCCGAGGACGACCACGCGGGCCGCGACCCGCGCCGGCGCGAGCACGGCGACCTGGCCGTGGACGGGCGGCGGCTGCCGTTCCACGCCGCGGCGAAACGCGCGGGCCTGTCCGTGGAGGCGCTGGTGGCGGCGCTGCGCGCGCTGGCCGTGCCCGAACCGGAACCGGAGAGCGCCCCGCCCGGCCTGGTCCTGGCGGTGGGCGGGACGCGGGAGCTGCGGGTCACCCAGTTGGGCGGCGGCACCGGCATCGGCGGCTCGTGCGTGCTGGTGGAGACCGCGTCCACCCGCATCCTGGTGGACGCGGGCCTGACCATGGCGAACGGCTCCGCCGCCGGTCCGGCGGGGCTCGCCGACCTGGACGGCCGCCGCGTCGACGCGGTCGTGGTCACCCACGCCCACAACGACCACGGCGGCTACGTGCCCGCGCTGCTGGCCGAACGCGGCCCGTTCCCGGTGGTCGCCACCCCGGAGACCGCGGAGCTGCTGCCGACGATGTGGCGGGACACCGCCAGGATCACCAGCGGGAAGGCGGAGGAGCGCGCCCGCCACGGCGACACGGGCACGGCCGTGCTGTACGGGCTGGCGGAGGCCGACGCGGCGCGGCGGGCGCTGCTGCGGCTGCCGGTCGGCGTGGAGCACCGGGTCGGCGACGTCGTCGTGGAACTGTTCCCCGCCGGGCACATCCTGGGCGCGGCGGGCGTGGTGCTGCGCGCGGGGGACCGGCGGGTGGTGGTCACCGGCGACATCTCCGGTTTCGGCCAGCACACCGTGTCCGGGTACGCGCTGCCGGAGTCGGCGCGCGGCGCGGACCTGCTGGTGTTGGAATCCACCTGCTGCGACATGGACCTGCCCAGCCGGGAGGACGGGGTGGCGCGCCTGCTGTCCACGGTCCGGGAGGTGTGGGAGCAGCACGGCCGGGTGCTGATCCCCGCGATGGCGCTGGGCCGCGCCCAGGAGGTGGCGGGCCTGCTGGGCGCCCACCTGCCGGACGTGCCGGTGCTGGTGGACGGCCTGGCCGCGCGTATCGCCCGCCAGTACGAGCAGGCCGCGGCCGCCGGGACGGCCCCGCTGGACCTGTTCGGCGGCCAGGTGCGGCCGGTGGACGCGCGGCGGCGCGCCGAGGAGGTCGCGCGGCTGCGGCGCGGCGTGGTGATCAGCCCGTCCGCGAACCTGACCGGCGGCCCGGTCGTGGAGTGGGCGCGGGCGATCCTGCCGGACCCGAGCAGTGCGGTGCTCATTCCCGGGCACACCGACGAGGAGACCCCGGGCGGCATGCTGGAACGGCTGCGCGACGGCGGCGACCGGCGGCTGCCCCTGGACGGGAGGGGCTGGTCGGAGGAGGTCGTGGTGCGGGCGCGCGTGGCGGACATGAAACTGTCGGCGCACGCGGACCGGCGGGGCCTGCTGGAGATCGTGGCCGAGGCGGCCCCGGAGCGGGTGAGCCTGGTCCACGGCAGGCCGGGCGCGCAGCGCCGGTTCGGCGCGGTGCTGGCCTCGCGGGGGTATGCGTGGAGCCAGGGCGTGGAGGGCAGGACCGCGGTACTGGGGTGACCGGGCTCCGGCGCTCCCTGCCCCAGGGCCATTCCGGCGACCGCCGGTGGCACTGGGGACAGGGTCGCGGAGTTTCCGCTGAATCTTCGACATAATTCTCATCAATTGTTCGGACTCCGACAAAAAGAGAATTCGTCCGTCTTCTGTCCCACGCTTCGGGCATGATGTGCCTCGCGTGCACGCCTTCCGTGAATTCCCCAAAAGATCGGAGGCCCCGTGGACAGCGCACCGGAACCGGACGAGGAACTGTCGGCGTCCCCCGCCACCGGGAAGAACGAACTCGTCGCCTTCGACGGCTGGCTGTGGGAGTTCCAGCCCTCCCCCGGATGGGTGCTCATTCCGAAGAGCAGCACCGTCATCCACCACTCCGAGGACTGCCAGCACGTCCGCGTCGCGGCGGACTACCGGCGCGTCCCCGACCCCGACCGCACCCTGGGCCGCGGACTCCTCGAGGCCCAGCGGACCGGTAAGAGGGCGGCTCAGGAGTTCGCCCGCTCCCACGGCCTGGTCAACGACCAGGGCACTCCCCTGTACGTCTGTGTGCGGTGCGTGCTGCGTCTGGTGCACAAGAACGCTCGGGGGATGAACTTCCGCCCTCTGAAGAGGCGGCTCAGCCGGGCTCTGAGGGCGTTCGACCGCGCTTCCCACGCCCGTGACGTCGCCGAGGCCGGGCAGCAGATCGAACGGGTGCAGCGGGAGTTCCCCCTGGCTGACTGGTCCGAGATGCCGGTGGAACGCTACGCGCTCGGTCACCCCGACCGGCCGGACAACTTCTGCCGACTCGTCGAGTTCCAGACTCCCGCGCTCGGCAGCATCAGCGGCGGCAGTGCGGGCAAGCACATCATCTACTACCGCAAGAACGAGCAGCGGTGGCACCACGACGCCGCCTTCGCCGACGTGAACGAGGCGTGGCAGGACCTCCGCGGCGGGTTCGTGGCGGCGTTCGCCGCCACAGCGGAGGGACGGGTCTCCGACATCGACGGCATCAGGGCACTGCGGTCCGGACCGGCGATGGCCAGCAAGACGCTCTTCTGCTACTTCCCCGACCGCCTGCTGCCCGTCTACTCCCGTGACCACCGGCGGCACTTCATCGAACTGCTCAGCGGCGAGAAGGCCACCGACCTCGACGTCTTCACGTCGCACCAGCACCTCAAGGAACTCGTCGACACTCACCACGTCCTGTCCGAATGGCACCCGATCGAGGTGATGCGCTTCCTGTACTGGTGGGCTGATCCGCGCGCGAGCATCACCACGCTGCACGTCGCGCCGGCCCGACCGGACCGGTACTGGGACGACTGTCTGAGAGGCGGCTACATCTGCGTCGGCGGGGACACGGTGGGGGACCTCACCGCCTACGCTTCCGAAGAGGACCTCGCCGCGGCGTTCGCGCGCTCCCGGCCCGACGCCCCCATGGGAGGCCGCGCCGAGGAGGCCCGGAAATCGGCTTCGGAGCTGTGGCTGCTCACCCAACTGCAACCGGGTGACCGGATCGTCGCCCACCAGGGTGCGGACCGGGTCCTGGCTGTCGGCACGGTGACCGACGACGGCTACGTCTGGCGCGCCGACCGCCCGGAGTTCCGGCACACGGTGTCCGTCGAATGGGACACGTCCTACCGGCAGACCCTGCCCAGGCCGGAGAAACGCTGGACGTCGGCCGTCGTGGGCACCGTTTCGGCCTCCCTGTGGAGGACGATCGAACGGAACGCCGCACACCCCGGTGCCACGTCCCGGCCGGACGCCGCCCCCGCCGCCGCAGTCCCCCTCCCACCGCCGGAGCCCCTGTTCGAGAAGCTCACCGTCGAACTGGAACGCAAGGGCCAGGCCGTGCTGTACGGCCCGCCGGGCACCGGCAAGACCTTCACCGTGCTGCGGTTCGCACTGTGGTGGCTCGCCCAACGGGTGGCTCCCCACCTGGACCCGCTGGCCGACTACGGCACCGGGGAGTTCCGCGACGCAATCACCGAACTGTCCCGGCCCGGCGAGCACGGGACGGGGCACCTGACGCAGATCACCTTCCACCCCGCCTACGGGTACGAGGACTTCATCGAGGGGTTCCGTCCAGTCCGGGGCGACGGCGACGGGTTGCGGCTGGAACTGGTCGACGGGGTCTTCAAACGGGTGTGCCGGGCCGCAGAGGCGAACCCGGGCCTGCCCTACCTGGTGGTGGTCGACGAGATCAACCGCGGCGACCTGCCCCGGATCTTCGGCGAGCTGATCACCCTGGTCGAACGGGACAAACGCGGCCTGCCCGTGGTGCTGCCGCAGAGCGGGGAGAAGTTCACGGTCCCGTCCAACGTCCACCTCCTCGGCACCATGAACACCGCCGACCGCAGCATCCGCCTGCTCGACGCGGCGCTGCGCCGCCGGTTCGCCTTCGTCGAACTGCTGCCCGACCCGGAAGTGCTGGCCGACAGCCACGTGGGCCGTGTGGACCTCGGCGACCTGCTGCGCAGACTCAACGAGCGGGTGGTGGCGGAGTTCGGCCGGGAACGCCAGATCGGCCACTCCTTCTTCCTTCCCGGCGGCAGGGTCGTCGACGACGAGGCCACCCTGGCCGCGGTGATCCGCGCCGAGGTGCTGCCCATCCTGCAGGAGTACGCCTACGACGACTACACCCTGCTGGCCGGACTCCTCGGACAGCGGATCGTGGACGCGGCGAACTACCGGCTGCACGACCTCACCGACGAGGAACTCGTGGCGGCCCTCTACGCCGAACTGCTGGTGAAGAGCAAACGATGACGGAGGAGATCACCCTCACCGAGTACCAGTCCCTCACCATCAGCGGCCTGTCGCCCACCGAGGCCGACCAGTCCCTGGCCCAGGACCGTGAGCTGCGCAAACGGCTGCGGCTGGACTGGCTCGCGGACGGGAACCTGAAAATCCGGGCCACCTCGTACGTCGGGGTGGTGGAACTGGACTGCGCGCGTGTTCGCGTGGTGCCCAAACTGGCGGGCGACGAACTGAACGTCCTGCGGATGGTCGACTACACGGACAGATTGAACTCCCTGCCCTCACTGGACCTGCTCCGGTCGCTGCCAGTTGAGGGACTGCACCTGCGCGACCTGGTGTGCCAACTGCTCACCGTCGAATGCGAGAACCTACTGGCCCGCGGGCCGCGCCGCGACTACGTGCGCCGGGAGGAAGCCCTTCCCGCCGTGCGCGGGCGGCTGCTGCCCGACCGCCAGGTACTGCGCCAGTTCGGCCGTCTGGACCGGTTGGAGTGCCGGTTCGAGGAGTTCGACAGCGACATCCTGGACAACCGGCTGTGCGCGTCCGGGCTGGCGGTCGCGGCCCGCACCGCCGACGACGCGGGTGTGCGGGCGCGGGCCCGCCGGGTGGCCGCCGACTTCGCCGCGCTGAGCCCGCCCGCCAGGCTGGACCCGCGCGAAGTGCGTCCCAGGCTGGACTACCACCGTCACAACAGCCACTACCGCGCCGCACACCACTGGGCGCTGAGTCTGCTGGGCAGGGGTGGTTTCGCCGACCTCTACAGCAGCGACATCGGCAGGGGGCGGGTCTTCCTCGTCGACATGAACACGCTGTTCGAGAGGTTCATCACCCAACTGCTGCGGGAGGGGGCGAAAAACAGCGGGATCACGGCCCACGGCCAGTACAGGAACCGCAGGGTGATCCGCGACGAGGCGACCGGACGCTGCTACACCGAGGTCCGCCCCGACGTCCTGCTGACCCGCAGCGCGGGATCGGATGCCTGGCAACTGCCCGTCGACATCAAGTACAAGCTCTACGCGGACCGCAGGATCAGCCAGGGCGACCTGTACCAGCTGTTCCTCTACGCGTCCGCGTTGAGCAGCGGGACTACCCCGGCGGCGGCCTGCGCGCTGTATCCGACAACGGCCGACACGCCACCGGTCGGCCTGTCGGTACGGCATGTCGACGGTTCCCCGCTCGCCCGGATCAGGACCGTGGCCGTCAACCTGCCCGCGCTTCTGGAGAACCTGGACGACACGGCGGGCCACGACCTCCGCGGTCCTCGGAGCCGTCCCGTAGTCCACGCGGCCGTGTCGCCACCGCCCTCCCGCACGTCCGGCCGCGACGGTGGCGGCACGGCCGGGGCCGTGACCCGGCGAATCCTGGTGGCCCACTCGTCCCGGCACCGTTCCCACCCGCACACCGACTCAAGCGAATTCCGCCGAACCACAAAGGGAACCTCCGGAGAATTGTCCGTGTCCGATTTCGGAGGACATTTTCCGATGGTCGTGAGAAACCTCCGTTCCACGGAAGTTTCGGCGGTCCTGCGCTCCGGGGAATGACGGTGCACTTCCCACTCCTCCCCGGAATCACCTCATACGTCATTGCGACGTTTTCGGAGGTACGGCCAGAAACCTGCTCCGCCGCCTGCGGCGGGTTCAGTCCCATGCCGCACACGAAGGCGTCGGGTGGACGGTGCTGGCCAACAGCCGGGCCAGGCAGATCCACCGTCCGCCGGGTTTCCGGTGACCGTCGGCCCGGTCTTCGGGTGTCAACCTCCTCCCGGGAGGCGGAAGGCACCGCCGAGGCCGACTTCTGTTCCCCCGGGCAGAGAGGTGTTCAAACGCAGACTCATCGGCGGCCTGTGGAGGACACGCGCGGCCACGTCGGGACGGCCCACCGACGCGGGTGCTGCGCACCACGACGCGATCCGCTAGGAGGGTGCGCCGCCTGACCGGGTGCAACGCCGCTCCGAGGAACTCCACCGTGTCCTGCGCGAAGACGTCAGTCCCCGGAATCGGTGGTCCAGCCCCCGGGGCTCCTCCTGATCACCCCGCCAGCGCCGTCTCCGTCGCGCCGAAACCGCGGGGCAGCCGCACCTGCTCCGCCTCGGTGATCGCGCCCGCCGACTCGTCGTCGAGGCGGGCCGGGCGCCGCGGATCGCCCATCGGGCACAGCAGCCACAGGCCGTGCGGCGCGGTGCCGCTCTCCCGGGCCTGCTGGGCGAGGGTGCGCAGCAGGTCGCGGCCTGCCGGGTAGCGGGCCAGCGGGGTGGCGCCGTGCAGGAAGACGGGACGGTCGGGGCCCGCCGCGCGGACACGGTCGCCGAGGATCGCGCACGCCTCGGCGACCATGTTGCCGAACTCCGGGGGCCCGCCGGGGACGTCGGCGGCGACCACCACGTCCCACGGGGGTCCGCCGTACTGCTCGATCATCTCGGTGAGGATCCGCACGAACTCCGCGGCGACGTCGAACGCGGCGACGTCGGGGCGGTCGGCCAGCAGCGCCGCCACCCGTTCGGCGTCCCCCAGCGACGTCTTGACGGCGAGGTAGCCGCCCCGGGCCGCCGCCTGGTCGAGACGGCGGCTCGCCCGCTCGTGCTCTCCCGGGGCCTCCAGCACACCGCCGGTGGTGGAGGTGTGCGTGGCGGACCGGGAGCTGACCACGGCGGGCAGGTACCAGTACTCGGTGCCGTCGGGGGCGCGGCGGCTGGCGAGGTTGTGGAAGCGTTTCCGCAGCTGCGTGCGCAGCTCGTGCTCGTTGGGCAGGTCCAGCTGCGGGAACCGGGCCCGTACCCGGTCGAGGATCTGCTGCGGGGTGACGCCGGGGGCGCCGAGGTAGCTGACGGCCTGGGCGACGTCGAGTGCCCGCATGAGGCCCAGCGACCGCGGATACAGTTCCAGGCGCGCGGTGACCCGGGCGTTCTCCGAGGCCGCGGCGGCCAGGGTGACCAGGTCGACGTCGGACAGCGGCGTCATCCCCCGCTTGGTGGGGACGGCGCGCAGTGCGGCACGCACGTCCGCCGGAGCGGGCAGCGGGGCGGTGTCGTCGAACCGCACCAGCCGGTCGGCCTCGCGGCCCAGCGCCACCGCGTAGTCGAGCAGGTCGGCTTCGACCGGGACGTTCGGGTCGTCGTCGACGACCTGGGCGACGAGCACACTCGCGGTGTCGGTGTGCGAACGGACCCGCCGCAGCACGAACGCGGGCTCCTCCAGGCGTTCCTCGCACTCGGCCACCACCCGCACCGCCGCCAGGGCGTAGGCGGCGCGGGTCTCGGGGATCTCGGCGGTGGTGCCGCGCAGGCTGAGCAGTTCGTCGGCGATCTGCCGCACCTCGCGGAGGCGGCCGTGCCGGGCGAGGATCGCCACGATGTCGTCGCGCACCGCCGTGCGCAGGACGCTCTTCTCCCAGTGCCGACGCGCGGCCGCCAGGTGCCGCGACACCGACACCTGTTTCAGGCCGAGCCGTTCGGCGACCTCCTTCTGGGTGCGCCACACCGGTTGGGCGAGGGCGTCCTCGGGCAGGCCGAGCAGCTCCCGGGCGGTGCGCACCCAGTCGCGGTTCTTGTCGGTGGTCTTCGGCAGGAACTGGCGGATCACCTTGTCGAGGCTGGCCTGCTGCTTGGCCAGGGTCCTGTCGTCGGTGTCGCCGTCCACGGACAGTTTCGCGCTGACCGGCACGACGGGCTCGGCCTGCGCCAGCTTCCTGCGCCACCGGTTGACCTGGCCGGCCAGTTCGTTGCGGGCCCGCAGGGGCACCCCGCGCATGCGGCGGATCTCGGCGACCGGTTTCTCCAGCAGGTCGCCGACCGTCTCGCAGCGCAGCAGGCGGACGGCCGCGTCCAGGGCGTCGGGGCTGAGTCCCGCCTGGTACAGCGGGGTTGTGGAGGTGGCGTTCTCGGCGTTGCGCCGGCGGGTGGTCTCGTCGTCCGCCGCGGCCGCGGCGGCGCTGTCGGGGGTGGTGACCGGCCGGTCCTCGACCTCCTGGAAGGCCCGTTCCCAGGCGTCGCGCATCTCCGCGAGCGTGTCGAACCGGTTCTCGGGCCTGCGGTGCAGGGCACGCCGGAAGAAGCTGGTGAGCGGCCTGCGGACCTGGTCGGGGAAGTCCTCCTCGCTCAACCGGGGGTGCTGGACGTCGTCGGGCAGGAAACGCGGTTCGACGCCGTCCTCGCTCCACACCGGGAGCTCGCCGGAGGCCATCTCGTGCAGGGTGACCGCGATGGCGTAGCGTTCGGCGGCGCTGTCGTAGCCGCGTTCCTTCCCCTCGGGGTCGAGGAACGGGTCGAGGTAGCCGGGGGTTCCGGCCCGGGTGTCCCTGGTGGGGGTCCCCGCCAGGGAGAAGTCGAACAGCACCAGTTCGCGGCTCTTCTTGTTGCGTTCGCGCACCCCCAGGTTGGCGGGTTTGATGTCGCGGTGGAAGACCCGCTGGTCCTCCAGGTAGTCGGCGACCTCGAACAGGTCGACGCCGAAGCGGCGCAGCTCCTCGACGCCGAGCCCGCCCTCCAGGCGCAGGTAGTCGGCGAGGGTGAGGTCTCCGGCGAGTTCGAGCTGCAGAGCGGTGCGTTCGCCGATGGCCAGGACCGGGTCCTCGCCGACCGTCGCGACGATCCGGCGGTCGCGCAGCTTCTGGAGCTGTTCGGCCTCCCGGCGCAGCTTGTCCGCGGCGCTGTCGCTGACCGCCACCTTGAAGACGCGCTGCTCGCCGTCGCGTGCCACGAGCAGCGCGCGGGAGGTGGCGCCCCTGCCGAGGACGCTCTCCACCTTCCAGCCCTCGACGACCTCCTGGCCCTTGACCGCGACGAGCGGGTCGGTGACGACGTCGGGACGGGTCAGGAACTCCTCGATCTCGTCGATGCGGCGGAGGAACTCGCGGGGGGAGCGGGTGCGTTCGGCGGGGGTGCGCCGGGTGGCCTCGCGCACCAGGGTGTCCATGGCCGGGAGGATGTCGTCGTCGACCGCGGCGGGGGCGAGTTCGCCGTGCTCCCGGATGTGTCCGCTGACCTCCTGGCGGTTCTGGCCCGGCGGGCGGCCGGTGAAGACGAGGAAGGCCAGCGCGCCCAGGCCGAACATGTCGAGCGCGCGCGGGTCGCCGTCGAAGGCGGGGAACTCGGGGGCGAGGTAGGCCTGCGCGGCGGCCTCGACGTGGTCGGCCAGGGCGCGCACCGCCGTGGCCTCTCCCAGGTGGTGGGTGGCGGTCCGGGTGGTGTGCCCGCTGCTGCCGAACGCGGTGCCCCGGCGCGCGGCGACCTGCCAGTCGGCGATGCGCAGCCGCGGGTAGTTGCCGTCGAGTTCCACCCAGACGCTGCGGGCGGCCAGGGCGCGGTGGAACAGCCGGTTGCGGTGGGCGTGGTTGACCGCCTCGGCGAGCTGGCGGACCATCTCGATGCGGGTGTAGGCGTCCAGGTCGGCGCCGTTCTCCTGCATGTAGTGGTCGAGGCGCTGCCAGTTCTTGCGGTGCTCGAACACGATCGCCGGGCCGCGGCCGTCGATCACCTCGTAGTGTTCGGCCTTGACGATGCCTTCGTGTGCGACGCCGTCGAGGGAGCGGAACTCGCGTTCGGCGGCCCGCCGCACCGACTCCCTGGCCGTGTCGTCCTCGGCGGTGCCGTAGTGGTAGACGCGCACCCGGCCCTGCTTGCTCTTGAGCACCGTGTGCTGGCCGAGGTAGTCGGTCCAGGTGGGGCCGCTGTCGAACGCCCGGCCGTCCAGGACGTAGGAGCCGACCTCCAGGCTGCGGGGGATGGACTTCGCCCCGATCTCCTCCATCAGCCGGGTGATGGAGCGGAAGAACACGTGGTCGGGGCCGCGGCGTCCGGTGTGCCGGTCGAGCAGCCCGCTCCAGATGCCGGGCAGCCCGGTCTGCTTCTCCAGCTTCTCGCGGCCGTAGACGTGCTGCCGCTGGATGTCGTCGAACTCGCAGCGCAGGTCGGGGGCGGACAGGAAGACGGCGGGCGTGAAGTACGGCGACCGGTAGTCGTGGATCCGGAGCCTGCGGGCCGCGCGCTCCAGTTGGCTCTTGAGTTCCTTGGCCTTCTGGTTGGTGAGGTGGAGCGGGTTGTCGATGGTGCGGACGCGGTCGCCGTAGAACGTCCACGTGCCGCCGCGGTTGGCGGCCCGCCCCGGGTGGCTCTTGATCTCGACGAGGAACGCCCCGGCCGGGGTGACGACGAACAGGTCGCACTCGCGGATCTGCCCGGAGTCCGCGGTGAAGGAGAAGCACTGCCAGGCGCGGTAGGGCTCGCGCTGCGGCATCAGCGCCCGGATGTGTTCGAGGGCCTCCTGCTCCCACACGTGCTCGGAGCGCTGCCCCCACCACCGGTCGGCCATCGACACGCCTCCCTGCCACGACTACTACGGGCGAAGAATAGCCCCTGGCGGGGACAGGCGCCGTGCGAAGCGGGCAACCGTGGACGGACCGGGCCACGCGGTACGGCCGGGAGCGGCCGACGGGGTCCGCTCAGGGCTCCGCAGTGCCGACTTCGCCGGTGTGCACCTGCCCGGCGGGGCGGTAGGTGTGGAGCACGACGCCGGTTCCGGTCGTCGCCGTGTCGACGAGGCTCAGCGCCTTCGGTGCGGTCCCCTCCGGGAACAGGCGTTGGCCGCGCCCCAGGAGCACCGGGCAGATCCACAACCGGTACTCGTCGACGAGGTCGTGGGCGACGAGTGTGCGCAGCAGGCCGCCGCTGCCGTGGACCTGGACCTCCCGGGCGGTGCGGCGTTTCAGCTCGGCGACCCGCGCGGGCAGGTCGTCGGCGAGCAGGGTGGTATCGGCCCACTCGGCGCGGTCCAGGGTGCGGGAGGCGACGTACTTGGGCAGGGTGTTCAGCGGCCCGGCGACCGGGTCGTCGGCGTCGGTGACGCGCGGCCAGTACGCCGCGAAGATCTCGTAGGTCCTGCGTCCCAGGAGGAAGGCGTCGGCCCGGGCGAACCATTCGGCGATGCGCCCGTTCATGTCCTCGTCGACGTAGGGGGCCAGCCAGCCGCCCAGGTCGAATCCGCCCTCGCGGTCCTCGTCGGGCCCTCCCGGCGCCTGCATGACGCCGTCCAGGGACAGGAACGTGGTGGCGGTCAGCGTGCCCATGGCGGGGCTCCCTCCGAGCTGTGACAGGTCGCCCGCCCGCTACCCGCGTCCCCGGTCGGCTATCCGGGTGTCTCGGGAAACCCCGGGTGCTCTCCTCCCCGGCGCCGTCAGGGCGGCCGGGGGCGGTGCCGCGGACGGGGCCGCCCCCGGTCGGCCGGGCGGTCAGTCCGGCGCCGGTCCGTCCTCGGGGCCGCGCGCTGAGTCCCCGTCCGCGCGCCCCTGCCGGAGAGCCCCGGACGGCCGGGGCCCGGGACGGACGGCCGTGCCCGGTCCCGGCAGCTCCTCGACGGGTGGGCCGGCGGGGTTGTCCACAGCCCGCGAATCCGGTCGGCCGCACCCCGGGGACGGGACGCATGATCGGCGCATGGACACGATTCGGGCCGCGAGCGCGTTCGCGGCCGCACAGTACGGGGTCATCAGCCGGAGGCAGGCGCTGCGCCACGGCGTCACCGGCCCGCTGCTGCGCTCCCTGGTGCGCCAGGGCGCGTGGCTCCCGCTGCACCGGGACGTCTACCTGGTCGGGGAGCACACGTCCGCCACCGAGCGGGGCCGTCTGCTGGCCGCGGTGACGGCGGCGCAGCTGGCGTGGGGGCCCGCGGCGGTCGCCAGCACGCACACCGCCGCCCGCCTGTGGCGGCTGCGGGGGCTGCCGCCCTGGCCGGGGGACGTGCACCTGACCGTGCCCGCGTCACGGTCCCGGCGCGGCGGGGGCGGGGTCGTCGAGCACTTCTGGGCCACCGGTCCCGGCGAGGTCACCGTGTACGGTCCGCTGCGGGTGACCACGCCGCAGCGGACCCTGCGCGACGTGCTGGTGGACACCGACCGCGCCACCGCTGTGTGCCTGCTCGACTCCGCTCTCAACCAGGGGCTCGTCCGCGCCGCGGACCTGCCCGCGCTCGCCGCCGCCAACGCCGGCCGCCCCGGCAGCGCCCGTTCCCGGCCGTGGTGGACGCTGGCCGACGGCCGGGCGCGGAGTCCGCTGGAGACCCGGATCAGGCTGGTGTGCGTCGACGGCGGCGTGCCGCCCGACGCTGTGCGGCACCCGTTCCACGACGCGCGGGGCCGTCTCGTCGCCGTCGGCGCCCTGTGGTGGGAGGACCGTCGGCTGCTCGTCGAGGCCGACGAAGGAGGGCGGTCCGAGCCGGCGGGGGCCCCGCGCCGCGACCGTCGCCGCGACGCCCTGGAACTCGCCGTCCCCGGTATCCGCATCGTCCGCTTCACCTGGTCCGACCTGCGCGATCCGGACCGGATCCTGAGTGTCGTCCGCGGCCTGCGCGTCCGGTGACCGGGGTCGCGCGGACGGGGCCGCCGCTGCGTTCAGACCACCCACACCACGTACTGCCAGGCCACGGCGAGCACGAGCAGGACGGTCACGAACAGGACGGTTTTCATCTCCCACCTCGGCTTCTCCAACTCCTTGCGGGAGCCGGCCTCCGGCGGGTCGATGACGAGGTCCTCCGGGGTGGTGTCGCCGGGCTCGGCGAACTGGACGCGGTACTCCTCCGGGGTCAGTTCGCGCGGCCGCCACACCTGCCGCCAGTCGGGCGCCGCGGTCCCGCCGTGTCCGCCGACCCCCACGGCGACCGTACCGGCCGTGCCGCCGCTGGTCGCGCCGACGCGCTGGGGGAGCCGCGCGAGCGCCTCGCGGTGCACCTCGCGGGCGGTGTGCTGGGTGAGTCCGGCGCGGGCGGCCAGCATCGCCAGCCGCTCGGCGTGCTCCGCCGGAACCGTGCCGTCGGCGGTGAACTGCTCCAGCGCCATGCGGTAGTTGGCGAGCCCGTCCGGGCGGGGGTGCGGCGCGTTGTTCATCAGGGGCAGTCGCGCGGCCAGTGCGTCGAGGTCGTCCTCGGCCGCCCGGCGGGGGATGGCGGCGCGCGGTGCGACGTCGCCCCCGCAGGCCAGCATCGGCAGGGCCGCCGACACGGGCCCCTCCCAGCCCAGCGGCTGGGGGGCGGTGGTGAGCAGGGTCGCCAGCATCGCGGCGAGGCAGCGGGCGTCCTCCAGGGCGTGGTGCTCTGCGACCGGCCACTGCCCCGTCAGGGTCCGGCACAGCGAGTCGAAGCGGTGGTCGGGGTGCTTCAGGTGGGTGCGGAAGGCGGTCAGGGTGCACAGGCCCGGCAGGTTGGTCAGGGGGATGCCGAGGAGGTCGAACTCGGCGGCGAGGAACCGTTCGGCGGCGAAGAGGTCGTGGCCGACGACGACGGCGTCGCCGAGGTAGCTGACCAGGTCCCCGGCGATCTGCTCGAATCCGGGCACGCCCACCATCCAGGCGTCGGTGATCCCGTGGAGTTCGGTGTTGCCCACGGGGATCCCCGGGTTGACGAGGGTGGCGTACTCGTCGAGGACGGTGCCGTCGCCGCGCATCCGTACCACGGCCACCTCGCACAGGCGCGCCCCCCAGTCCACGTCCAGGCCGGTCGTCTGCAGGGCGAGGACGGCGAAGGTGAGCTCACGCGGGTCGGCTCCACCGTCCCTGGTGAGACGGCCGTAGTGAAAAACCATGGGGGACCTCCGGGGGATGACGTGACCCAAGGATCGTAGACCCGGCGCCCCTCGAAGCGGGTGGAAACCGGATTGTCGGACCTCCGTGGTTTCGTCCGGCATCGCCCCCGGTGGCGGTGTGGGAGCAGTCCCGGGGGCTGGACCACGGTCCCCGCGCGAAACCGCGCCTGCCTCCCCAGCCGTCCCGGGCGATGGCCTGCGCGGACGCGGGCGGTCGTCCGGGGTGTCGTCGCGCCCCCCGCGTACCGCTGCCGTGCGGCCCCGCCGTTTCCCGGTTCCGTCCCGTGTCAGCGGGTAGCCGCCTGGACAGACCCGTGGGAGGGGAGGGGCGTGGTGCGTTCTTTCGATGTCGTGATCCTGGGTGCCGGCGCCGGAGCGAAACTGGTCTGGAACGGGGTGCGGGGCCGCTCGGTGGCCGTGGTGGAACCGGCTCTGGTCGGCGGCCGCTGCCCGTTCCTCGCCTGTGTGCCGAGCAAGGCGATGCTGCGGGCCGCCACCGCGTGGCGGCTGGCCCGGGAGGGCAGGTTCACCGGGCTGTTCACCGGCGCGGTCCCGGCACGGGAGGCCTACTCCCGGGCGGTGGCCCACCGGGAGCGTCTGGTCAACGGGCGGGACGACGGCGCGGCCGCCGCCGCGCTGGAACGGACCGGGGCCGAACTGCTGCGCGGCCGGGGCCGTGTCGTCCGGCCCGGCGTGGTGGAGGTGGCGGACACCGAGGTCGGCTACCGCGACCTGGTGCTCAACACTGGTTCGGTCCCCGAGGTCCCCGACGTTCCCGGGCTCGCCGAGTGCCCGACGTGGACCAGCGAGCAGGCGATGAGCACCGACGAGTATCCCGAGTCCCTCCTGGTGCTGGGCGGCGGTGCGGTGGGCTGCGAGACGGCGTACCTGTTCGCCGCGTTCGGGTGCGCGGTGACGCTCGTCCAGCGCGGCCCCCGCCTGATCCCGCGGGAGGAGGACGAGGCGTCCGAGGAGGTGGCGCAGGCCCTGGAACGGGTCGGGGTCCGGGTGCTGCGGAACACGACGCCGACCGGGGCCCGGCGGCACGGGGGCGGCGCCCGGGTGCGGCTGGCCGACGGACGGACGGTGGAGGCCTCCCGGATCCTGTTCGCGACGGGTCGGAGACCGGACACCTCCGGTCTGGGCCTGGAGGTGCTGGGGCTTCACCCGGAACCGGGGGCGCCCCTGACCGTCGACGACCGCTGCCGGGTCGCGGGTGCGCAGAACCTGTGGGCGGTCGGTGACGTCACGGGGGTCTCGCCGTTCACCCACACCGCGCACTACCAGGGGCGGGTCGTCGCGGCCAACCTGTCCGGGCACGTCGTGCGCGCCGACTACCGCGGGGTGCCGCGCACGGTCTACACCGATCCGGTGCTGGCCTCGGTCGGGCACACCGAGGCGTCGGCCCGCGCGGCGGGTGTCGACCCGCTCGTCGCCGCCTTCCCGGTCTCCGGCACGGTCCGCTCGGCCATCGACGACGCGCGGGAAGGCTGGGTGAAACTGGTGGCGGACTCCGCGCGCGGCGTCCTCGTCGGGGCGACCGCCGTGGGCGGACGGGCGGAGGAGTGGATCTCGGAGGTCTCCCAGGCGGTGCGCGCCGAACTTCCGGTGGCGACCCTGGTGGACACCGTGCACCCGTTCCCGACCTTCAGCGAGGCGTTGGAGGGGCCGCTGTGGGAGCTCGCCTCCCGCCTGCCCCGTGCCGTCGCCCCCGCCGCGGTGAGTGGAGCGGGCTGAGCCGCCGCGGGACCGGTCTGTCCGGCAGTGGGGGTCTCCTCCTGGAATACTGGGTTTCCCGTGTCCTGCCCCGGTTGAGGTGGTTCACGGGCCCCCCGGATCGGCCGCTGCCGAGCCGCGCCCCTTCGACAGGTCGGGAGTCCCGCAGTTGACCGGTAAGGAGCTCAACCCCTCCGCACACCAGAAGAGCGAGGTCCGCGAAGTGCTGCGGACGCTGGTGGCGGACGGGTGGACGCTCCACGGCGAGGGCCACTGGGGGCGGCTGCGCTGTCCGTGCGGCTGTTCCCGCATCCAGGTGCCGGGCACGCCCCGCAACCCCGGCCAGGCGGCCCGGCGCATTCTCCGGGAGGCGCGGCGTTGCCCGCTGCCCCCCGACGACCCGAGGCGCGCTCCCGTACGGGAGGAGCCGGACGGCCGCCCCGCCCAGCCTCGTTGACGTTCGTCAACAGCGGTGCGAGACTGGAGGGCGGCCGGGCGCCCGCCCTCCCCCACCAGTCGCGCCCGCCCTCCGGAAAGGGAACGCGTTGCCCGACTACGAGTTCGTCTTCGTTGTGGACGGGATCAGCCTCGACGACCACGCCGCCGTCGGCGCCCTCACCGACGAACTGGACGCCGTACTGTCCTGCTCCCACGGGGTGCACCGCATGACGGTCTCGGGCAGCGGACCGGATGCGGTCGCCGCCGCCGGGGCCGTGGTGGCGCGTGCCCGGACACTCGCTCCCGCGATGCGGATCCTGCGCCTGGACCCCGACCTGGTCGGCGTGTCCGACATCGCCGAGCGCACCGGCCGCAGCCGCCAGAACGTCACCCAGTGGGTGCACGGGCAGCGCCGCGACAAAGCCCCCTTCCCCGCCCCGGAGGGCACCGTCGGCCGGTCCCTGGTGTGGCTGTGGTCGGAGGTCAACGCCTGGCTGCGCGGGATCGGCCTGGACGACGGCGAGAACCGGCCCACCCGGGCCGAGGCCACCGAGATCGACTGGCTGCTGCGGCACGGCGCACGGCCGATCCGGGTCAGCCTCGACGTGGACTTCGACATGCTGCCCGGCCGCGAGGACACCCCGGACATCGCCACACGCCTGGTGGAGCACGCCCGCCACACCCCCCGCTTCATCGAGTACCTGCTGCGGCATCCGCAGGTCCGGGACGCCCGGGGCCGCCACACCGTCGTGGTGTGCTCGCCCGACGACCAGGCCGCGGCGGTCTTCGCCCGCCTGCGCGCCCACGGCCGCCCGGTGGTGGTCGCGACCATCACCACCGGGGTCTTCGCCCAGGTCGTCAGCGCGGCCCGGCGGCCGGGAAGCGTCCCGGTGGAACTGCCGGCGGGGGCGACGGTGCGCGACTGGATCGGCCTGGTCGCCCTCTACCCGGACCGGGAGTTCTCCGCTGGAGCCGACGACCTGGGCGCGGTCGCGGAGGGCGACCCCCTGGAGTTCGCGTCACGGTGACGTCCCTTGGGAAACCGCGCTGCCCGCCCCGGGCTCCGCGGGGAGCCGGCAAAGCGGCCGCCCCCGTGGCGGAGGGGCACCACTGCAGTCGGAAGGGACGCCGCCGGACGTGATGCGGGGGTTCCGGGAGCGGAGGGCGGAGCTGGAGCCGTGGCGCCAGGCGGCCATGGCCGCGGGAGACGGGGAACGCGGATCGCTCCGGTGTTCTGCCGGCCGCCTCGGCCGAGGAGCAGCGCGACCACCGCACCGTGGCCGACATCCTGTGGGCCCCGGCCCGCGACAGCGCGGAGTTCACGCTCGCCGCAGCCGAGGAACCCTCCGCGCGGATCCGGCCCTACCCCGACGACGAGGACGGGGAGGACGAGGAGACCGCCCACGCCCAGCACGATCCGGTGCACCGGAAGGTCCACGTCCTCCAGGGGTGTCCACCTGACGCTCCTACGCCCGGCACGGCAGGCTTCCCGTGGGGCCCGGATCGGCGCCGGCCAGGCTCTCGACACCGCCGACGCGATCGGCCAGTCCGTACGCGGACGGCTTCCCCGGGAATCGCGCCCCCCGACCCCTCCGAACCGTTCGTCGACGCCGCGAAGGACATCCTCCGTACCGGCCTGGACCCGCTCCACACGGTCCCGGACCGCGCCGGGGCCGTCGCCGCGGTCCGCGCCCGGTCCGAACACCAGGCCGCCCTCCTCGCCGGGGCCCTGCTGCCGCACCGGGTCCGGGAACGCGGCTGGAGCGCCGCCGACCTGCGCGCCGCCCACGGCGTTCGGCGGGTCCGCGCCACCTGACCCGGCGGGCGTGCCCCGGCGGCGCTCCCCGCGGGGCGCCGAACCCGGTACGGTCGGACCGTGAGCGGTGAGCGCAGCGCGTACCTGATGGTGATCGGCGACCGGGAGGCGCTGGCGTGGGTGCTGTCCACCCGGCAGACCGCGTTCCCCGCCGCGCGGGCGGGCCAGGCCTCCCGGCTGTCCGCCGGGGACGAACTGCTCATCTACACCACCCGCGGCTGCTTCCGCAATCCCACCCGTGACCGGGGCCGCGTCGTCGCGCTCGCCACCGTGGCCGCCCCCGTCACCCGCGACACCGCCCCGGTGCGGTTCGGCGACCGCGAGTACCCGCTGCGCTGCCCGCTGCGCGTCACCGAACTGGCGCCGTTCGGCACGGGACCGGTCCTCGCCGACCACGTGGCGGCACTGCACGCCTTCCCCGACCCCCGCTCGTGGAGCGTGCGGCTGCGCCGCCCCCTGGTGCTGCTCGACGCGCACGACCGCGATCTCCTGGTCGGCCTGCTGCGTCCGGACCTCGTCCCCCTCGACGACGCCCTTGCCGAGTACCTGCGCCGCGGCGCCCCGGTCCGGCGGTCCCACCGGGCCGCGCCTCCGTGAGGACCGTCCCCGGCCGTCGTCCCGGACCCGGTTTCCGGTCCTCCGGTCCCGTGGTCACCGGTGCGCCGGAACCCCGGTGACGACGGGGGTTCTGAGCGCCGTGGTCGATAATGGTCCGACGGTCATTGTTCCGCCCGACATCGCACGGAATGGGATTCAGACACCAATGGACCCGGACGCCACCCAGGTACTGACCTGGACCGGAGAATTCGCCACCCCCGAGGACCCCATCCCGCAGTGGGAGGCTGACGCGCGCAGCCAGCTGCACACGGCGCTGGAGCAGCTCACCGGACCGCTGGAGGACCTCGTGGCCAGGGACGCCAACGAGGGCGACACCCGTCTGCTGATCACCGACTTCCTCAGCGAGGGACTGGGGTACAACAAGTACGACGAGGTGACCACCGAGTACCGCACCAAGAACGACGCCGTCGACTACGGGCTGAAAGTCGGGGACGAGGTCTTCGCCCTGGTCGAGGCGAAGCGGTGCGGCCAGGACATCAGCGCGCGCAACCTGCGCCCGGCGCGGCTCAGCGCCGCGGCCGAGGGCGTCCAGTGGCTGGTGCTCACCAACGGCCGGGCGTGGCAGGTCTACCACGCGGAGACGGCCGAGGACTCCCCCATGCTGATCCTGGAGGTCGACCTGCTGGGGGAGGCCGAGCCGAAGACCAAGGTGGACGCCCTGTTCCACCTGAGCCGGGCCGCCGTCGCCAACGGGCGGCTGAACACCCTGCTGGAGTGGCGTCGGGCGTTGGCCGGCGCACCGCTGGCCGAGGTGGTGCAGAGCCCGACCGTGGTCGAGGCCATCCGCTCCGAGGTGCGCCGCCGCACCGAGCACGTCGGCCACATCGGGGACTTCGACGACGTCCTGCGCGCCCTGCGCGAGGAGGTCATCCCCCAGCGGCTGCTGGACTGACCCGTGCCGCCGCCCCGCCGCGGACCTGCGGCGGGGCGGCGTGGTCAGCGGGCCAGGTAGCCGCCGTCGACCGCGTAGTAGGAGCCGGTGACGAAGCTCGACGCGTCGCTGGCGAGCCAGCCGACCAGTTCGGCGACCTCCTCGGCGGTGCCCAGGCGGCCGACCGGGTGCCGGGCGAGGAGCTCGGCCTCCTTCGCCTCGTCGAGCCCGGCCTCCAGCAGCGGGGTGCGGACGAACCCCGGGCCGACGGCGTTGACCCGGATCCGTTCGGCGGCGTGGTCGAGTGCCGCCGCCCTGGTGAGGCCGACCACCCCGTGCTTGGCCGCGACGTAGGCGCCGGCCAGGGGGTGTCCGACCTGTCCCAGGACCGACGTGATGTTGACGATCGAACCGCCGCCGCCGTGGCGCATCGCCCGGATCGCGGCACGTGTGCCGTGGAAGACCCCGTCGAGGTTGACGCTCATCACCCTGCGCCAGCTCTCGGTGTCGTAGTCGCCCACCGGAACCGGATCGCCGCTGACGCCCGCGTTGTTGACCATGACGTGCACCGCCCCGAACCGTTCGACGGCCGTGTCGACCAGGGCGTCGACAGAGCCCGGGTCGGTGACGTCGGTGCGTACCGCGAGTGTGTCGCCCCCGACCGCGCGCGCGGCGCGGGCGGCGGCTTCCGCGTCGATGTCGGCGAGGACGACCCGTGCTCCCGAGGCGGCGAGCACCCTGGCGCACGCCAGTCCGATTCCTGATGCCGCGCCCGTGACCACCGCGACTCTGCCGTCGAGTCCGTAGTCGACCACCCGTTCGTTCGCCTCCTTTCCTCCGGTCCCGCCGGAGGGCCCCGCCCCCCGGTCCCCGGACGCGCCGTACGCCGAAGCGGGCGGCCCCACGAGTCCGCCGGACCGCCCGCTTCCTCCCGCTCCCGGTCAGGCCAGGGCGGCGTCCAGGGTGATGGGCGTGGCCGCCAGGGCCTTGCTGACCGGGCAGCCCTCCTTGGCGCCCTCGGCCGCCTTGACGAAGTCGTCGGCGGAGATGCCGGGGACCTCGCCGCGGACGACCAGGTGGATGCCCTTGATGCCCTCACCCGGCTGGAAGGTGACCTGGGCCTGGGTGTTCAGCTTGGTCGCCGGGGTGCCGGCCTTGGCCAGGGCGTTGCTCAGGGCCATGGAGAAGCAGGAGGAGTGGGCGGCGGCGATCAGCTCCTCGGGACTGGTGAGGCCGCCGTGGGACTCGGCGCGGGCCTTCCAGGTGACCTGCTGCTCGGGCAGGTCGGAGGAGTCGAAGAAGACGGTTCCGCTGCCCTCGAACAGGGTTCCCTGCCACTCGGTGTGGGCGTTGGAGACGATCGGCATGGCAGACTCCCGAATCTCGGTTTCTGTTCCGTACTGGACTGTGGCTGTTCGACCGGGTGCGCGGTGCTTGCCCGGTCCGGCGCACCGGTAGTGCGCCCGGGAACGATCATTCCTGATCCGTGTCGGCTTCCGGTACGGCAGGGGCCCGCAACGCCTCCGTGTCGTGTTCGGTCCGGTCGGCTTCCGGACGGTGGAGGGCGCGGTCCCGGCCCGCCCCTAACCCGCCGCGGGGTCGTTGGCGCCCGTGCGGGACGGCGTGCCCGGTACGGCCACAATTCACCCCCGGTCCCCGATTGGTTTAGACCTTTCCGTCTACGATGGGAGCGGCCCCCCGGGCCGGCGAGCGCCCGGGCCCGGACCGGGAGCCGCCGGGATCGACCACCGCCGACCCAGAAGAGAGCGCGCATGATCCTCACAGTCACGCCCAATCCCAGTGTCGACCGCACCCTGGAGATCGACGCCTATGTCCGCGGCGCGGTGCTGCGCATCCACACCGCCATGGCGCACGCGGGAGGCAAGGGCGTCAACGTCTCCCGCGCCCTGCGCAACCACGGCGCCCAGACCGTCGCGGTGCTCCCCGTGGGCGGCGCCGAGGGAGCCCAGCTCACCGCCCTGCTGGGCGAGCACGGCATCGCCGCGGTGACGGTTCCCGTGGCGGCCGTGACCCGGTGCAACATCACCACCGCCGAGGCCGACGGCACCACCACCCAGCTCAACGTCGCCGGGGCGGCCCTCAGCGAGGCCGAGGTCGCGGCGCTGCTGCGGGCGGCCGAGTCCCAGCTGCGGCACCGTCCGGCGTGGCTGGTGGCGGGCGGCAGCCTGCCCCAGGGCGCCCCCGCCGACTTCTACGTGCGGCTGTCGGCGCTGGCGCGCCGGTACGGCGTCCCGATCGCCGTGGACACCTCCGGTGCGCCGCTGGTCGAGACGGTGCGGGCGGGCGCGGCCGACCTGCTCAAGCCCAACCACCACGAACTCGCCGAGCTGCTGGGACGGGAACTGACCACGCTCGGCGAGGTCGTGGACGCCACCCGCGAGGTGCTGTCCTGGGGCAACGGCGCGGCGCTGGTGACGCTGGGCGACTGCGGGGCGCTGCTGGTGGAGCCGGAACGCGTCTGGTGGGCGGGCGGGCCGCCGGTCGTGCCGCGCAGCACCGTGGGCGCCGGGGACAGCGCCCTGGCGGGCTACCTGTTCGACGACGCCGCGCCCGAGGACCGGCTGCGGCGCGCGGTGGCCTGGGGGAGCGCGGCGGTCTCGCTGCCCGGCACGACCATTCCCGGCCCCGGCGACGTGAGCGACGACGGTGTCGTGGTGGTCGCCGAACCCGACCCGTCCCTGCCCGTCTCCGACCTGCCCGCGAAGCTGGGCTCGGGAGCCGCGCGCAGCTCGGCGTGAGCGGGGCGGCCGCGCCGTGTCCGCCGTCCCGTCCCGCTTCCCGGGACGGCGACCCCAGCCTCGCGTCCAACCGGTCACCCTGGGTAACTTCGTCCCATGAGCGACATCAGAACAGGCACCGCGTCGTGGACGGACCCCTCACTGATCGAGTCCGGCTGGTACCCGGACGAGGCCACCACCCCCGAGCGGCGGCTCGGCCACTACGCCTCCCGGTTCCCGATCGTGGAGGTCGACTCCACCTACTACGCGCTTCCCAGCGAGTCGGTCTCACGGCTGTGGGTGGAGCGCACCCCCGACGGCTTCACCTTCAACATCAAGGCCTTCTCCCTGTTCACCCACCATCCCACCCGGGTGTCGGCGCTCCCGGTGGAGCTGCACGGGGCGGCGGCCAACGCCATCAACCGCAAGGGCAACCTCTACCTGCGCGACGCGTCGCGGGCTCTGGTGGACCAGGTGTGGGAGCGCTTCCGGGCCGCGTTGGAGCCGCTGCGGCGCTCCGGCCGGCTCGGCGCGGTGCTCTTCCAGTTCCCGCAGTGGTTCCCCTACGGCGAAGCCAACCTGCGCTACCTGCTGGAGTGCCGGGACCGGTGCGCGCCGCTGCGGGTGTGCGTGGAGTTCCGCAACCGCACCTGGCTGGACGCCGAGCACCGGGAGCGGACCCTGGGCTTCCTGCGCGAGCACGACCTGCCCTACGTGTGCGTGGACATGCCGCAGGGCCACACCAGTTCGGTCCCGCCCCTCGCCGAGGCCGTCTCCGACCTGGCGGTGGTGCGCTTCCACGGCCGCTCCGAGCACTGGACCAGCGGTGACAAGCGGCGGCGGTTCGGGTACCGCTACTCCGACGAGGAGCTGGCCGAGTGGGTGCCCCGGGTGGGCGCCCTCGCCGAGCGGGCCTCCTCGGTGCACGTGCTGTTCAACAACTGCCTGCGCGACTACGCCGTGCGCAACGCCGAGCGGTTCACGGAGCTGCTGCGCGCGGCCGGCCTGCCGGTGCGTCCCGCGCCGTGACCTCCCCCGCCGCAGAAGGTAACGAAAACGCATCGACGCCCCGAACCAGGAACCCGGTGGCCCGTCCGCCCATCGGAAGGTGCGGTTTCCCTCCCGAAACCGGACACTCCCGAACGAAGGCGAACATGGACTTCCACCAGCTTCAGAGCCTGCCGCGGATGATCATGCGACAGCGCATCCGCCCCGTGGTCAACCAGTACGAGTTCCGCGCCGTCAACCCCGACGGCAGCGAGGGGCAGCTCCTGGCGTTCGCCCAGCAGAAGCGGTTGGCCTTCAGGGAGCAGGTCACCCTCTACACCGACGACAGCAAGCAGTCGCCGGTCCTGGGCTTCAAGGCGCGCAACGTCATCGACCTGGGCGCCACCTACGACGTCTTCGATGCCTCCGGCGCCCCCATCGGCCTGTTCCGCAAGGACTTCAAGCAGTCCCTGCTGCGTTCCACCTGGCACCTGGAGCAGCCGGGCCTGGCCCAGACCACCGGGCAGGAGCGCAACGTCGCGCTCGCCGTGCTGCGCCGCTTCGTCGACGCGCTCTCCTTCGTGCCCTACCACTTCGACTTCGTCCGCGACGGGAGCGTCGTGTTCTCGGTGGACAAGAGGTGGGGCATCCGCGACCGCTACACCATCGAGATCCCCGATCCGCACGTCGACCGGCGGCTGGTGATCGCCATGTCGGTGGCGATCGACGCGCTCCAGGGCCGCTGACCCCGGCGATAATGGTCCTTCGACCCCGTTGTCACGGGCACGGTCATCGAAGGAGTGGCACAGCAGTGGACGTCCACGCGCTGGCGGGCCGCGTCAGGAACTCCGGTTACGGGCCCGCCAGCGCCGAAGCGGTGCGGCGGCAGACCGCGGCGATCGCCGAACGGCTGGCCGCCTACGCGGCGGACTTCGGCTACAACCCCGCCGCGCTGGAACCGGAGCAGGCCGACGTGCTGGCGGAGGTCTACCTCTCCGAGCGCGACGTACCCGTGGTCGAGGCCGAGCACATCCGGGAGCTGTACGAGGCGCACGAGGTCGACGCGATCCCGTACAACGACGACATCGCGGTGCTGGCGGTCGACCCGGACCTGTGGGACGACTACGCGGTGATGAGCGCGGCGGAGGCCCTGAGCAGAGGCCTGCACGCGGTCTACCACGCGCGTCTGCTCGCCGAGCGGCTGGCCGGCGCGGAACTCACCGACGACCTCGCCGAGGAGATCGCCTGGGAGGTCACCAGCGAGGTCTCCCCGCGCTGAGGCGGCTCAGCCCGTCTGGCAGCCCGGGCACCAGTACAGGGTGCGGCCGGCCAGTTCGGCGGAGCGGACCGTGGTCCCGCAGACCCGGCAGGGCTGTCCGGCGCGGTAGGCCACGTAGCAGGCGTCCTCGCGGGGCGGCGGGTTCAGCGCGGGGTTGTCGCGGTGTTCGGGGCGGGTGGTGATGATCCGGCCGTCGCGCACTCCGTCGTGCAGCAGGCGGACCAGGTCCGCCCAGAGCGCGTCCCACCGGGTGCGGTCCAGGTCGCGTCCGGCGCGGTAGGGGTCGATCCCCGTGCGGAACAGCGACTCGGCGCGGTAGATGTTGCCCACGCCGGAGACGACGTCCTGCCGCATCAGCAGCACCGCGATCGCGCTGCGGGATCTGCTGACCGTCCGCCACACCCGTTCGGGGTCGGCGTCGTCGCGCAGCGGGTCGGGGCCGAGCCTGGCCTGGACCGCCCGTTTGCCCTCGGGGTCCAGCACCTCGCAGGCGGAGGGGCCGCGCAGGTCGGCCCAGCCGTCGGCGCCCACGAGGCGCAGCCGCACCGCTCCGGTGGGCGGCGGCGGGATCACGTACCCGTCCGGGTCGCGGCGGAGCGTCCGCTCCGTGTCCGCTTCGGTGCGCGGGGCGCCCAGGCTGCGCTCGCCCCCGGCGTCACCGAAGGTCCACGCCCCGTACAGGCCGAGGTGGACGCGGAGCCACTCGCCCGAGTCGAAGCCCAGGAAGAGGTGTTTGCCGTGGGCCTCGGCCTCGCCCAGCACCCGGCCGTCGATCCGCCGCGCCCCGTCGGTGAAACGCCCCTGCGGACTGGTGGCGCGCAACCGCTGCCCGCCGTAGGCCTTGGTGAAGTGGATCGCCAACCGGTGCAGCGTGTGGCCCTCGGGCACCGTGCCGTCGCCTCCTCCCCGTCGTGGCCGCGGTGTGCGGCTCTCCCGGCGCTTCGCACCCTATCGGCCCCGTCCGCGACCGGGTCCCCCTCCCCGGGGCCGCGCACCGGCCGTCAGACCATGCCGAGCAGGACCTCCTTGGCCAGGTCCGCCGGATCGTGGAGGCAGCGCCAGAGGGGGACGCGGAGCACCGGGAGGTCGGTCACCTCCCGCAGCCGCTGCTGCCGGTCGAGCAGGCGGCGCAGTCCGCGGCCGTCCCGGGTGCGGTCCACCAGGACCAGGACCCTTCCGCCGGGCGCCGTCACGCACAGGTCCACGCGGTAGCCCGCCACCACGGCGTCGGTCTCGACCTCGGCGGACAGGTCGTTGAGGGCGCGCAGCAGCGGACTCGGCACAGCCTCCGCGTCGGCCTCCGCCGTGCCCGTCGCGGCCGTCTCGGCCACGGCCTCGGGCACGCCGCCGCCGGCCGTCCAGAAGCCGCGGTCCCCCACCACGACGAGCTGCGCGACCACCCCGGTCAGCACGGGATGCCACCACTGGGCGCCGGCCAGCGTCCGCGCCACCGTACGGTGCGGGGTGGCCCCGCTCAGCACGGGGGAGACCACCAGCGCGTCGCACGGCCGCAGGCCGAAGGCGTGCGGGGGTTCGATCCGGATCCCGCGGGAGTAGCGGCGGCGGCCGGTGAGTCTGCGCAGCAGCGCGCGCTGCCCGTGGAACGGGCTGGTCACGCCCACGGTCGCCCCTTCGGGCAGCCGCACGTCCAACGCGGTCAGCACGGCCGCCACCCGGTGCGCCTCCGCGCGGTTGACGTAGGAGCCGCCGTCCTCCGCCTCGTACTCGCCGACCACGTCGTGCCACTGCACCGGCCGGGCGGCGTCGCCGGGCAGGTTCCAGGGGTCGGTGAGCACGGTCGTCCTGCCGCCGTAGCAGCACCGGTCGGCCAGCGCCGCGATCGCGGGCTGGCACCGGTCGTGTTCGTCGAGCCAGAGCACCCGTCCCCCCGTCTCGGTGCGGATGCGGGCCAGCGCCCGGTAGGCGGGGACCGCGGCCGCTCCGTGTCCCCGCCCGTCCGTTCCGGTGGCGGGCGCGGCCGGGTCGCCGATGACCAGTGCGCGGCGGGCCCGGTAGAGCAGCGGGAGCACCTCGCCGATGCCGCACCGCTCCGCCCGCTCGACGATCACCAGGTCGAACATGCCCGCCCGGGGCGGCAGGTCGCGGGCCCGGCCCACCGCGACCGACCAGACCGGGGCGGTCGCCCCCGCCTGGTCGGGGCCGTCCGTTGCGCGGCTGTGGCGTGCTCGCGCCTGGACCGCCAGGTACGCGGCGCTGGACCGCCGGTGCGCCTCCAGCGCCGCCACCAGGTCGGCGTACAGCTCCTCCAGCGCGGTCGCGCGGCGCCGGATGTCGAGGGTGTTGCGCCACTCCTGCTCCACCCGGGCGATCTGGCACACCCGGGCCAGGAGCGCCGGATCGGTCGCGGCGGCCAGTCTGCGCCGCGCGCCGGAACGCCGCAGCGGGCGGAACGGGAACCGCTGGGTGGCCTGTTCGGCCCAGCGCAGCCACTCCCGGGGGCTGCTGCCGCGGAACAGCGCCCTGGGGTCCCAGCCCGCCGCGATGATCTGTCCGCGCGCCTCCGCCAGCAGCGCCAGGTCCCGCTCGATGCGCGCGATCGCGTCGATGGCGGCGCGGGCGACGCACACTGCGGCCCAGTCCCGGTACAGCGCCGCCCGCGCCGCGGTCTCCTCCTCGCTGCGCGTGCGGCGCTCCTGGAGGGTGCCGTGGACGGCGCCGTGGGAACGTCCGCCGCTCGGCCCGCCCACGAGCAGGTGCGCCGTCTCCAGCTCGGTTCGGACGTCGACGGTGAAGGCGTCGGCGGAGGCGGTGTCGGAGGCGACAAAGAGGACGTTCTGCCCGGAGGCGACGGCGGTGTGCGCGGCCGCGGTCGCCAGTGTCCCGGCGCCGTTGCCGGGCGGGGCGGCCACGACGGTGAGCCGTCGGCTCATCGCCGACTCCACCGCCCGGTGGTGGGCCTCGCTCATCGGGGCCGCGCTGATGGGGATGGCCGGTTCGGCCTGTCCCGGTTCGGGCACGTGGGCGAGGCTGGCCAGTGCGGTGTCGCCGAACCGGGCCAGGTCCAGGCCCTCGACCGCGGCGAGGTCGGCGAGGAGGGAGCGCGGGTCGGGGTGGCCGGACCGCTCGAAGGCGGCCGGGCCGCAGGCCCGGCGTGCCAGCGGGACGGGGGGTGTGGCGGTGACGAGCACGGGCCGCTGGTCCGCGGCGCTGGTGCGGTCCAGGTACTCGCCCAGGTCCGCGGTGTCGATCCAGCCGTCGCCGTCGCGGTCGGGCGCGGCCCCCCGCAGCGCCCTGGCCACGCCCAGGCTGAGCGGGCCGGCGCTGTGCTGTCCGCCTCCCGCCGCCGCGAGGACGGTGCAGCCCTCCCTGGGGAAGGCCCGCCGCAGTTCGAGTTGGGGGACCGTCGGGGTGAAACCGTCCGGCCCGTCGTCGAACCAGCCGCTGTAGCCGCAGTCGAGCAGCACGACGGTGGCGCGGGCCGGGGAGGACTGGATCACCTCGCTCACGGCGTCCAGCCGCACGGCTCCGGAGGCGAACCGGCGTCCCCGGGCGGCGGGGAAGCACAGTCGGCCGTCGCCGTCCCGGACCACGGTGCCGTGCAGTGCGAGCAGGAGGACGTCGGTCGGCTCCGCCACCGCGAAGAAGGAGCGCAACTCCTCCAGCATCCGGGTGCGCCCCGGGTCGTCCAGGGCCCGCACCTCGTCGAACGCCGCGTCGGTCAGCGCCGACCCCAGCGCCTCGACGCCCGACCGGACCCCGGCCCCGTACCCGGGTGCGTCACCGGGGACTGCGGTGGCCGCGACAAGCAGCGCCCTGCGCGTCCGAGGTCTCATCGCCCTCCCGCTCCGTACCGTGCCCCCGGCGTGAACGGTGGCGGAAATGTGTGGAATAACCGCACGTGGCACCTCTGTTCCCACTGACCGACCCAACCGGACCGTCAAGTGACGAATTAGTCACCCAAAGCGACTTATCGCATTCTCGCGATCGGTCGTCCCACGTGTGATGCGTATGCGAAAAATTTCCGGACGATTTTCCGCAGCGGAACGCATCGCCACGTGTGAACAACGGTAATCCCGGGTAGAGAGCGTTCGCGCCGTCCGGGCCGAGGTCATTCCATACCGTGATCCGTTTCCGACTGCGCGGCCGTCACCGTACCGCGTCGAGGGCCCCGGGGCGGCGGCTCATCCTCCCGTTTCCCGGGCTCCACCCCGTCGCCGCGGTTCACTCCCGTCCCAGGCAGTGCAGCGCGTGCAGCACCCGTTCCAGGATGGCCCGGTCCGGGCGGTGCCGGTTCGGATCACGGGGGGCGGGCAGGCGTTTCCGTCCGCTGCCGCGCCTGGGCAGCGGCAGCGCGGGAGAAGGCGGACACCCTTGTCCGCATTCGTCCGAGACACGGGCAGAATGGGCGATCAGCCCGATATGTTCGCCAAGAATGCACGGGACCGTACTCTTCTCCTCGCTCGCCCCGGACACCGCGCTCCTTCCTGTCGGCACGGCGCTCCGGAGCGAATGCCCCGGCTCCGCCGTGGAATTTCCCGTTCTGGGACACAGCGAGAGTACGCGCGGCGCACGGCTTCCCGCAGAGATTCCGACAAAAAAGAGGAATCACGCCATAGATCGCTTACCTCTGCGCCACCCCGTGAAAGAGACGGAAGATTCAGTCCTCCTGCGGCGGAGAAACCGCGTCACCGTCCGTCCCACTTTCGGACCGGACGGTTTCCTCCGCCCGGCGGACCGGAAGCACGAGCACCAGCCCTGCTCCCAGGACGATCAGGAACGGGAGGGCGTAGCGCAGGAAGTCGGCCGCCCGCTCGACGGCGTCGCCCCCGGCGGGCGCCGTGTCCAGCCGCTCCAGCAGGTTGGTCAGCGTGGCCGCGGCACTGTCGCCGTCCCGGGCCGCCGCGGTGATCCGGGACAGGCTGTCCCCGGTCAGGCCGAACCGGCTGCCCGCCGCCGTGCCGCTCGCGGAACCGGCGACGACGTGCCCGTCCCCGTCCACCAGGTAGACGACGACGGGCGCGTCGCGCTCCCCCTGCACCAGCTCCGCGACGTTGCCGGCGCCCCGGCGCACCACCGCGCCCTCGTATCCGACCGCCTCGCTGGGCAGCAGCGCCACCCGCACCGGTTCGGCCAGCGAGGCGAACCGCTCGGCGAGGTCGTCGACCTGCTGCGCGGTGAGGTCGGTCGCCAGCCCGGGGGCCACGTACAGCGTCGTCTCCGCCAGGGCCTGCGCGGCCGTGGGGATGACCTCTCCGCGCAGGACCACGGCCAGGGCCTCCATGTGGACGAGCAGGTCGTCGGCGTCGACCCGGTGGCTCACGCCGGTCGGCGCCCGCCCGCCCCGGGGTGCGCCGCCGGTGACCGTGTCGACCCGGAAGGCGCCGTCCTGCCAGCTGTAGAGGACCGCGGTCCACCGGTCCCCCTGCGCGTGCAGCTGCTCGGCGAGCTCCCCCGGGGCGGTGTGCGGCTCCGGGAGCACGGCGACCCGGACGGACCGGTCGTGTTCGAAGCTTTCGGCCACGGCCTCGGGGGTGACCTCGGGCAGCACCTCGGTGACCCGGTCGTGGACGTAGGGTTGCGGGGCCTCCCAGGCTTCGCGGATCTCGGCGAGGCAGACGCGGTCCGCGGCGTCCGACAGTTCCGCCGCGACCGTCGGGTCCTGTCCGGCCGCGGCGGCCGGGGCGCCTGCCCACACGCCCGCCAGCACACTCGCTCCCACCACCGCCGTTCGCAGCGCACGCCCGACCATCGTCCTCCCGACTCCGACACCCTCGCGTTCCGAGCCCCACCCTCTTGTGACCTTGAACACAGATCACCCGGTCGGTCATTCCGCCAACGGGACCGGAGCACCAACAGAACATGAGGTCAGCGGCCTTTGTGTGAACAGTCCGCCGGTTTCGGGGCACGGGAGGGCAAGGGAGCGGCAAACCGGGACGGACCGGCCGCGGCGGATCACTCCCGCTCGGCCATCCGCAGCGCGAGCCACAACTCGGCCCGGTAGTCGGGGTCGTCGAGGTCGCCGGGAAGCAGCTCCCGGATGCGCGCGATCCGGTAGCGCAGCGTGTGCCGGTGGACCCCCAGGGACTCGGCAGCGGCGTCCCAGCGTCCCGAGGCGGCCAGGTAGGCGCGGAGCGAGGCCAGCAGTTCGGGGGCGGACCGGTGCGCGCGCAGCGGAGCGAGCAGCCGCCGGGCCGTTCCGGTCCCGGCGGGGGTGTCCAGCAGGCCGAGGAATCCGCCTGGCAGGTCGGCGTGGCGGACCAGCGCGGCGTAGTCGCGCCGGGCGGCCTCCAGGGCCCGTTCCGCCTGGGCCAGCGCCTCCGGCAGCCTGTCGTAGCCGCACTCCTCGCTCACGCCCACCGGTCCCCCGGTGAACGCGGCCAGGCGTCCCCCCGGATCGGAGCGGGCGCTGCCCAGGAACGTGAAGCGGCCGTCGGCCGCGGCCGCCAGTCCGTCCTCCTCGACACGCCCCCAGGACACGGCGGCGGGGCTCTCCTCGGCGGCCACGACGACCACCGGCTCCGCCGGAAGCGCCGCGCGCAGCGCCGCGGTCCCCGGGCCGGACACGGTCACGGCCCCGCTCAGCAGCGCGTCCAGCAGGCCGCCGCGCAGCCGGTCCGAGGTGGCGGGGTTGCCGCGTTCCAACTCCAGGGAGAGCAGGGAGCTGGCGGCGTTGACCAGGGTCCGTTCGTCCGAGCCGAGCGGATGGGAGCTGCCCACCGCGAGGAAGCCGCGCACCCGCCCCGACACCCCCAGCGGCTGCACGGTGACGTGTCCGGAGCCCGCCGCCAGCGAGGCGCTGGCGGGCTGCCGCAGCTCCCGCAGCCGCCGCACCTCCTCGGCGAGTCCCGGGGCGTGGGAGGCGGCCTCGGCGGGGCGGGCGTGCAGCGGTGAACCGTCGGGGGTGAGCAGCAGCGCCCACCCTCCGGCCAGTTCCGCGCCGAGCCGGTCCACCACCGCCTCGGCGCCGCGCAGCGCGGCCCGGGTCAGCTGGCGCTGCGCGGCGAACGCCTTGGTCAGCCCCTCGTACTCCTCCCGGGCCAGCAGCCGGGAGACCTCTTTGCCGACAGCGATGAACGGGGTCGGGCGGGGCACCGCGATCAGCGGCAGCCCGAACCTCGCGACCGCCTCGACCAGGGTGGACGGCACCTGCTCGTGGACGACGCCGAGCCCGAAGCCGAGTCCGGCGACCCCGCGGTCGACCAGGCGTCGTACGTAGCACGCGGCGTCGGTCTCGTGGCTCCACCGCAGGCCGGTGGTCAACAGCAGCTCCCCGCCCTCCAGGTACGGGGTGGGGTCGGTGAGTTCACTGACGGCCACCCAGCGCACCGGGGTGTCCAGCTTGTCGGCACCGTTGAGCAGCCGCAGCCGCAACCGCGGGGTGCGCAGGATCGCTCCCAGGGAAGGCGGCACGCTCACTCCTCGTTCGACCGGGTCCGGACCGTCAGGACAGCGGTTCTGCCAAAAAGGCCAAGAACATCCTGGAATTCTATCCATACCGGCGAGGGAACAGGGGGGTTGTTCGGCCTACTGTCGATCCAGCAACCACGAATGGTCGAGCCACAACCACGAGGAGGGCAGGGAACCATGGCCACCGAGCACGCGGATCTCCCGCAGCAGCGCCGGATCGTCACCGAGATCCCCGGTCCCAAGTCGCGTGCGCTGCACGAGCGCCGCGTCGCGGCCGTCGCCCAGGGGGTGGGCAGCTCCCTGCCGGTCTATGTGGAGCGCGCCGGCGGCGGCATCGTCGAGGACGTGGACGGCAACCGCCTCATCGACTTCGGCGCCGGCATCGCCGTGACCAACGTGGGCAACGCCAACCCGCGGGTGGTGGCCCGCGCCAGCGAGCAGCTGGCCCGCTTCACGCACACCTGCTTCATGGTCAACCCCTACGAGGGCTACGTCGAGGTGTGCGAGGCGCTCAACCGGCTCACCCCCGGCGACCACGAGAAGCGCTCCATCCTGGTGAACTCGGGCGCCGAGGCGGTGGAGAACGCGGTCAAGATCGCGCGCAGCGCCACCGGGCGCCAGGCGGTGGTGGTGTTCGACCACGCCTACCACGGCCGCACCAACCTGACGATGGCGCTGACCGCCAAGAACATGCCCTACAAGCAGGGCTTCGGCCCCTTCGCGGGCGAGGTCTACCGGATGCCGATGGCCTACCCCTTCCGCTGGCCGACCGGCCCCGACAACTGCGGCCCCGAGGCCGCGGCCCAGGCCATCGACCTGATCACCAAGCAGATCGGCCCGGAGAACGTGGCCGCGGTGCTGATCGAGCCCATCCAGGGCGAGGGCGGCTTCATCGTGCCGGGCGAGGGCTTCCTGCCCGCGCTGGTGGAGTTCTGCCGGGCGCACGGCATCGTGTTCATCGCCGACGAGGTGCAGACCGGGTTCGCGCGCACCGGCGCCCTGTTCGCCTGCGAACACGAGGGGATCGTGCCGGACCTGATCACCACCGCCAAGGGGATCGCGGGCGGCCTGCCGCTGGCCGCGGTGACCGGGCGCGCCGAACTCATGGACGCCGTGCACGGCGGCGGTCTGGGCGGCACCTACGGCGGCAACCCGGCCGCGTGCGCGGCGGCGCTCGCCTCGCTGGAGACGATCGAGAGCGAGAAGCTGGTGGAGCGTTCCCGGGCCATCGGCGAGGTGCTGCTGTCCCGGCTGCGCGCGCTCGCCGAACGGTACGACGTCATCGGCGACGTGCGGGGGCGCGGCGCGATGGTCGCGCTCGAACTGGTGGCGGGCGCGGGCGACAAGACGCCCAACCCGGAGGCGCTCGCCTCGATCGTCAAGCACTGCCACGCCAACGGCCTGATCCTGCTGACCGCGGGCACCTACGGCAACGTCATCCGGCTGCTGCCGCCCCTGGTCATCGGCGACGACCTGCTCGAAGAGGGCCTGTCCATCCTGGAGGAGGCCTTCGCCCGGCTCTAGGGCCGGTTCCCGGGGCCGGGGACGGGTGGAGACGAGTGGGGGCCGTCTCCCCGTTCCCGGCCCCGTTGTCCCGGTGGTCCCGTGCAGCGCGTAGGGTCGCGGTCAACGGAACGCTCACACACGGGGAGTCGGCATGGTCGCGGTGGCCGTCGCGCAGTTCGCACCGGGAACGGACAAGCGGGTGAACCTGGCCCGAGCGGCCGAACTGGTGCGCTCGGCCGCCGATCGGGGGGCGCGGGTGGTGGTGCTGCCCGAGTACGCGATGTTCACCGCCCCGGCCATCGACCACCGGTTCGTGGAGTCGGCCGAGCCCCTGGACGGGCGCTACGTGTCGGGGCTGCGGGAGCTGGCGCGGGAGCAGGGCGTGTACGTCGTGGCCGGGGTGAACGAGGCGCTGGACGAGCCGGGGCGCTTCGCCAACACCACGGTGGCCGTCGGCCCCGACGCCGCACTGGTGGCCCGCTACCGCAAGCTGCACCTGTACGACGCCTTCGGGTTCACCGAGTCGGCGGTGGTGCGTCCGGGGGAGGTCACCGCCCCCGCGGTGTTCTCCGTCGACGGGCTCGTCTTCGGCTTGCAGACCTGTTACGACCTGCGTTTCCCCGAGGTCACGCGCAGGCTCGCCGACGCCGGGGCACAGGTGGTGGCGGTGGGCGCGGCATGGGTTCCGGGGCCGTTGAAGGAGGAGCACTGGCGCCTCCTGGTACGCGCCCGGGCCGTCGAGAACACCCTCTACGTCGCGGCGGCGGGGCAGAGTGCGCCGATGGGATCGGGCAACAGCATGGTCGTGGACCCGATGGGCGTGGTGGTGACGTCCCTGGGCGAGCAGGAGGGCGTCGCCGTGGCGGAGGCGGATCCCGCACGGGTGGCGCAGGTCCGCGAGGTCAATCCCGCCCTGGCGCTGCGGCGCTTCTCCGTCGAGCCGAAATACCCCGCGTGACACTGGATTTCAGTGGTCTGTGCCTGCTTGAGGCCGAAGATCCGATACGCAGCCCCGATTTTGACTACGCAGAGTCAGCGCCACTAAGCTCAAGGTCACAGTTTTGGCTCTGCTTTATCCAGCGAGCACACCCTGTCTGGTTGAATCCAATCACCGACACCTGTCTGTCTGTTTGATCCGCGACTGTCCTGTGCCACGGGGGGAGTAGGGACGTTGAGCGGTCTGAGCATCATGTGCGAGCGCGGTGCGCCCGCAGACGAGGACGACGGTTACGTCGTCGCACCGGAAGGACTCAGCGACGCGCAGGTCATGGGGGATGCCTGCGTCGTCTGCCACGCGAGATGGCCGCGGCCGCGCCAGCAACTGGGGGTGCTGCCCGACGGCACCCGGGTCTACGGGTGCTCCGAGTGCGCCCGACTGGCCGCCGACCACCACACCGACCCCTTCGACCGCCACCTGCTCGCCACGCACTGACCGGAGGGTGTTCGGCTCCGCCGCGGGCGCCCTCCCGCCGGGGAGGAGGAGGCACGGCGGCACCGGCCGCCGCACCTCGACGGGGCGCGGTGGCAGGGTGGAAGGAGTACTCCGGGCTGGGGGGAGAGGCTGCCCGGAGCACCCCTTCACCGTGCGCCCTAATCCCGGAGGGGGGAGAGGAATCGGGCGCATCTCCTCGTGGTCCGCGCCGCTCACCGGGGCACGGACGAAACGGCAGTCCCCGGAGCGGCGAACCGGCAACCACGATACTCCGAGCAGCGGGCAACTGATCACCACTGGGAGAATCCGCTGTCGATTCGTGCGCGAGACCGCCGTTTCGACGGTTGCGGAGCCTCAGCCGTTGGTGGGAAAGCCGAGGTTGACCCCGCCGTGACTGGGGTCGAGCCAGCGCGCGGTGACCGCCTTGGTGCGGGTGTAGAAGTGCACGCCCTCCGTTCCGTGCGCGTGTGAATCGCCGAACAGCGAGTTCTTCCAGCCGCCGAAGGAGTAGTAGGCCATCGGCACCGGGATGGGCACGTTGATGCCGACCATGCCCACCTCCACCTCGTTCTGGAAGCGCCGCGCCGCGCCGCCGTCGTTGGTGAAGATCGCGGTCCCGTTGCCGTAGGGGTTGGCGTTGACGAGGTCGACCGCCTCCTCGTAGGAGTCGACCCGCAGGATCGACAGCACCGGCCCGAAGATCTCGTCGCGGTAGCACGACATCTCGGGGGTGACGTGGTCCAGCACCGACGGGCCCAGCCAGAACCCGCCGCGTTCGCCGCCGAGCACCGGGTGCACGCGGCCGTCGACCGCCAGGGTCGCGCCCTCGCGCACCCCCGCCTCCAGGTAGGAGGCGACCCGGTCGCGGTGCTCGCGCGTCACCAGCGGCCCCATCTCGCTGCGCGCGTCGTCCCCGGGGCCCACCCGCAGCCGCTCCACCCGCTGCCTGATCCCGGCCAGCAGGTCGTCGGCGATCCCGCCGACGGCCACGACCGCCGAGATCGCCATGCACCGCTCCCCCGCCGAGCCGAACCCCGCCGAGACCGCGGCGTCGGCGGCCAGGTCCAGGTCGGCGTCGGGCAGCACCACCATGTGGTTCTTGGCCCCGCCCAGCGCCTGCACCCGTTTGCCGTGGGCCGCCGCGGTGGCGTAGACGTAGCGCGCGATCGGCGTGGAACCGACGAAGCTGACCGCTTTGACGTCCTCGTGGACCAGCAGCGCGTCGACCGCCTCCTTCGCGCCGTGCACCACGTTGAACACGCCGTCGGGCAGCCCCGCCTCGGCCCACAGCTCGGCCAGGCGGACCGGGGCCGAGGGGTCCTTCTCGCTCGGCTTGAGCACGAAGGTGTTGCCGCAGGCGATGGCGACGGGGAACAGCCACATCGGCACCATCGCGGGGAAGTTGAACGGGGAGATCGCGGTGACCACGCCCAGCGGCTGCAGGATGGAGTAGGCGTCGACCCGGGTGGAGACGTTCTCCGAGTAGCCGCCCTTGAGCAGGTGCGGGATGCCGCAGGCGAACTCCACGACCTCCAGCCCGCGGGAGACCTCGCCCAGCGCGTCGGAGACGACCTTGCCGTGCTCGGCGCTGATGATGCGGGCCAGTTCGTCGCGGTGGGCGCGGACCAGCTCGCGGAAGGCGAACATGATCTCGGTGCGCCGGGACAGCGAGGTGTCCCGCCAGGCCGGGAAGGCCTCCCTGGCGGCCGCCACCGCGGCGGCCACCTCGTCCGGTCCGGCGAGGTCGACCGTTCCCGAGACGCGCCCGGTGGCCGGGTTGTAGATGTCGCCGCGGCGTTCGGACGGCCCCTGCCAGGGCTTGCCGCCGATCCAGTGTGAGACGTGCTTGACAGACAACGGAACCTTCTTCGTCGACGAGAGGGTGTGCGGGGCGGGGGCACGGCCCGGGTGCGGAGGGGCCGCGCCCCGTCGGTTCAGGCGGCCGCGTCGTTGACCGAGGTGACGGCCTCGACGAGGATGTCCGCCCCCTCCTCGGCCTCCTCCCGGGTGAGGGTGAGCGGCGGCGCCATGCGCAGGGTGTGGCCGTGCAGTCCGCCCTTGCCGACGAGCAGGCCGCGGCTGCGGGTCTCCTCCAGCACGGCGGCGGCCAGTTCGGGAGCGGGGGCGCCGGAGGCCGGGTCGGCCATGTCGATGGCGAACATCAGTCCCCTGCCGCGCACCGCGCCCACCGCGGGCAGTCCCCTCAGCGGGGCGAGCCGGTCCAGCACCAGCGGCCCCAGCCGTGCCGCGTTGGCCTGCAGGTCGTGGTCGAGCACGTAGTCGAGGGTGGCGTTGGCCGCGGCGGTGGCGATCGGATTGCCGCCGAAGGTGGCGACCCCGTTGGCGGGCAGGGCGTCCATCAGGTCCCCGCGGGCCACCACGCCGCCGATGGCGAACCCGTTGCCCAGCCCCTTGGCGAAGGTCATCGCGTCGGGGGTGACGCCGTGGTTGCCGATCCCCCAGAAGCTGGAGCCGGTGCGTCCCCAACCGGTCTGCACCTCGTCGGAGACGAACAGGATGCCCTGTTCGTCGAGGACCTCCCGGTAGGCCGCGAACAGCCCGTCCGGGGGCATCGCGAACCCGCCGACCCCCTGGACGGGCTCGGCGATCAGGCAGGCCACGTTCGGAGCCGTGGTGCTGAGCACCTCCCGCAGGTCGGCCACGCACACGTCGATGTACTCGGCGTCGGACAGGTGCGCGAAGGCCGGGTGGGAGCGGTCGGTGCCGTGCAGGTAGTGCACGTTGAGCGGGGACAGCGAGGAGTTCTTCCAGCCCCGGTTGCCGGTGACCGCGATGGTGCCGTAGGAGCGTCCGTGGTAGCTGTTGCGCAGGGCCAGCACCTGGTCGCTGCCGCGTGCGTGGGTGGCCAGCAGCAGCGCCGTCTCGTTGGCCTCGGTGCCGGAGTTGGTGAAGAACACCTTCGCGTCGGGGATGCCGGAGAGGCGGGCGATCTTCTCGGCCAGCTCCACCTGTCCGCGCAGCAGGTACAGGGTGGAGGTGTGCACGACGCCGCGGGCCAGCTGGGCCTCCACGGCCTCCCGGACCTCCGCCACGTCGTAGCCGAGCATGTTGGTGACGATCCCGGCGAAGAAGTCCAGGTAGGTGTTGCCGTCGGCGTCGACGACCCGGTTCCCCTTGCCGCTGACGATCTCGATGGGCGTCTCGTAGTACAGGGCCAGCCACGAGGGCATGACCGCGCGGTGGCGCGCGAGCAGTTCCGACATGCCCCCAGTCTCACCGCTGCCTCCCGCCTTGGCCAGCGGCACAGTGGCGATTTCCGGCCCCTCCGGTTGACATGGTGTCAACCGTCCGGCGGCTGCTGTCTGTACACTCGGCCCGTGCTGCCCTCCCTCGCCGACGTGCTCGACCTGCCCGTGGTGCGGCGTGCCCGCCCCCGGGTCGTGACGGGGGCGGACCGGCTCGACGCGCCCGTGCGCTGGGTGCACGTCGCCGAGGTCACCGACCTGGCCCACCTGCTGCGCGGCGGCGAACTGGTGCTGACCACCGGGATCGCGCTGCCCGACGACACCGAGGCGCTGCGCCGCTACGTCACCGACCTCGCCGGGGCCGGGGTCAGCGGGATCGCCGTGGAGCTGGGGCGCAAGTACCGGCGGCGGCTGCCCGACGCGCTGGTGGAGGCGGCCCGCCAGGCGGGCGTGCCCGTGATCTGCCTGCACCGCGAGACCCGGTTCGTGGAGATCACCGAGGCGGTGCACCGCCGCGTGCTCAGCGAGCAGTTGGAGGAGCTGCGCGCCTCGGAACGGCTGCACACCGTCTTCACCGACCTGTCCGTGGAGGGCGCGCCGCCCGACCGGGTGCTGCGGGAGGTGGCCCGGCTGTCGGGCTGCCCCGTGCTCCTGGAGAACCTCTCCCACCAGGTGCTGGCCTGCGACCTCAACGGCGAGGACCCCGGCATCCTGTTGGCCTCCTGGGAGAGCAGGTCCCGGTCGGTGCGGTCCACCAGGCGCACCGTCCACGAACCGGCGACGGGCTGGCTGGTCACCACGGTGGGCGCGCGCGGCCAGGACTGGGGGCGGCTCATCCTGGTCTGCGGCGCCTCCCCCACCTCCCTGCAGACCACGCTGGTGGAGCGCGCGGCGACGACGCTGGCACTGGGGCGGCTGCTGGAACGCCACCAGGAGAGTCTGGAACGCCAGACCCACCGCACGATCATCGCGGGCATCATCGACCGCTCCTACACCGATCCGGAGGAGGCGCTGGTCCGGGCACGCGCCGTCGGCGTTCCGCTGGCCGGCCGCACCCTGGTCGCCCTGGTGCTGCGGCTGCGCGACGCCGGCACCGGGCTGGCCGTGCAGGCCCGGCTCGCCGACACCGCCGAGGGTGTCGCCCGGGTCTGCCGGGAACTGCGGCTGCCCGCCCTGGTGGGCTCGCTCGACGACCTCCGGGTGGGCGTCCTGCTGTCCCTGTCGGCCGCCGAGGACGTGGAGCGCTGCCTGGACCGGCTCGCCCCGCTGGTCCACGAGCGCGTCGGCCCCGGGACGGTGATCGCGGTGGGGTCTCCCGCCGACGACATCCGCCGGGTGCGGGCCTCCTTCCTGGAGGCCCGGCAGGTGGGCGACGTGGCCGTGCACCGGGCGGCCGACCGCCCCTACCACCGGCTTCCGGACCTGCGTCTGCGTGGGCTGCTGCACCTGCTGCGCGACGACGAGCGGGTGCAGACCTACGTGGAGCGCGAGGTGGGGCCGCTGCTGGCCCACGACGCCCGGCACGGCGAGGACCTGACCTCGGTGCTGCGGCACTACCTGGACGCCGGCCGGAACAAGGCGCTGGCCGCGTCCCGGGCGCACCTGTCGCGCCCCGCCTTCTACGGGAGACTGAGACGCATCTCACATATTCTCGGTGCGGACCTGGAATCGGTGGAGACCTGCCTGTCCCTGCACGTCGCGCTCCTCGCCTTGGACTCCGTACGCGACCAGTTCCCTCGATAGGGTTTTCGTGACCACCACGAAACTTACGGAAACTTTTGATTCCGTTGCCAGGAGTACCCTGGACAACCAATTCCTGAAGTTTGACTGATATAAGCAACCGATAGCGGAGGAACAGGTGGCCGAAGGACCGGAGTCAGCGCCCGCACCGCGCCGCAACGGCGGCGGAGTGGTCCTCGACGACACCGCCAAGCGGATCATCGAGCAGCTCCAGCAGGACGGACGGCGCTCCTACGCGGCGATCGGCAAGGCGGTCGGCCTGTCCGAAGCCGCGGTCCGACAGCGTGTCCAGCGCCTCCTGGAGGGCGGAGTGGTCCAGGTGGTGGGCGTGACCGACCCCATGATGCTGGGCTTCAAACGCCAGGCGATGATCGGCGTCCGCTGCAACGGCGACCCCAACGCCGTGGCCGACGCGATCTCCGACCTGGACGGCGTCGAGTACGTCGTCATCACCGCCGGCTCCCTGGACCTGCTGGTGGAGGTCGTGGCCGAGGACGACGACCAGCTGCTGAAGATCCTCAGCCGCATCCGCGCGGTCCCCACCGTCACCGCCACCGAGACCTTCCTCTACCTGAAGCTGCGCAAACAGACCTACGCCTGGGGAACGCGCTAGCACCGCCCCGGACGCACCGGCGTCACAGCAGGGCCGCCACCGCACCGGGCGCGTAGACCAGCAGCGCGAACCGGACAGTACGGGTCGCCAGGGTCACCGCCGCGAAGACCGCCAACGGCATCCGGACCGTCCCCGCCAGCACCGAGATCACCGTGAACGGCGGCACACTGGCCAGGGAGCTGAGCGCGAGCAGTCCCGCCGTCCACACCGGGCGCCCCCGAGCCCTGTCCCGCCAGCGCGCGACGCGCGCGCTCCACCTCCCGGGCGTCCGGCCCCTGCGGCGCAGCCAGGAAACGGTGAGCACCCCCCGCCCCAGGTAGTAGTAGGCCGTCTTGCCCAGGGTCTGCCCCGCTCCCGCGGCCACCGCGGCCGCCAGCAGCCACCCGCCGTCCGTCAACGCGGCCACACCGAGCAGGTAGACCTCGATGTTGAGGAACGGCAGCAGCGCGGAGACCAGCGCGACGAGGAAGGCCAGGAGGCTCTCGGCCACGTGAGCAGCCCGGCCCCGGTCAGGCTCCGGAGGCGGCGAGCTGGCCGCAGGCGCCGTCGATCTCCTGCCCGCGGGTGTCGCGGACCGTCACCGAGACGCCGCGCGCCTGGAGTCTGCGTACGAACTCCCGTTCGTCCTCGGGGCGGGACGCGGTCCACTTGGACCCCGGTGTGGGGTTCAACGGGATCAGGTTGACGTGCGCCAACCGCCCCGCCAGCAGCCTGCCGAGCAGGTCGGCGCGCCAGGGCTGGTCGTTGATGTCCCGGATCAGGGCGTACTCGATGGACACCCGGCGCCCCGTGGTGTCGGCGTACCGCCAGGCGGCGTCCAGGACCTCGGCGACCTTCCACCGGTTGTTGACCGGAACGAGTTCGTCGCGCAGCTCGTCGTCGGGAGCGTGCAGGGAGACCGCGAGCCGCACCTGGAGGCGCTCCGCGGTGAGCTTCTCGATCGCCGGGACCAGCCCCACCGTGGAGACGGTGACGCCCCGCTGGGAGATGCCCAGACCGTCGGGCACCGGGTCGGTGATCCGGCGCACCGACTCCAGCACCCGCCGGTAGTTGGCCAGCGGCTCGCCCATCCCCATGAAGACGATGTTGCTGATCCGGCCGGGACCGCCCGCGACCTCGCCGCGCGCCAGGTCACGGGCGACCGAGACGACCTGGTCGACGATCTCGCCGGTGGACAGGTTGCGGGTGAGCCCGGCCTGCCCGGTGGCGCAGAACGGGCAGTTCATACCGCAGCCCGCCTGGGACGACACGCACAGGGTGACCCGGTCCGGGTAGCGCATCAGCACCGACTCGAACAGCACCCCGTCGAAGGCCCGCCACAGCGTCTTGCGGGTCATTCCGCCGTCGCAGGTGACGTGCTTGACCGGGGTGAGCAGGCGGGGCAGCAGCGCCTCGCCCAGCCGTTCGCGCGAGGCGGCCGGCAGGTCCGTCATCCGCGTGGCGTCCGACTCCAGGCGGCCGAAGTAGTGCTGGGCCAACTGCTTGGCGCGGAACGGCTTCTCCCCCAGGCCGGCGACCACCTCCCGACGCTCGTCGGGACCGAGGTCGGCGAGGTGCCGGGGGGGTTTGGCCCGGCGCGGCGCTACGAAGGTGAGCTCAGCAGGCATGGCTTCAGGTCCAGGTCGCAAAAGGGTGTCTGTCGGCGGTCGGGCCGGTGGAAACGGGCGGTGCGCGGTAATTTGGAGCCGACCACGGCGCTTTCACCCCAAGACGGCGTGTTCCCCCAACCGGCACTGTCGTCCATACTATGCGGCGCAGGCAGGCCCTCGCGCGGTGACCGAGTGACGAGGAGGAGTGTGTGGCCCCGACCCAGGTTCTCCTCGACGAGACCAGCCCCTACCGCAGTCGCCGGGTCATCGTCGAGTACGACACCCACACCACCGCCGCCTACCTACTGGACCCGCGCGGCCAGGTGCGCGTCCCGGTATGGCTGGCCAACCACGAGATCGCGCCGGAGAGCAGCGACCCCTCCGGCCTGTACGCGGGCCGGGCGCCGCTGATGCCCGCGGCCCACACCAAGCACCCGCAGGGCCGCGCGCCCCTGGACCCCTCCCGGCTGCGGGTGGTGTGGTTCGAGGAGGGCGACGGGGTCGCCCTGCTGGACGAGGAGGGGCTGCTGGCGATCATCCCGGGATGGGCCGAGGCCGACCGCGGCCTGCCCGGCTACTCGCGCGACGCGATCGGCCGCAGCGCCTACGCCTGGGCCCTGGACGACGTGGCGGCGCAGCTGTGGCCCCGGGTGGTGCACGCCGAGGCGTACTGGTCCTGGCGTGCCGCCCCCGGCGCCTGGCGCAGCGTGCAGCGCTCGGTGTTCAACCACCTCAGAAAGGTGGGGCCCACCGGGCACTACTGGGACGTCTCCGACGGCTACGACCCGCTGATCCGCGTCTCCGAACGGCCCCCCACCCCGGAGCGGCCCTACACGGTGCTGAGCACCGTGGGCATGTGCGGCCAGCGGATGCCCACCCTGGACCGCTACATGGCGGACACCTCCGCCTACGCGCGCATCGAACTGGCGTTGGCGACCACCGCCCCGGCCCATCTGGCGGCACGGATCTTCCGTTGGCTGGGCACCTTCCCGTGGCGGGCGGTCACCTGGTTCGGTCCCGGCCACAGCATCAAGTGGCTGGACAACGACGAGGACTCCCCGCTGCGCGGCAACCACGCGGCGGTGCTGCTGGTCTCCGACCCCGGTGTGCTGGCCGGTCCCGACTGGGCTCCCCCGCCCGACCTGTCGGGGCTGACGTTCCACGGCGACCCGGTGAACTGGCTGTGGGTGGTCCCCATCACCCGCCCCGAGCACCTCTTCGCCAAGGAGCACGACACCGAGACCCTCCTCGCCAAACTCGCCGCGGAGGGGCGCAGTTGGATCCTGGGCTGAGCCCACGGTCTAGCCTGGTTTCCTGCCTGACCTCACGTGGACGGAAGGAAGATCGGTTGTTTCCCTTGCTCGAACGCGGCACCCACGCCTATCTGAGCACCCTGCTCCGGCTGGCCCAGCAGGAGGGACTGCTGACCTTCCACGAGGACCAGGGGCGGGACGGCTACCGGATCACCACGCGGGCGGGCCGTTCCGTGACGCTCTCCCCCGACCAGGTGGTGCCGTTCTGCGAGGGCCTGTGCGCGGCCCACACGGCGCTCGCCGACGAACCGCTGGGTTCCGTGGCCCGCGCCATCGACGAGGGGCTGGGCACCGTCTCCTGCACGGCCTGCCGGGCGCCCAACCCCAAGCACGCGCTGCGCTGCCGTATCTGCGGCCAGCGCCTGCTGGAGGAGCCCCCGGCGCGGCTGTGAGCCCCGAGGGGCGGCACCGCCGCGGAGACGGGCGACGGGGCCGCGGCACGGAGGTGGCGCGGCCCCACGGGCCCCGGTTCAGCCCGCGACCGGGACGAGCAGACTCAGCACGATCCACGCCACCGGCCCGGCGATGAGCAGCGAGTCGACCCGGTCCAGCAGTCCGCCGTGGCCGGGCATGAAGGAGCCCATGTCCTTGAGGCCGAAGTCGCGTTTGATGAGCGACTCGATCAGGTCGCCCACGGTCGCCGCGAGGACCACGGCGGCGCCGAGCACCAGTCCCGCCCAGACGGGGCCGTCCAGCATGAGGCCGACGGTGAGCGCACCGGCGACCATGCAGCTCAGGACCGACCCGGCGAAGCCCTCCCACGTCTTGTTGGGGCTGATCACCGGCGCCATCTTGTGCCGGCCGAACAGGATGCCCGCGAAGTAGCCGCCGATGTCGCTGCTGATCGTCACCACGATGAAGGCGATGAGCCGCCAGCGGCCGTCCGGCTCGGCGAGCAGCAGCAGCCAGGTGCTCAACAGCAGCGGCAGATAGAGCAGGGTGAACAGGGTGGCCGTGGAGTCCTGGACGTACCCCTCGGCCCCGCCGCGCAGCCGCCACACCAGTCCCAGGATCGCCGCGACCGCGAGCGTCCCGACCAGCCAGAGCGGGCCACCGAAGAAGGCCGCGGCCTGCATGGCCACGCCGCCGGCGACGACGGGGACCAGCGTCAGGTGGACGTCCCGGGAGGCGAAGGCCCTCCGCAGCTCCCGCACCCCCAGCACCACCGCGGCCGAGGTGATGAGGACGAACAGGGGGGGATACGGCACGATCGCGAGGTAGACGAGCGCGCCCAGCGCCAGCCCGCTGGCGATGGCCAGGGGCAGGTTGCGCCCGGTACGCACGGGCTGACCGCCGGGTTTGTGCAGGGTGAAGCGCTTCTCGTGGGAGTCAGTGGAGCTGTTCGCCCCTCGCCCGGTTCCGTCGGACGAGGGCGCGTCCTCACCACCCCGCTCCGGCGTCGCGCCCTCGAAGGAGTCGGAGTTGGACAAGGATCAGACCTCAAGCAGCTCTGTTTCCTTGTGCTTCAGCAGGTCGTCGACCTCCGCGACGTACTTGTGGGTGAGCGCCTCCAACTCCTTCTGGGCGCGGTGGCCCTCGTCCTCTCCGATCTCACCGGCTTTGACGGCCTTGTCGATGGCGTCCTTGGCGTGCCTGCGCACGTTGCGGATGGACGTCCTGCCGTCCTCGGCCTTGCCCCGCACGATCTTGACGTACTCCCGGCGGCGCTCCTCCGACAGCTCGGGGAAGACCACGCGGATGATGTTGCCGTCGTTGGTGGGGTTGACGCCCAGGTCGCTCTCGCGGATCGCCTTCTCTATGGCCGGCATCGCCGCCTTGTCGAACGGGGAGACGACCACCATGCGAGGTTCGGGCACCTGGAACGAGGCGAGCTGGTTGACCGGGGTCATCGCTCCGTAGTACTCGACGGTGATCCGGCTGAAGGTCGCTGGGCTGGGACGCCCGGTACGGATCGAGGCGAAGTCTTCCTTGGTGACGAGGACGGCCTTCTCCATTTTCTCCTCTGCTTCGAGGAGGGTCTCTTCGATCATTTCGGGACTCCCGTGTGTCGCTTTGCCGGAGTAGTACGAGGACTGGGCAGACCGGTCAGACGTCCGCAGGACACACGATCGTGCCGATCTTCTCCCCCTGTACCGCGCGGAGGATGTTGCCCTGGCCCATCAGGTCGAAGACCACGATCGGCAGACCGTTGTCCATGCACAGGCTCACCGCTGTGGCGTCCATGACCTTCAGGCCGCGGGTGAGCACTTCGTTGTAGTCGAGACGGTCGAACCTGACCGCCGAAGGGTTCTTACGCGGATCGGAATCGTAGACCCCGTCGACCTGCGTCCCCTTGAGCACGGCCTGCGCGCCGATCTCCAGCGCCCGCTGTGCGGCGGCGGTGTCGGTGGAGAAGAAGGGCGCTCCGAGACCCGCTCCGAAGATGACGACGCGGCCCTTCTCCAGGTGCCGGATCGCGCGCCGCGGGATGTAGGCCTCGGCGACCTGGCTCATGTGGATGGCGGTCTGCACCCGGGTCTCGATTCCCAGCCGCTCCAGGAAGTCCTGCAGCGCCAGGCAGTTGATGACGGTGCCGAGCATGCCCATGTAGTCGGCACGGCTGCGTTCCATGCCGTCCTGGGACAGTTCGGCGCCCCGGAACATGTTGCCGCCGCCGATGACGACGGCCACCTGGATGCCCTTGGAGACCGCCTCGGCGATCGCCTGGGCGATGTAACCGACGACCTTGGGAGAGATGCCGAGCTGCTCGTCGCCTGCGAACGCCTCCCCCGACAGCTTGAGCACCACGCGCTTCCATCCACCGTCGCGCCTGGCCACGACGTGCTGTCCCTCGTTGTCCGGCACGGAGATCGGCCCCCTTCTGGTTCCGCCGGTGGTTGTACTGCGCGAACCCGCTGGGTGTCCAGGAGGCTCACACACCGTCCAGATCTGACGGAGGTGTCGGGGGACGTCGCCCCGACACCTCCATCATCGCAGAAGCTCTAGGCCTGACCGACCTTGAAGCGGACGAAGCGGCGCACGGTCACACCGGCCTCGTCGACGACCTTCTGGACCGTCTTCTTGTTGTCCTTGACGAACGGCTGACCGAGCAGCGTCACATCCTTGAGGAAACCATTGACCCGGCCCTCGACGATCTTGGGCAGTGCCTGCTCGGGCTTGCCCTCCTCGCGGGCGGTGGCCTCGGCGATGCGGCGCTCGTTCTCGATGACCTCGGCGGGCACGTCGTCACGGCCGACGTACTTCGGCGCCAGGGCGGCGATCTGCTGCGCCAGGTCCTTGGCGACCTCGGCGTCGGCCTTGTCCAGCTCGACCAGCACCCCGAGGGTGGGCGGCAGGTCGGGGTCGGACTTGTGCATGTAGCTGGCCACGTAGGCGCCCTCGACCTTGGCGAAGCGCCGGATCTCCAGCTTCTCGCCGATGACCGCGCTGTGCTCCTCGATCACCTGGGCGACGGTCTTGCCGTCGGCGTAGTCGGCGGTGAGCAGCGACGGCACGTCACCGGGGTTGGTGCGCGCCACGAACGCGGCGAGGTCGGCGGCCAGCGCCTGGAACTTCTCGTTCTTGGCGACGAAGTCGGTCTCGCAGTTGAGCTCCAGCAGGACGGCGGAGGTGTCGCCGTCCTGGGCCAGGGCGACCAGGCCGTTGGCCGCGGTGCGCTCGGCACGCTTGCCGACGTCCTTGGCGCCCTTGATCCGCAGGGCCTCGATGGCCTTGTCGAAGTCGCCGGCTGCCTCCTCCAGGGCCTTCTTGCAGGCCATCATGCCAGCGCCGGTGAGCTCGCGCAGCCTCTTCACGTCGGCGGCGGTGTAGTTCGCCATAGCTTCGGTATCTCTATCCGCTCGGTGTGGATGGAAAGGACTGTGAGAGGAGGAGCCTAGGCTTCCTCAGTGCTCTTGGCCTCGGTGTTCTTGGCCTCGGCGGCCTGGCCCTCGGCGGCAGGAGTCGCCTGCTCGTCCGAAGCCTCGCTCTTGCCCTCCAGGAGCTCGCGCTCCCACTCGGCCAGCGGCTCCTCGGCGCCCTTCGCCTCGCCCGGCGCCCCGCCGGAGCGGATCATCAGTCCCTCGGCGACGGCGTCGGCGACCACCCGGGTCAGCAGGCTGACGCTGCGGATCGCGTCGTCGTTGCCCGGGATCGGGTAGTCGACCTCGTCGGGGTCGCAGTTGGTGTCGAGGATCGCCACGACCGGGATGTTGAGCTTGCGGGCCTCGCTGATCGCGATGTGCTCCTTCTTGGTGTCCACGATCCACACCGCGCTGGGAACGCGGGCCATGTCGCGGATACCGCCGAGGGTGCGCTCCAGCTTCTCCTTCTCCCGCCGCAGTCCGAGGAGCTCCTTCTTGGTGCGGCCGGAGGAGGCGACGTCCTCGAAGTCGATCTCCTCAAGTTCCTTGAGGCGCTGCAGACGCTTGTGCACGGTGGAGAAGTTGGTGAGCATGCCGCCCAGCCAGCGCTGGTTGACGTACGGCATGCCGACGCGGCGGGCCTGCTCGTAGATGGCTTCCTGGGCCTGCTTCTTCGTGCCGACGAACAGGATGGTGCCGCCGTGGGCGACCGTCTCCTTGACGAACTCGTAGGCGCGGTCGATGTAGGACAGCGACTTCTGCAGGTCGATGATGTAGATGCCGTTGCGCTCGGTGAAGATGAAGCGCTTCATCTTCGGGTTCCAGCGACGGGTCTGGTGCCCGAAGTGGACGCCGCTCTCCAGCAACTGGCGAATCGTCACGACTGTGGCCATGACTTCGGCCCTCCTTGTGCGGCGGGCGTTCGCCCGCCTCCGGTTGTTCCTGACGCCCCGACCGGGCCGCCGCGCCGCCGCTCGGGCGTGACGCGGACCGTGAGTCCGGCCCCTCCGCTCGGGGAGGCTCGGGGACGTGCGTGATGTGCGGTCCGCCAACGGACCACCCAAAGAATTCTAGCCGCCCGGCGGGCGGGGCGTGTTTCCGCTCCGCCGGACCCGCCGCCCGGGGAGCGCCGTCCACAGGAGGGGAAGTCACCTGGCGACGTCCCGGCGGCCTCCGCGACGCTGGGTCCATGACGTCCCCACTCCGTGTCCTCGCCGTCCTGTCCCTGCTGTCCCTGCTGGTCGCCGTCCTCCCGGTTCCGCCGGCCCGTGCCGACACCGGTCCGTGGACCTGGCCGCTGCCCGGGACGCCCACGGTGCTGCGGGGGTTCGACCCGCCCGCACAGCGCTGGCTTCCCGGCCACCGCGGAGTGGACCTCGCCGCCGCCCCGGGCGACACCGTGCTGGCCGCCGGATGGGGGCGGGTGGGGTTCGCCGGGACCGTGGGAGGCGTCCCCGTGGTGACCGTCGTGCACGGCACGACGCGCACCACCTACCTCCCGGCGGCTCCCCTGGTCGGGCGCGGCGAGGAGGTCCGCGCCGGGCAGGCGATCGGCACGCTCCCCGCCCGCCCCCGGCACTGCGCGCCGCGGCACTGCCTGCACTGGGGGCTGCTGCGCGGCCGCGACTACCTCGACCCGCTCGCCCTGCTGGGGAAGGCGGCCGTGCGGCTGCTGCCGCTGCCCCGGGACCGGTCAGGCCCGGGGGTGGGCCTGGTGGTAGACGCGGGTCAGCCGTTCGACGGAGACGTGCGTGTAGAGCTGAGTGCTGGCCAGCGAGGCGTGCCCGAGGATCTCCTGGACGCTGCGCAGGTCGGCGCCGCCGTTGAGCAGGTGGGTGGCGGCGCTGTGCCGCAGTCCGTGCGGGCCGGTGCGCGCCACCGCCTCGGTGCTGTCGTGGACGTCGCGGCGTGCGCTACGCACCCCCAGTCTGCCGCCGCGCGCCCCGAGGAACAGCGCGCGGCCGCTGGCGGCCGTGGCCCACCTGGGGCGTCCCGTGCGCAGCCAGCGGTCCACCGCCTCCAGGGCGGGTGCGCCGACGGGGACGACCCGTTCCCGGTTCCCCTTGCCGAGCACCCGCACCGTGCGCCGCTCCCGGTCCACGTCGTCCAGGTCCAGTCCGCACAGTTCCGCCACGCGGATGCCGGTGCCGTAGAGGACCTCCACCACCGCGCGGCGCCGCAGCGCGAGCGGCGACTCCCCGTCGCCCCCCGCCGCGGCGCACACCTCGGCGGCCTGGGCCTCGTCCAGCACCGCGGGCAGTGTGCGGCGCCGTCGGGGGCCGGCCAGGCGCGGTCCCGGATCGGTGTCCAGGAGCCCGGTGCGGTGCAGATAGGAGGTGAACACCCGGACCGCGGCGGTCCGCCGCGCCAGGGTGGCCCGGCTCGCTCCGGCCTCGTGCAGCGCGCTCAGCCATCCGCGCAGCGTCGCCAGGTCGAGGTCTGCCACGGTGCGTCCGCCGCCCGCGTGCTCCAGGTGCCCCAGCAGGCCGCGCACGTCCGCGAGGTAGGCGCGCACCGTGTGGGGTGAGCGGCCGAGTTCGACGCGCAGGTACCGCTCGAAGTCGGAGAGGACGTCGACGGAAGCGTTCCCGAAGGGGGTCCAACCGGTGTCGGCCATGCGTCCAGCTTCGCCGACCTCCGCCCGGAACGGAACCGGCACGCGCCGGACGCAGACACCCCGTCCTCGGATCGGGCGGGCCGGCCCGCGGTGGCGGGGCGCTGCGGTCCCCCGTCGCAGAGTCCCTGCGGCGGGGGACCACACCGTGGGGTAGGGCGTCAGCGGTAGAGGTGGGTGTGCGGGCGCCACCCGAGCGCCGCGGAGTCGCCGCACTCCTCGAAGGCCGTCAGGATCTCGGGGTCGTCCAGCGCCTCCTCCAGCAGGGCGTCCGCCCGCCGTCGGGAGGCGTTCCAGTCGGTCCAGGAGGTGCCCGTGTCCAGCCTCTCCCTCAGCTGTATCCGGTCCGCCTCCGGGATGTAGGCGCAGTCGGCCCGCTGGACGATCCGCGCCAGCGCGGGCACGGCGTCGTCGGACAGTCCGTTCAGGTAGAACATGTCGATCCTGGCGACGGGCATATCCACGTGGCTCTCGGCGATCCGCAGGTCGGGGTCGGAGTAGGCGAACAGCGCCAGGCCCGCACCGGTCAGCGCGACCACGGCCCGGGGCAGCCATCCGCTCCTGCCGCCGAACGTGTCGATCGCCCCCGCGACGACGACGAGGACGAAGACCGCGCCGATCCACCAGATGGCGGCTTCCGCCAGGACGCGCAGCCGGGTGAGCCCGAACGTCTCGGCGTACAGGTCGAGCCGGTTCAGCGCCGAGGCCAGCAGCAGCAGGGTCAGCAGGCAGAGCACGCCGAGCAGGGCGTTGCGCAACCGGCGCTCCCCGCCGTGCACGGTACGCAGCAGCCAGCACACCGCGGCGATGACCCCCAGGACGAGGAAACCGACCGTGAGGAGCTGGAAGAAGCCCTGCCGGGCGTACTCGGCGTAGGTGAGGTCGGTGGCGCGTTGCACGTACTCCTCACCGCCGAACAGGGTCGCCGCCTGTACCGCGATGAAGGACAGGAAGAGCAGGTTGAGCGCGCCCAGGGGCAGGAGCCAGGCCGTCATCGGCACCGGGGTGCGCGGCTTCGGCCGCTTCGCGGCGTCCCCCTCGGGCTGCTCCGTTCGCGCCGGACGCAGTGCGGTCAGGGCTGCCGCACCGGTTCCCAGGGCGAACAGCACGAACATCGTGCCCCTGAAGGGAAGTCCCTCGAAGTAGGTGAGGATGATCCTGGCGAAGACCGGGTCGGCCGCCATGAGAAGTCCGCCGAAGACGAGGAGCAGCAGGGCCGTCACGCTGATACCGATCAGGACGGGCTGCCAGCCGCGTCGGTTTCCGCCCGGGGACGGCGCGGCGGCGAGGAACCGCGGCGTGGCGGGCAGGTTGCGCAGCAGCGCGAGGGCGCCGTACAGCGTCCCCGGCCAGTTCGCCCGGGCTTCGGGAGCCCGGACGGCCACGGCGAGGGAGGCCAGGGCGAACGCTCCGGCCAGCGAGCCGGTGACGACCCAGTCGGCGGCGCGCACGGCGACGGTGCTCAGCAGGATTGCGGCCAGGGTCCCGTAGCAGAGCGCCCACGGGGTCCAGCCGGCGCGGATCACGGAGGCGACGGAGAGGGCCGCTACGATCCCGGCGACGAGTGTTCCCAGGCCGGGACCGTTCACCGGCAGGAACAGCGCGGCGCCGGCTCCCGCGGCGAGCACCGCGGCCGGCAGCCAGGCGGGAGTGGACGGCAGCGGCCTTCTGGGACGGGGAGGCCGCGGATAGGGGGGATAGGGGGAGGGGTGGGGCTGCGCGCCCCAGTGCTGCCGGGGCCAGGGGCCGTGGCCTCCCGGGGGCGGTGCCCCGTACTGCGGCCCGGCCCAGGGGGGCTGTTGGGGCTGCCCCGGTCCGCCCCCGGGGGCGACGGGCCGCTCCTGTCGTGCCTGTTCCGTTTCGGCGGGGGTCTCATCGACGCCCTCGGACTCCGCCGCTGAGGAGGCGTCCGGTCGGGACCCGGCGGAGTCCACCGGCTCCTCGTGTGCCCCGGACGCTCTGTCGGCCTCCTTACCGTCCTCGCACGAGGCGTCCTCGTGCCCGCGCGCGTCGTCGGAGTCCGGTTTCTCCCTGTTTTCCCCCATGGCATCCTCTCTGCGTCATCAGCAGTTCCCCCTGGTCGGATGCCACACCCGGGGGAAAAGTTCCTTTGTGTCGGTGATCTGCGACTTTGCGTGACCAGAGGCGCCGGGATGCGGCGGTGCCCCGCTCTCCCGTCGCGGACCGAGCGTCCCCGACAGGGGCGCGGGAGGAAGCCGGTGGGCGTTCTGACCGGCACCTCCCGCTCTCCACCGTCACGGCGTGGGGCGGACCGCCACCGCATCGATCTCCACCAGGTAGCGGGGATCCACCAGACCGCTGACCTCGACCAGGGTGGCCGCCGGACGGGGTTCGTGGACCAGCCGCTCGGCGAGAACCGCGCGCAGCACGGGAAGGTCGGCGATGTGGCGCAGGTAGTAGGTGAACTTGACGACGTGCCGCAGGTCGGCTCCGTGGGGTGCCAGGGCCGCTTCGATGTTGGCCAGAACCTGTCGCGCCTGCTCGGTGACGTCCCCCTCGGCCACACTGCCGTCCGCGGCCTCGGGCACCTGACCGGAGACGAAGATCAGCGGTCCTTCAGCGATTCGGGCGGGACTGTAGTTCTTGCTCACATCGGCACCCTATCTCCCTGCCCTCAGGAACGGCGCTCATCGGAGGTCCTGCGCCGCCAGCCCGTCGCCGTACGCTCGACGTGCCCCGCCGCCGCGAGCAGGCCGAGGTGCCGCAGCGCGGCGTCGGGGCTCAGACCGCCGGCCGCCGCGACCACCGCCACACCGGCGCTTCCCCGTTCGGGGAGAGCGTCCAGCAGCCGCCTGGCGGTGTCGTCGAGAAGCTCCGTGCCCACCCGGACGCCGCTCTCGGCCGGCGGCTCCGTCCCGACCGGGCTGAGCTGTTCGATGACGTCGCGGGCGCTGGTCACGCACACCGCCTGGTAGTCGCGGAGCAGGCGGTGGCAGCCCGCCGACAGGGCCGAGGTCACCGGTCCGGGCACCGCCATCAGGGTGCGGCCCAGTTCCTGGGCGTGGGCTGCGGTGTTCATGGCCCCGCTGCGCTGTCCCGCCTCGACCACCACGGTCCCCGGGGTGAGCGCGGCGATGAGCCGGTTGCGCACCAGGAAGGCGTGGCGGGTCGGGGTGGTGCCGGGCGGATGCTCACTGACCAGGACCCCGTGCCCGGTGATCTCGGCGAAGAGCTGCTCGTGCCCTCGCGGATAGCCCACGTCGACACCGCAGGCCAGCACGGCCACGGTGGCCGTGCCCCCGGCCAGCGCGCCCCGGTGGGCCGCGCCGTCGATGCCGTAGGCGCCCCCCGACACCACGCACCAGCCGCGTTCGGCGAGGGTGTGGGACAGTCCCGAGGTCACGTGCAGTCCGTAGGCGGAGGCCGCCCGGGACCCCACCACGGAGACCGCGCGCAGGCAGGCGTTGCGCAGGTCGTGGGCGCCGCGCACCCACAGCGCGTGGGGGCGGCGTTCGGCCAGCGTGTCGAGTTGGCTGGGCCATTCGGGGTCGCCGGGGAGCACCAGCCTGGCCCCGTACTCGGCCGCCCGTGTGAGCATCCGGTCGACGTCGGTTCCACGGGCGCGGGCACGCCACCGCTCCAGCCGGCCCTGGAGGGCGGCGGCACACCCCTCGGGCGCGTCCAGCGGGGCGCCCGCGCGCAGCGCCGCCCACACCTGGGCGGCGGGCTGGGTCCGCAGGAGTGCGCCGAGGACCGGGTCCCCGGGTTCGGCGACCGCGCTCAGCCCGGCGCGAGCCGCCGCGTCCTCGGCCGAGGGGGGCGCGGCGGGAGGCCCGTCGGCGGTCACTGCGCGGCCCCCGTCCACAGGGCGAACGCGTATCCGACGTCGTCGGGGGTCGGCGTGTCCCTGCCGCCCAGGTCGGCGACAGTCCACGCCAGTCTGAGGATGCGGTCGGCGCCGCGTGCGCTCAGCGCTCCGCGGTCCATGGCCTCCCCCAGGACGCGCAGCGCCTCCGGCTGCGGGGCGAAGCGGCGACGCAGCTCCGCCCCGGGCACCATCGCGTTGCAGGACCAGGGGGTGTCCCGCAGACGGTGGGCCGCGCGTTCCCGCGCCTGGGCCACCCGGACGGCGACGGTTGCGGAGGACTCCACGAAAGCCCGGTCGGCGAGGAGTTCGGCCCGGGACACCGGTTGGAGTTCGACCTTGAGGTCGATCCGGTCGAGCAGCGGCCCCGAGAGGCGGCCGAGGTAGCGCCTCCGTGCGGCCGACGGGCACACGCAGTTGGCTCCGGACTTGCCGCAGGGGCACGGGTTGGCCGCCATGACCAGCAGGAACCGCGCGGGGAAACGCGCGGTGGCGGCGGCTCGGGCGACCACCACCTCCCCGCTCTCCAGTGGCTGCCGCAGACAGTCCAGCACTCCCCGGGCGAACTCGGGGGCCTCGTCCAGGAAGAGCAGTCCGCGGTGGGCGAGGCTGACCGCGCCGGGCCGCAGGACGCCGCTGCCGCCGCCGATGACGGCGGCGCGGGTGGCGGTGTGGTGGGGGGCGCAGAAGGGCGGCCGCGTGATCAGCGGCTCGTCGCGGGGCAGGGTGCCCGCCACCGAGTGGATGGCGGTGACCTCGATAGCCTCGTCGGTGTCGAGACGGGGCATGATCGTGGGCATCCGTTCGGCCAGCAGGCTCTTGCCGGTGCCCGGCGGCCCCAGCAGGAACAGGTTGTGTCCGCCCGCCGCGGCGATCTCCACCGCCTTGCGGGCCACGGGCTGGCCGAGGACGTCGGCGAGGTCGGGGCGGGGCCGGTCCGCGCCCTCCCGTTCCGCCGCAACGGGGGCGACCGGTTCGGGGGCGGGTTCCGGGGTGGTGTGGCCGCCCCTGAGCCGGCTGACGAGTTCGGCGAGGGAGCCCACCGCCAGGACGTCGGCCCCGGCCACGAGCCGGGCCTCCTCCGCGTTGGCCCGTGCGACGACGAACGAACGACGGCCGCGCAGGGTCTCGGCCAGCATCATGGGCAGCACTCCGTGGACCGGGCGGGTGCGGCCGTCGAGGCTGAGTTCGGCCAGGAACGCGGTCTCGCCGACCTCGTCGGCGGGGACGACGCCGCTGGCGGCGAGGATCGCCACGGCGATGCTGAGGTCGAATCCGCTGCCTCGTTTGGGCAGACTGGCCGGGGACAGGCTGACGGTGATGTGGGTCTCGGGCCAGTACTCGCCGCTGTTGACGACGGCGGCCCTGATCCGGTCCCGGGCCTCGCGCAGCGCGGCGTCGGGAAGGCCGACCAGGGTGAGCCCGGCTTTCCCGGTGCCGATGTGGGCCTCCACCTCGACGCCGTAGCCCTCGACCCCGAGCAGGGAGACGGAGCGGGTGCGCGCCAGCACCATCGTCAGGCCACCCCCCGCTGGTGGCGGAGGAACCACCGGTCGCCGGGCAGGACCAGCAGCCCCAGCACGTCGACCCGGATCCGCGCGGGATGGCCGTGCTCCCGTGCCCACCGGTGCCCCAGGGCACGCAGCCGGGCGCGTTTGGCCTCGTCCACCGCCTCCGTCGGAGTGCCGAAACGCCTTCCGGAGCGGGTCTTGACCTCGACGACGACCAGGGTCCGGCCCTGGCGTGCGATGATGTCGACCTCACCGGCCCGGCACCGCCAGTTGCGGTGCAGGACCCGCAGGCCCGTCCGGGTCAGATAGTCCGCGGCGAGCTCCTCGCCGCGCCGTCCCAACTCCTGCCGCCGGTCCGCCGACCGTGACCGTGTGCGCACGCGCACCACCTCCCGCATCCACGGTGGCGGATGGAGGCGGGGTGTCGGCAGGGGCTTTTCCGGGCTGTGGACAACCTTCTGGAGCCCGTGGCCGGCCTTCTCCGGGGGCCGGGGCTCCCCGGTGCGTTCAGGGGCTCTCCGGACCGCTCGCGGGCGGCTCCGGGCGGGTGTCGACCTCGCCGTCGGGTTTCCCGTGCACGGCGTTGGCCACGGTGGTGACGCGCCAGGGCTTTCCCGGTTCGGCTCGGGCCGCCTGGACTCCGGGCGCGTCCTGCGGGGCCTCGGCAGCCGGGGTGCCCGCGCTGACCGCCGACGGAAGGGCCCCTTCGCCGTGTCGGCCGGTCCGGCCGGGAGCCGTCGCTCCGGTTCCGGCCCCCGAGGTTCCGAGTTCTTCGTTGCGTCGCACCGCCTCCTGCCCGCGGGGGGACTCCGGGCTGGCGGGGAGGGGTTCGGTGCGGGCCTGGTTGGTCCGGGCCGCGTCGCTGCCGGGTTGCTGCTCTTCCACTGTCTCTCTCCCCGATCGTGCGGTCGGTTTCCCGACAGCCACTACCCGGGGGAGAGGCATCCGACCACGGACGCCGCCCTCAGCTCAGTCGGAGGAGCCGTGCGGGGGGATCTCCAGGTCGGCCTTGGTGATCTCCTCCACGTTGACGTCCTTGAAGGTCACCACGCGGACGTTCTTGACGAACCTGGCCGGCCGGTACATGTCCCAGACCCAGGCGTCCTGCATCGTGACCTCGAAGTACATCTCGCCGTTGTCGGCGGAACGCGGCTGCAGGTCGACATGGTTGGTGAGATAGAAGCGGCGTTCGGTCTCCACCACGTAGCTGAACAGTCCCACGACGTCCCGGTACTCGCGGTAGAGCTGCAACTCCATCTCGGCTTCGTACTTCTCCAGGTCTTCAGAACTCATCACACAGCTCGCTTTCGTCGTGCCGTTCCAGTGCGGTGACCCGACCTCCTTTATCGGTCACGCGGCGGGACGCCCGTGCTCCCGCTCGGCCGAGCGGGAGCACGCCCACAGCACCATAGTGGTGCACGTGTCAACTACCCGTGGCTGCTCCCGGCAATGCCCGGGTCCCCACCGCGTCGCGAGCGACGTGCCAGGCTCCGTCCGAGCAGGTGGAGGGGGACCGCTCCGGCCACGCCCAGCGCCAGCGGGACCGCCGCCGCGGCCTGGTCCGCGGCCTCGTCGTGCAACTCGTCGAACGCGTCGGAGGAGGAGAGCGTTCCGATGTTCTCCACCGGCCAGACGATGACGAAGGCGTGGCCGACCACGGACTCCTCCGGGATGCTGCCGCCCCCGTTGTCGCTCTGGTGCATGCGCGAGTCGTAGGAGATGGCACGGTGGTCGCCCATCACCCACAGGTGCCCCTCGGGGACGGTGACCGGACCGAACTCCTGGTGGGTGGCCAGGCTGTCCGGGTAGAGGTAGTCCTCGTCCACTGCCACGCCGTTCACCATGAGCCGGTTCTGCTCGTCACAGCACTCGACGGTGTCGCCGGGCAGGCCGATGACCCGTTTGATGTAGTCCTTGCCGGTGGGGGCGGCACCCAGCTGCTGGCCGACCCAGGTGAAGAACCGGGAGATCGGGTTGCCGTCCGGGACGACCGCGACCTCGCTGCCCTCGTCCCAGTTCCCTCCCCCGTTGAAGACGATGACATCGCCGCGTTCGATGTCGCGGAACTGGTAGACCAGTTTGTTGACCAGCACCCGGTCCCCGACGAGGAGGGTCTCCTCCATCGACCTGGACGGGATGTGGAAGGGCTGGACCACCCACCTCTGGATGACGAACGCCAGTACCAGGGCGACCACGATCAGTATGGGGAGTTCCTTCCAGAAGGACCCCTGGCTGTCCTCGCCCTTCTTCTTCGCGCTCATGGTGCCATCCGGATTCTCTGCGGTGTCGTCGCGCTTCCCGGCCGTTGCCTCGGAAAGCACACCGGCTCCCCCGTGCGGTGACACGGGGGAGCCAGGGTCGCCGGCCGGATCGCCCTCGTCGGGGCGGTCGGCGGCGTCGTCTGTTTCGTCGTTCCCGGCCTGGCCGGACCGTTCGTCGTTGCTCATCGGATCTGAAGCCTAGCCGAGCGCGACGACTTCTGTCGGCAGTGACGCCGCGATCGGAGTGGACGCGTACCGCGGCGTCGGCCGGACGGTCAGCGGCGCTCGCGGATGCGGGCGGCCTTGCCGCGCAGGTTGCGCAGGTAGTAGAGCTTGGCGCGGCGGACCCGGCCGCGGGCGGCGACCTCGATCTTCTCAAGCACCGGGCTGTGCACCGGGAAGGTCCGCTCCACTCCGACGGCGTAGCTGATCTTGCGGACGGTGAAGGTCTCGCGGATTCCCGACCCCTGCCGCCGGATCACCACGCCCTTGAAGACCTGGACACGGGTCCGGTTGCCCTCGGTGACCCGAACGTGGACGTTCAGCGTGTCGCCCGGACGGAAGTCAGGCACGTCGGAGCGCAACTGGGCCTTCTCAAGCTCCTGAATGGCGGTGTGCATCTCAGCGGTTCCTCATCGACAGCGCGCCGCGCCGACGGGTTGCGCTCGCGCGGGCGGATCTGCTGGGTGGAATACGTCGTCCCTGTCGGTCCGGACCCGGTGTCTGCGATGAAACCCGGGCGCGCGGAACGCCGACACGAGTCGACGGTCAGGGACAACCCTCCCTAGTCTGCCACAGATTCCGACGTCCCCTGCAACCGCACCTCCGCGAGGACCTCGCGATCGCGCCGGTCAAGAGTGTCGGGGTCGAGACGGTCGAGCAGGTCGGGGCGGTTGCGGGCGGTCTTGCGCAGCGCCTCGTCGCGCCGCCAGCGGTCCACCGCGCCGTGGTGTCCGGACAGCAGTACGGGCGGCACCTCCTGGCCGCGCCAGACCGCGGGCTTGGTGTAGACCGGCCCCTCCACCAGGTTGTCCATCATCCCCGGGGCGAAGGAGTCCTGCGCCACGGACTCCGCGTTGCCGAGCACTCCCGGCAGGAGGCGGGAGACGGCCTCCACCATCACCAGGGTCGCGGCCTCTCCCCCGTTGAGCACGTAGTCGCCGATGCTGAGCTCCTCGACCGGCATTCTGCGCGCCGCGTCCACCGCGACCCGCGCGTCGATGCCCTCGTAGCGCCCGCAGGCGAAGACCAGCCAGGGTTCCGCGGCCAGCCGGACCGCGTCCTGCTGGGTGAAGGGCAGCCCGCTGGGCGTCGGCAGGACCAGTCGGGGGGTCGCGCCGTCGGCGTCGCCGGTGACCGCGTCCAGCGCCTCCCCCCAGGGCTCCGGCTTCATCACCATGCCGGGGCCGCCTCCGTACGGCGTGTCGTCGACGGTGTGGTGCCGGTCGTAGGTCCACCGGCGCAGGTCGTGCAGGCGCACGTCGATCAGTCCGGACCGGCGGGCCTTGCCGATCAGGGACAGGTCGAGCGGGGCGAAGTAGTCGGGGAAGATCGTGATGATGTCGATGCGCATGGGACGTGGCGGCCTTTCCGGCTACTGACCGAGTTCGAGCAGGCCCGGGGGCGGATCGATGACGACGCGGCCCGCCTCGGTGTCGACCTCGGGCACCAGGGCGCGCACGAACGGCACGAGGACCTCCGTGCCCGCCTCACCGGTGATCACCAGCGTGTCCTGGGCGTGGTGCAGGATGTCCACGATCTCGCCGACGGCCTCGCCCGCGGTGGTCTCCACCCGCAGGCCGATGAGCTCGTGGTCGTGGAACTCGTCGGGATCGTCCAACGGGGGCACCTCGGAGGAGTCCACCACCAGGAAGACTCCGCGCAGCTCCTCGGCCGCGGTGCGGTCGGCGACCTCCGCGAAACGCACCAGCAGCCGGTCGCCGTGCCGCCGCACCGCCGTGATCGTGAGCGGTCCGACGCCATCGGGGTCGGTGGCGAGCGTCCTTCCCACCACGAAGCGTTCCTCGGGCGCGTCGGTACGCACCTCGACGGCCACCTCGCCTCTGACTCCGTGCGGGCGGCCGATTCGGCCGACGACGAGACGCACATCTTCTCCTAGGCACGTGTCGCGCGTCGCGGCGGACGCCGCTGGACACGCCGTTCGAGGGGCATGCGGGAAAGCGAGCGCGCGGACAGGGCACCGCCCTGTCCGCGCGCTCGCGTCGCTGACGGGGACACCGGCCGCTCCGGTGTCACGTGGCGCGAGTCAGCGCACCTCGTTCAGGTCCAGCAGGTCGACCCGGACGTACCGGCCGCCGGCCAGCGAACCGATGACGGTCCGCAGCGACTTGGCGGTACGGCCGTTGCGACCGATCACCTTTCCGAGGTCGTCGGGATGGACCCGGACTTCGAGCACCTTGCCCTTGCGGAGTCTGCGGGACCGCACGTGGACGTCGTCAGGGTGTTCAACGATTCCCCTGACGAGGTGCTCCAGCGCCTCTTCCAGCACGTCAGGCCTCGCCCTCGGACTTCTCCGCGGTGTTCTCGGCCGGCTTCTCGTCGGCCTTCTTGGACTTGCCGCCCTTGTTCTCGCTGCCGGGCAGGACGAGCTCCTTCAGCACGGCCTGGAAGGCGGCCTCCTGGGCTTCCTTGTCCTTGGGCTCGGCGACCTTGAGCGGCTTGCTCGGGGCGGGCAGGCCCTTGTACTTCTGCCAGTCGCCGGTGAGCTTGAGGATGTGCTGCACCGGACCGGTGGGCTGGGCCCCCACGGACAACCAGTACTGCACCCGCTCGGAGTCCACCTCGATGAGGCTCGGCTCCTCCTTCGGGTGGTACTTGCCGATCTCCTCGATCGCCTTTCCGTCGCGCTTGGTGCGCGCGTCGGCCACGATGATCCGGTACTGCGGCGTACGGATCTTCCCCATACGCTTGAGCTTGATCTTGACAGCCACTGGTGTGGTCTCTCCCGGTTAAGGCGGAAACACCCTGGTCGGAACACCGCGTGGGGCTGCGGTGCCGCGCCGGGTGGGACGTGGGCGCGAGGAGTGAGGTAGAGGGCTGACTCCGCACGCCGTTAGTCGACACCAATTGTGCCAGATGATCGGACGCGGGATGCGCAGGATCCGGTCCCGTGGCGTGGCCGCGCGCCGCGGGACCGGGAGCCGGAGCGGCGGCGCGGCCGCCGTCCCCGGCTCCCGTCGCTCACTTGTTCTTGGGCAGTTTGAAGTTGGACAGGTCCGGGATCTTCCCGCCGCCGAAGCCGGGCGGCAGCTGCGGCGCCCCGCCGCCGAAGCCCGGGGGCAGCCCGGTGTCCGCGGGCTGCTCGGTGCGCTTGCGCTCGCGCTGTGCGGCGCGCTCGGCCTCCTGCTGGCGGGCCTTCATGGGGTTGCCGCTGCGCTGCCGGTTCTTCTTGCCCTTCTTCCCGGCCTTGGCCGCCTTCTTCCGACCGCCGCCCACACCCGGCATGCCGGGCATTCCCGGCATCCCGGGGAGGCCGCCGCCCTGCTTCAGCTGGCGGAGCATCTTCTGCGCCTCGAAGAACCGGGTGACCAGTCCGCTGACCTCGCTGACCTGGGTTCCCGAGCCGTTGGCGATGCGCAGCCGGCGGGACCCGTTGATGATCTTGGGATTGGCCCGCTCGGCCGGGGTCATCGACCGGATGATGGCCGCGGTGCGGTCCAGCTCGCGTTCGTCGATGTTCTCGATCTGCTCCCGCATCTGCCCCATGCCGGGCATCATCTGCAGCAGCTTCCCGATGGGCCCGAGCCTGCGGATCATCGTCATCTGCTCAAGGAAGTCGTCGAGCGTGAAGTCCTCGTCGGAGGCCAGCGTGCTGGCCATCTTCTCGACTTCGGCTTCCTCGAAGGTGCGCTGCGCCTGCTCGATCAGGGTGAGCACGTCACCCATGTCGAGAATGCGCGAGGCCATGCGGTCGGGGTGGAAGAGGTCGAAGTCCTCAAGCTTCTCGCCGCTGGAGGCGAACATGATGGGCCGGCCGGTGATGTGCCGGATCGACAGTGCGGCGCCACCCCGGGCGTCGCCGTCCAGCTTGGTCAGCGCGACCGCGTCGTAGCCGACGCCGTCCAGGAACGCCTGCGCCGTGTTGACCGCGTCCTGACCGATCATCGCGTCGACGACGAAGAGGATCTCGTCGGGGGAGACCGCGTCGCGGATGTCGGCCGCCTGCCGCATCATCTCCTCGTCGACGCCCAGCCGGCCCGCGGTGTCGATGATGACGACGTTGTGGTTGTTGTTCCGTGCGTAGTCGATGGAGGAGCGCGCCACCTCGACCGGGTCGCCGACTCCGTTGCCCGGCTCGGGCGCGTACACCGCGACCTTCGCCCGCTCCCCCAGGACCTGGAGCTGGGTGACCGCGTTGGGCCGCTGCAGGTCGGCCGCGACCAGCAGCGGAGTGTTGCGCTGGTCGGCGAGCCACCGGGCGAGCTTGCCCGCCAGGGTCGTCTTACCCGAACCCTGCAGACCCGCCAGCATGATGACCGTCGGCGGGTTCTTGGCGAACCGGATCGTGCGGGTCTCGCCCCCCAGGACCTCGATGAGCTCCTCGTTGACGATCTTGACGACCTGCTGGGCCGGGTTCAGCGCCTTGGAGACCTCCGTACCGCGCGCCCGCTCCTTGATCCGCGCGATGAACTCGCGGACGACGGGCAGCGCGACATCGGCCTCCAGCAGGGCGAGACGGATCTCGCGCGCGGTCGCGTTGATGTCCTCCTCGGAGAGACGGCCTTTGCCGCGCAGCGAGGAGAAGACCGTGGTCAGGCGGTCGGAAAGCGTCTCGAACACGGGTGAGCCCTGTCCTTTGTGTCTCTCGGGTCAGACTCTCAGGTTACCCGCCGGAAGCCGGGGGCCGCGCCGACCGTCCGGCGGCCCCGACGGGTCAGGAGTCCTCGCCCTCCTCCGCGGCCTCCTCCCCGGCGTCGCCGGAGAGGGTGGCCTCCCGCTGCTCCTTGATGGCCGCGACCAGCTCCTCCCGGGCGTCCCCGGAGAGCGCACGGGTGGACAGCAGGGCCTCGAAGCTGATGGTGTAGGTGACCGGGTCGGCGCTGGGCGCGAGCGCGTAGTCGATCGAGCAGGAGAGTTCGACGGTGCCCCCGGCCTCCAGCGTGCCGGACTTGTTGCACGTCTTCTCGCCCAGCTCGTCGTTGTTGAAGTAGCCGTCCATGCGGACGAGGATGGAGCCCTCGGAGGCTCCGCTGGTCTCCTCGATCGTGCCGATCATGGTGCACGCGCCGCCGGTCTGGCAGTCGCCGCCGAGCTCCTCGGCCCAGGCCACCTCCAGGCGGGCGTCCCGGGCGGAGCCCAGCTCGTCCTCGGCGTAGGTGATGAGGTCGTCGTAGAGCTGCTCCACGGTGGCGGTGTCGACCTCGGCGAAGCTGGCGTCGATGCGGCTGCTGACCCCCTCCCCCTCCGCCGGGGCGAGCTCCTCGACCTGCATCCGGACCAGCTGGTGCGGCGCCTCCGAGGTGATCCAGACCGTGCCGCCGGACAGCTCGACACGGTAGACGACGACCCCGTCGAGCTTCTCCTCCACCACCTCGGCGTCGTCGCCGGGGGCCAGGAGGCGCAGGCTCTCCGCGAGCCCCGCGGGAGTCAGCACGCCGCCGGGGTCGAGTCCGAACTGCTCGTGGGTGATCCGCACCCAGTTGTCGGAGTAGGCGTCGCTGTCGGGGTTGAAGACGTCGTGGGTCAGCCAGTAGTCGTCGTCCGCCTTGACGAAGAGCTTGCCGTCAGCCTCGAAGTAGCTGGCCTCGTCGTCCGTCCCGGCCTGGAAGGTCCCCAGGGCGGCCCCGGCGTCGGTGACGGTGAGGGAGGTGTTCACCACGTCGCTGGTGTCCTCGGGGTCGGAGAACTGCCCCTGGAGCTGGATCGCGGGGGCCTCCTCCAGTGCGGTCAGCGCCTCCTCGAAGACGGGCCCCGCGCTGACCGGGGTCGGGGACGGGGACGGGTCCGGATCCCCTCCCGACCCCAGACCGAGCAACCCGCATCCGGTGGTGCTGAGTGCGAACACGGTCGCTGCCGCGACGGGGGTCGTCGTCCTCACTGCTCGCCACGGCATGCGAATCGCCCGCGCCATTGTGCCTCCTGGCCCTAACCGAAGGGGGGTGGGGGTGTACTCGAAAATTTTGGACGTACCGGGGTCCGTTCTGGTTCTGGGGGAACCCGGAAACCCGGAGAATCGTGCCGTCCGCGCTTCGTCCGCCACCGGGCGCGCGGGGACCGGTCCCGACCGGCACGGCGTCGAATCGAGTTCCGAGCCTATCCAACCTCGGCGCTGTTCTCGCAGTCGACGGCGTGCGGAGCGCCCCTCGGGGGGTCGCATCCCGCACGGACGGCGGCGGGGCCGGCGAGGAGAGTACCTCACCGGCCCCGCCGGCCCCCGCCGCGTCGCGGTACGGGGTGCGACCTCGTCGTCGGGGACGCTAGACCTGCACCCGCGCCGGGGGCTTCTCCTCGCCCGGAGGCGTCGGCGAGGAGAGCTCTGCGGCGTCGAGCTCGTCGAAGGCGTAGGCGGACTCGGAGTGGAGTTCGACGTCCAGTCCGTTCGTCTCGACGTGCTCGGGGATGCGGAAGCCCAGGGCCAGGTCGATGACCTTGGCGATGATCCAGGTGACCGCGAAGGAGTAGACGGTCGTGGCCGCGACCGCGATGAACTGCACCAGGAGGAACATCGGGCTGCCGCCGAAGAAGACCCCGTCGGGCGCGCCCCCGCCCACCACCGAGGAGGCGAACAGGCCCAGGGCCAGCGAGCCGATGACGCCGCCGACCATGTGGATGCCCACCACGTCGAGGGCGTCGTCGTACCTGAACTTGAACTTCCAGCTGATCGCGTAGGCGCAGACGGCGCCGGCGAGCAGTCCCAGCACGACGGACCAGACCGGGGTCAGGTTGGCGGCGGCCGGGGTGATCGCGACCAGCCCGGCGACGGCGCCGGAGGCGAAGCCGAGCGCGGTCACCCTGCCGTAGCGGACCCGTTCGACCAGCATCCACGCGGCGGTGGCGGCGGCGGTGCAGACCTGGGTGTTGACCAGGGCCAGGCCGGCCGTCTCGGTGGCGCCGTAGGCGGAGCCGGCGTTGAAGCCGAACCAGCCGAACCACAGCAGCGCCGCGCCCAGCAGGACGAACGGCAGGTTGTGCGGGCGCATGGACTCGGAGCCGAACCCCTTGCGGCGGCCCAGGACGAAGGTCAGGGCGAGCGCGGCGGCGCCGGCGTTGATGTGCACCGCGGTGCCGCCCGCGAAGTCGACGACGCCGACGCCGAACCAGGTCTCCAGCTGGTCGAACCAGCCGCCGCCCCACACCCAGCGGGCGACGGGGAAGTACACGAGCAGGGACCAGACCGGGACGAAGAGGAGCCAGGCGCCGAACTTGGCGCGGTCGGCGATGGCCCCGCTGATCAGGGCGACGGTGATGATGGCGAACATCATCTGGAAGCCGACGTCGACCAGGATCGGGTAGCCGCCCTCCTCGTCGACCGCGTTGACGAAGCCGCCGGAGCCGAAGTCACCGAGGCCGCCGATGAGGTGGGTGAGCGGGCCGTAGCCCGCACCGTAGGTGAGCGAGTAGCCGACCAGTACCCACAGGACACTGACGACGGCGATGCTGGCGAAACTCATCAGCATCATGTTGAGGACGCTCTTGGCCCGCGACATGCCTCCGTAGAAGAAGGCCAGGCCCGGGGTCATGAGCATCACGAGTGCCGCGCTGGTCAACAGCCACGCGGTGGTGCCGGTGTCTAACACGTCGCCTCCACGATTCTCCGTGCGGGGGGATCTGATGGTGTCGGAAAGGTGTGGTCCGCTCGGGCACGTCCTCGGGCTCGACGACCAGTTCCACGTCCGAAAGCTTCCGATCTGCGTGTTAATCGGCGTATCCGGGACTGTTGCGTGCGCGTAAAGACACCGGACGGCGCGTTACGGGTGTGTGAACCGCCACGTCCCGGTGCGGCGGCCCCTCTCCCTCCGCGATGTCGGCGGTGGCGCCGCCCTCCGCGCGGCGGGCCGCGCGCTCCCCGCCGCCCGGGGCACCGACAGCCGCGAAGGACTCTTGATTATTCGGAACGTTCAGCAAATACTGAACTCATGGTTCACGGCGACGACGCTCCCCCCGACTCCCCGCGCGACCCCACCGACCAGGAACGGCACTACGTCGAGGAGGTCGCCGTCGTCCTGGAGCAGATGGGCCTGGTGCGTATGCACGGCCGGGTGATCGGCTGGCTGCTCGTCTGCGATCCGCCGGAGCAGAGCGCTCCCGACATCAGCGCGGCACTGCAGGCGAGCAAGGGGTCGATCAGCCCGGCGCTGCGCTTCCTGCGCACCGCCGGCTGGATCGAGAAGGTCGCCAAGCCCGGACAACGACGCGACTACTACCGCATCACCCCCAACGCGTGGAGCACGATGCTCCGCCAGCAGGCGCCCGTCTACGCGGTCTTCACCGAACTGGCCGCCCGCGGCCTCACCGAGTTCCGCGACGAACCCCCGGGACGCCTGGCCCGCCTCCGCGAGATGCACCAGTTCTTCACCTGGGTCCAGGAAGAGATTCCCCACCTGGTGGAGCGCTGGCTCGCCTGGCAGCGGGAACACCCGCTCTGAACCCTCGTCACGGAAAGGGGAGACCTCCGTGCACGCATCCCCGGACCCCGTCATCGAAACCCGCGGCCTCACCAAGGACTACGGCAGCCGCCGGGCCCTGTTCGGCCTGGACCTGAGGGTCCGCGCCGGCGAGGTCTTCGGCTTCCTCGGCCCCAACGGCGCGGGCAAGTCGACCACCATCCGCATCCTGCTCGACCTCATCCGCCGCTCCGCGGGCGAGGTCCTCGTCCTGGGCCGCGACCCGCGCACCGACGGCGTCGAGATCCGCCGCCGGGTCGGCTACCTGCCCGGGGACCTCGTCTTCACCAGCCGCCGTCCCGCCCGGGACCTGCTCGCCTACCTCGGCGACCTGCGCGGCGGGGTGCCCGCCGCGCAGGTCGACGCACTCGCCGAACGCCTCGACCTGGACCTGTCCCGCCCCCTGCGCAGCCTGTCCAAGGGCAACCGGCAGAAGGTCGGCCTGGTCCAGGCGTTCATGCACCGCCCCGAACTGCTCGTCCTGGACGAGCCCACCAGCGGACTGGACCCGCTGCTGCAACGGGAGTTCCTGGCGATGGTGCGGGAGGCCCGGGCCGACGGCCGGACCGTGTTCATGTCCTCCCACGTGCTCAGCGAGGTGCAGGACGTCGCCGACCGCGCCGCCGTCCTGCGCGGGGGACGGCTCGTCGCCACCGAGGACATGGACGCGCTGCGCCGACGCGCCGCGCGCCGGGTCCGCATCCGCTTCGCCGCGCCGGTCGCCGCCGCCGAGTTCGCCGGCCTGGCGGGCGTGCGGGACCTCGACGTCGACGGCGACACCGTGCACTGCGTCGTCGACGGCAGCCCCGACGCGCTGGTCAAACAGGCCGCACGGCACACCGTGCTGGAGCTCGACAGCGCCGAACCCGACCTGGAGGAGCTGTTCTTCACCTACTACACCGATCAGGAGGAGGTCGGCGATGCGGCGTAACGTCTTCGGCCGGTTCCTGCGCGACCACCTGCGCACCCTCGTCGGCTGGAGCGTCGGCGTCGCCGCCGTGACCGCGCTGTACAGCGCCTTCTGGCCGTCGATGCGCGACTCCGGCGACGCGATGGACGCCTACCTGGAGTCGCTGCCCGAGGGGCTCATGGAGTCGATGGGGTGGAGCAGCCTGGCCACGGTCGAGGGCTACCTGGGCGCCACCGTGTTCGGACTGCTCACCCCGGTGCTGCTGGTGATCGCCGCGGTCACGCTCGGGGCGCGGGCGATCGCCGGGGCCGAGGAGGCCCAGGAACTGGAGCTGCTGCTGGCCCATCCGGTCACCCGGACCGCTGTCCTGGTGCAGCGGTCCGCCGCCGCGGCGGTGTTCGTCGCCGTCCTCGGGGCGGTCGTGTTCGGCACGCTGCTGGTGCTCGGTCCGGCCATCGACGTCGACCTGCCGGTCGACCGGCTGCTCGCCGCCTGTGTCTCCGTGACTCTGATCGCCCTGGTCTACGGGGCGGTCGCGCTGGCGGTGGGGGCGGCCACGGGGCGCCGGGCCCCCGCGTTGGGCGCCGCCGCCGTGCTGGCGGTCGTGGGCTACCTCGGCAACACCTTCGCCCGGCAGGTGGCGGAACTGGAGTGGCTGCGCTTCGGGTCGGCCTTCCACTACGCGATGGACCCCGACCCGCTGCTCCACGGTTTCGACCTCGGCCGCACCGCGCTGCTGCTGGCCGTCCCGGTGGTGCTGGCCGCGCTCGGCGCGCTCGCCTTCACCCGCCGCGACGTCGGGGTGTGACCTGTCCGTCGCGGCGCGGACGGTCCGCGCCGCGACGGGTCAGGGCGTCTCCAGGATCGCGTCGACGAACGCCTCCGGGTCGAAGGGCGCGAGGTCGTCGGGGCCCTCGCCGAGCCCGACGAGTTTGACCGGCACGCCGAGTTCCCGCTGCACCTGGATGATGATGCCGCCCTTGGCGGTGCCGTCCATCTTGGTCAGCACGATCCCGGTGACGTTGACGACCTCGGCGAACACCCGGGCCTGCCGCAGGCCGTTCTGCCCGGTGGTGGCGTCCAGCACCAGCAGGACCTCGTCCACCTGGGACTTCTTCTCCACGACCCGCTTGACCTTGCCCAGCTCGTCCATCAGGCCGGTCTTGGTGTGCAGACGTCCGGCGGTGTCGATGATGACGGTGCCGACGCCCTCCTCGAGGCCCTTGGCGACCGCGTCGAAGGCCACGCTGGCGGGGTCCGCGCCCTCCTCCTTGCGCACCACCGTGGCGCCCACGCGCTCGCCCCAGGTCTGCAGCTGCTCCGCCGCGGCCGCCCGGAAGGTGTCGGCCGCGCCTAGCAGGACGCTGCCCCCGTCCCCGACGACGACCCGGGCCAGTTTGCCCGCGGTGGTGGTCTTGCCGACCCCGTTCACCCCGACCATCAGGATCACGGCCGGGCGCTCGCCGTGCGGTTCGGTCCGCACCGTGCGGTCCAGGTCCGGGTTGATGTGCGCGAGCAGTTCCGCCCGCAGCAGCTTGCGGACCTCGTCGGCGTCGCGGGTGCCCATCACCCTGACCCGGGTGCGCAGCCCCTCGGTGATCTGCGTGGCCGAGGTGACCCCGACGTCGGCGGTGATGAGGATCTCCTCGATCTCCTCCCAGGTGTCCTCGTCGAGCTTGTCGCCGGCCAGCAGGTTCAGCAGACCGCGGCCGAAGACGTTCTGCGACTGGGCCAGGCGGGCGCGCAGCCGCACCAGCCGTCCGGCCGAGGGAGGCGGGAGTTCGATCTGCGGCACCGGGGGCGGAGCCGGCACCACGGGCGCCTCGGGCTCGGCGACCGCCGTGCCCCCCTCGGCCTCCTCGGGTTCGAGGACCGCCGTGGCCCCCGCCCCCGAACTGCCCTCGGATCGTTCGACCTCGGGTTTCTTCTCGGCCGGCCCCACCTGGCGCCGGGGGATGACCAGCAGCGCGCCGCCGACCGCCACGAGCGCGACGACGAAGATGGCGATGACAACAATCGTGTAGTCCATAGCGCTTTCAGTCTCCCAGACCACCGGCGGTTTCCCGGTATCCCCCGAGGGGAGTCCGCCGGTCCGCGGGGCGCTTAGCGCGCACGCGCCCGGGTGGCGCGCAGCACGAGGACGAAGAAGGGGGCGCCGACGAACGCGGTCACCACGCCGAGGGGGAGTTCGGCGGGGGCGACCAGGGTGCGCGCCGCGATGTCCGCCACGATCAGGAACGCCCCGCCGAACAGCAGCGACACCGGGAGGATGCGGCGGTAGCCGGGGCCGGCGAGGCGGCGCACGATGTGCGGGACCACGATGCCCACGAACCCGATCAGTCCGCTCACCGCCACGGCCGAGGCGGTGGCCAGCGACGCGGCGGAGATCACGACCAGGCGCACCAGGGCGGGACGCACCCCCAGGCTGACGGCCTTCTCGTCGCCGAGCGCGAGCAGGTCGAGCAGGAAGCCGCTGCCCAGCAGCACCGCCACCGCCACGGCCGCGTACGGCGCGACCAGCCACAGGTCGTCCCAGCCGCCGTAGCCCAGGCCGCCGAGCATCCAGGTGTAGACGCGCTGCAGTTCGTCGATGCGCGACTGCTGGACGAAGGTCTGCGCCGCGGTCAGGAAGGACGACACCGCCACCCCCGCCAGCAGCAGGGACGCGGTGCTTCCGCCTCCGGCGGTGCGGCCCAGCAGGTAGGCGGTCATGACGCCGAGCAGCGCCCCGGCGAACGCGGCCACCGGGATCAGCGGCAGTCCGTTCGGCGCGGCTCCGCCGCCGTACACGATGACCAGGGTCGCGCCCAGGCCAGCCCCGCTGGCCGCGCCCAGCAGGTAGGGGTCGGCCAGCGGGTTGCGGAACACGCCCTGGTAGGCGGCGCCCGCGCTGGCGAGCAGTCCGCCCACCAGCGCGCCCAGCACGACCCGGGGCATCCGCAGCTGCTCCAGGACGGCCCGCTGCTGGTCGGTCAGCGCCGACTCCACCCCCAGGAACGGCAGGTGGCTGAGGAGTTCCCGGATGATCTCGGCCGGGGCGAGGGAGGCCGCGCCGGCGCTGATGCCCAGGAGCATCGCGCCGAACAGCGCGGCCAGCCCGGCCCCGAGCCACAGCGGGCCGGCCGCGGCCCGGCGGCCGGCCCCCGTCCGCAGACCCGTCCGCAGACCCGTCAGGGTCACACCGGTCATTCGGCGCGGGCCGCCTCGATGGCCTCGGCCACGTCCTCGGCGAAATCGGCGACGCGCGGCCCCCACCGGGAGGAGGTGTCGGCGTCCACCTCGACCACGTTCTGCTCCTGCACGGCGGTCACCGAGTCGAAGGCGGGCCGTCCCCGGACGTCCTCCACGCCGCCGGGGTAGGAGACGAAGATCAGGTCGGGGTCCTGTTCGACGACGAACTCGGCGGACAGCTGCGGGTAGCCGCCCGCGGTGTCCGGGGCCTGGTCGGCGATGTTGGTGAGGCCGAACAGCCCGTAGACCTGTCCGATGAAGGTGTCGGAGGTGACCGAGTACAGCTGGGCGTCGATCTCGTGGTAGTAGCTCAGCTCCGCCGCGTCGTCCCCGATGTCGGCGACGATGCCGTCGATGCGCTCGCGCAGCCCGTCGGCTGCGGCCGCACCCTCCTCGGTGTTGCCGGTGGCCTCGCCCAGCAGTTCCATCTGGGCGTAGGTGTCGTCCAGGGTCTGGGCGGCGGGCAGCAGCAGGACCGGGATCGCCAGCTTCTCCAGCTGTTCGGTGATGTCGCCGCCGTCCTCGGAGAGCACCACCAGGTCGGGTTCGTACTCGGCGACGGCCTCGACGTTGGGGGTGAACCCGGACAGGTCGGTGGTGGGGGCCTCCGGCGGGTAGTAGGAGTACTCGTCGACGGCGACGACCTGCTCGCCCGCGCCGACCTCGAACAGGATCTCGGTGAGCGAGGGCGACAGCGAGACGATGCGCTCGGGCATCGCCTCCAGGGTGACCTCGCCGCGCGCGTCGGTGACGGTCACCGGGAAGTCCCCGGCCGCGGACGACTGCTCGGCGGCCGGTTCGTCGGAGGGGGAACCGCCGCAGGCGGTGAGAGCGATCAGCAGGGGCAGCGAGAATGCCGTGAGGCTGCGTGCGACACGCACCTAGGGCTCCTTACAGCAGAGGTAGGGAGAACAGAGCCCGCAACAGACGGACCGTCCTTCCCACGAGGACAGTGGACGCCGACGAGCACGTGAGGCGACCTGGCTCCACCCCGTTTCCGCCGGGGCGGACACGGAGTGTCACAGTTGCGGAGACAGCGCCGGTTTCGGGTCCGGACTTCGCTCACGTGACGCCATCGCCCCGCATCGGTGCGATTCCGTTATGCGGTGCGACCAGGCCATCTTAGGACTTGTCGGACTGCGTCGGAGCGGCGGGGTGGGCCGGGACGCGGCGCGGGAGCCCCCGCGCCGTCGGCCGCCGTCCTCGCGGCCCGGCCGGGTCAGCTCGCCGCGCGGTCCAGCTTCTGGCTGATCACCTGGGAGATCCCGTCGCCCTGCATCGTCACGCCGTACAGCGCGTCGGCGACCTCCATCGTGCGCTTCTGGTGGGTGATGACGATCAGCTGGGAGGTGGCGCGCAGCTCCTCGAAGATCACCAGCAACCGCTGCAGGTTGGTGTCGTCCAGTGCGGCCTCCACCTCGTCCATCACGTAGAACGGGGACGGGCGGGCCCTGAAGATGGCGACCAGGAAGGCCACCGCCGTCAGGGACCGCTCCCCGCCGGAGAGCAGGGAGAGGCGTTTGACCTTCTTCCCGGGCGGGCGGGCCTCGACCTCGACCCCGGTGGTGAGCATGTCGTCGGGGTCGGTGAGGACGAGGCGCCCCTCACCGCCGGGGAAGAGGCGGGCGAAGATGCGGGAGAACTCCCGTTCGACGTCGGCGTAGGCGGCGGAGAACACCTCCTGGACCCGGTCGTCGACCTCCTTGACCACGGTCAGCAGGTCGCGGCGGGTCTTCTTCAGGTCCTCCAGCTGGGCGGTGAGGAAGTTGTGCCGCTCCTCCAGCGCAGCGAACTCCTCCAGGGCCAGCGGGTTGATCCTGCCGAGCTGGCCGAGTTGGCGTTCCGCCGTCCTGGCGCGCTTCTCCTGCACCTCGCGCACGTAGGGCACCGGGACGGCCTCGTCCTCCCCGGCGTCGGCGGGCGGGGGGACCGGCAGGTGCGGGCCGTACTCGGCCAGGAGCGTCTCCACCTCCATGCCCCACTCCTCCAGGGCACGCGTCTCCAGCTGTTCCAGCCGCAGGCGGCGCTCGGCACGGGCCACCTCTCCGCTGTGCACCACGGTGAGCAGCTTCTCCAGTTCGACCGAGAGTTCGCGGACCCGGGTCCGGACGGTCTTGAGTTCGGCCTCGCGGGCGTCGCGCTGCTCCTCGGCGAGACGGCGTTCGCCGTCGGCCGCGGCCAGGGAGACCGTGATGCGGGCCAGTGCCTGGGCCGCTCCGTCGGTGACCGCCTCGGCGACCCTGGCCGCCGCGGCGCGGCGCCGTCTGCGGAGGGCCGCCTCCTGGCGGGCCCGGCGTTCGGCCGCCGCCGTGCGCAGCAGCGCCTCGGCGCGTCCGGTGATGGCGCGCACCCGCTCCTCGGCGGTGCGCACCGCCAGGCGTGCCTCCATCTCCACCGACCGCAGCCGGGTGGCCTCCGCCGCGAGCTGGTCGCGGCGCGCGGTGTCGGGCTCCCCGTCGTCGACGGGTTCGTCCTCCGCCTGCTCCAGCCGCTCCTGGAGTTCGGCGAGCGCCAGCAGGTCCGCTTCGCGGCCCTGCGCGGCCCGGTGTGCGGCGGCGGCGTACCGTTCGGCCTCCTGCACGGCCGCGCGGGCCTGGCCGCCGAGCTTGCCGACCTGCTGGGCGACCTCGTTGCGGCGGCGGTCGGCGCTGCGGCGGCGGGCGTTGACCGCCTCGACGGCGGCCGCCGCCCGGTCCCGTTCGGCCCTGGCGTCGGCGAGGTCGGCGGCGGCCCGTTTGCAGGTCTCCTCGGCGGCGGCGAGCTGTTCGACCGCCTCGTCCACGGCCGCGCGCACCTCCAGCAGGCTGGGCCCGGCGGTGGAGCCGCCGTGCACGAACGCGGAGGTGAACACGTCGCCGTCGGGGGTGACGGCGCGCAGGTCGGGGCGTTCGGCCAGCACCCGCGCGGCCGTGCCCGGGTCGGGGACCAGCACGGTGCGGGCGAGCAGCGCGGTCACCGCGTCCCGCAGGTGCGGCGGCACGCTCACCGAGTCCAGGGCGTAGCGGGCGCCCGGCGGAGGTTCGGGCCACCGCTGCCGGGGCTCGATGTCCCCCGCGTCGGCCACGACGATTCCGGCGCGCCCGGCGTCCCGTTGTTTGAGCAGGTCGATGGCTGCGCGGGCGGCGTCGTGGGTGTCCAGGACCACCGCGTCGGAGGCCGCCCCCAGCGCCGCGGCGATCGCGCTCTCATCGCCCGCTTCGACGTCGAGCAGGGCGGCGAGCGAACCGACCAGTCCCGGGGTCTTCTCGTCGGAGGCGAGCAGTGCGGCGCCGCCGTCACGGCGTTCCAGCCCCATCTCCAGCGCGTCCCGGCGCGCCTCCAAGGCGGCGCGTTCGCGTTCGGCAGCCCGTTCGACGTCGCGCAGCCGGTTGAGGCGGCTCTCCGCCGCGGCCAGTTCCTCGCGGGCCTGCTCCTCGACCTCGTCCAGTTCGCTGTCGCCCAGTTCCAGTCCCGCGGCCTCGGCGCGGGCCTCCTCGAAGGCCTCCTGGGCCTCGGCCGCACGCCGGCGGGCCTCCGCCGCGGCCTGGTCGAGTCGCTCGATCTCGGCCTGTCCGGCCTCCAGTTTGCTGCGCAGCGCCTCCAGGCGGCCGCGGAGCCGGGCCAGCCCCTCACGGCGGTCGGCGGCGGCCCGCGCGGCCGCGGCGACGCGCTGCTCCTCGTCGCGCAGGGCCGCCTCGGCCTCGGCCCGTTCCACGACGACGCTTTCCATCCGGGTGCGCGCGTCGTCCAGGTGGGCCTGCAGCTCCTCCTCCTGGGCGCGGATCTCCGCGGCCTCCCGTTCCAGTTCCTCGGGGTCGCGGCCGCGGTACTCCTCCTCCCCCGCCGCGGCGAGGTTGCGGTGGCGCTCGGTGGCCAGGCCGGCGACCGCGCTGAGCCGCTCCTTGAGCCGGGACAGGGCGTGGTAGGTCTCCTGGGCGCGGGCCAGCAGCGGGGCGGCCTCGGCTGCGGCCTGCTCAAGCTGCGCCTCGCGCTCCTGGGCCTGGGCCAGGGCCTGTTCCGCGGCGGCGCGGCGGTCGCGGACCTCGGCCTCGTCGGCCTCCTCCTTGGCCAGGGTCCGGCGCAGGGTGGCGATGTCGTCGGCGAGCAGTCGGAGCCGGGCGTCGCGCAGTTCGGCCTGGATGACGGCGGCTCTGCGGGCCAGTTCGGCCTGGCGGCCCAGGGGTTTGAGCTGGCGGCGCAGTTCGGCGGCCAGGTCGCTGACCCGGTCGAGGTTGCCCTGCATCGCGGAGAGCTTCCGCAGCGCCTTCTCCTTGCGCTTGCGGTGCTTGAGGATTCCGGCGGCCTCCTCGATGAGGGCGCGGCGTTCCTCCGGTCCCGCGTGCAGGACGGTGTCGAGTTGCCCCTGGCCGACGATGACGTGCATCTCCCGGCCGATGCCCGAGTCGCTGAGGAGCTCCTGGATGTCGAGCAGGCGGCAGGTGTCGCCGTTGATGGCGTACTCCGAGCCCCCGTTGCGGAACATGGTCCGCCTGATGGTGACCTCGGAGTAGTCGATGGGCAGCGCGCCGTCGGTGTTGTCGATGGTGAGGCTGACCTCGGCGCGGCCGAGCGGGGGCCGGGAGGACGTCCCCGCGAAGATGACGTCCTCCATCTTGCCGCCGCGCAGTGTCTTCGCGCCCTGCTCCCCCATGACCCACGCCAGGGCGTCGACCACGTTGGACTTTCCGGAGCCGTTGGGGCCCACCACACAGGTGATGCCGGGTTCGAAACGGAGGGTGGTGGCCGACGCGAAGGATTTGAACCCGCGCAGTGTGAGGGTCTTCAAATACACGGTCGCGCGTCCACCTCCGCTGGCCTCCCGACTCCGTCGTTGTCAAGAGTGCCATGTTCCGGGGAGCGCACGGGACGCTCTCCAGACCGTCGTGACCTCTGTCTTCGCCTTTTCGCGGGCGGTCACGGGACGCGGGACGGGAGGTCGGTCCGACCACGGCACCGCAAGCGGTTTCTCCTTCGCGGCGAAAAGGCCCGTTTCGGGCGTTCGACGGGACGAAGGATCGGTTCCAGGACGGAAAGGATCGGGAGGCGGCGGGGTCACCAGGATCGTCTTCCCCCGTCGCGCCCCGCCGGTCCGGTCCGGATGCGGTCGCATGCAGCGCCGCCAGGACCGGACGCGTCGACAAACACGGGAGGAATTCGATCGTCCAGGATTACCGGAAAGGATCTCAGGGTAAATCCTGGATAATTCCAGTGGAAAGAAAGATCTTCTCAGCGGTCAGCGGCTTCCCCGGGGTCTCCGGGGCGCCAGGAGTCACTGTTCACAGGCGCCCTTCGACCAGTGGGACACGCGCAGCGCTGACGGAGCCGCGTCAGGCCAGAGCCGGCTCGCGCTCGGAGGTGGAGACGGTGACGTCCGTGAGCGTCTCGGTGAGCCGGTCGTTCTGGGCCTGGAGTCGGACGACCTCGTCTTCGAGGTCGCGTACTCGCTTCTGCAGGCGCCGCAGTTCCTGGACCATACGGGGGTCCGGGCCTCCGACGTGACCGAACAGAGCTTTTGCCATGATGCGGGTCCTCCACACTGAGTGACCTGACGGGAATTGCACAGAAGAATGAGAACACGGCCGGGTGCTGGAAAAGCCTGGTCACCCTGGCGTGAACGTGGATAAGCGCATTATGTACCTTCCAGCGTCTCACCGTGCGAGCCGTCGGTCAAGAATTGGACGGAAAAGCCGACGACGACCGTGGCTGGCGGCGTCGTTGGGCATGCGAGGTCCCACGATCCTTTGGTGATCCCCCGGTGGGCGGTGAACCGGTGTTCGCCGTGGAGGGAGTCGGCCCTCCGGAAGCGGAACGGTCCCGTGTCGCACGCCGGGAGCTCACGCGAATCGTGTCCCCAAGTCCAGGATACTCACCGCTCCTCGAATCCGGTGAAAGAACCCCTATGGTTTGTCCAACGCTCAATGACCGAATCGACCCGGCCGGGTGTCTGTCCGCCGCGCAGGAGCGCGAGCAACTGCTCGCAGGCCGCGCGCTCCCCTTCCGCGACCACCTCGACCCTGCCGTCGGCCAGGTTCGTCGCGGCCCCGGTGAGTCCCAGCTCCAGCGCGCGCGCACGCACCCACCACCGGAAGCCCACACCCTGCACGCGTCCACGCACCCACGCGGTCATACGAATGTCACCCATCGGCTACCCCTGCTCACTTCCGACCGGCCGCACGGGACAAGGGGATCACACGCGCGCGTCACGCGGTTTCGGCTGGCACCGCGGACAACTGTACGACGAGCGGTTCATGAACGTCTCCCGCCGGATCGGCGTGCCGCAGCGGGCACACGGGCGGTCCCGGCGCCCGTAGGCGTTGAGGCTGCGTTCGAAGTAGCCGCTCTCCCCGTTGACGTTCACGTAGAGGCTGTCGAAGGACGTCCCGCCCTGGGCCAGCGCCGCGACCATCACCTCGCGGACCGCGGCGAGCAGCGCGTCCACCTGGGGTCGGCGCAGCGTCTCGGTGGGCCTGGCCCAGTGCAGCCGGGACATCCACAGCGCCTCGTCGGCGTAGATGTTGCCGATGCCGCTGACCAGGGACTGGTCCAGCAGCGCCCGTTTGAGACCGGTGCGCCTGCGGCGCAGCGCCGCGGCGAACGCGTCGTCGTCGAAGGCGGGATCCAGCGGGTCCCGTGCGATGTGGGTGATCACCGAGGGCACCCCCTCCCCGGCGCCGTCGTCGACGAGCCGGTCCACCAGCAGGTGGCCGAAGGTGCGCTGGTCGACGAAGCGCAGCTCCCGGGGCTCGTCCACACCGTCGCCCGACCGCGCCACCAGCGGCAGCCGCACCCGCAGGTGCCGTTCGTCGGCGGCGCCGCGCGGCTGGACCAGCAGCTGTCCGCTCATCCCCAGGTGGGCCAGGAGCGCGTCCCCGGAGTCCAGGGTCAGCCACAGGTACTTGCCGCGCCGCCGCACCTCGGCGACCGTGCGCCCGGCCAGGCGGGCGGTGAAGTCCGCGGCCCCCGGGGCGTGGCGCCGCACCGAACGCGGATGCAGGACCGCGACCTCGCCGAAGGACGTCCCGGCGACCCACTTCTCCAGGCCGCGCCGCACCACCTCGACCTCGGGCAGTTCCGGCATCCCGTCAGCTCTCCCGTGCGCTGTTCCCGGCGGCGGCCCGGATCGCCTTCCAGGCCGACTCCGCGGCCTGCTGTTCGGCCTCCTTCTTGCTGCGCCCCTCGCCCGAGCCGTAGGTCTGCCCGGCGACCCGCACCGTGGCGCGGAAGGTCTTCTGGTGGTCCGGTCCGCTCTCCTCGACCAGGTACTCGGGCACGCCGAGCAGTTCGGCGGCGGTGAGCTCCTGCAGGGAGGTCTTCCAGTCCAGGCCGGCGCCCAGGCCCGAGGCGCGGGCGATCAGCGGGTCGAACAACCGGTGCACCAGCGCGGACGCCTCGTCCAGTCCGCGGTCCAGGTAGACGGCTCCGATCAGGGCCTCCAGGGTGTCGGCCAGGATCGAGGACTTGTCGCGGCCGCCCGTGGCCTCCTCACCGCGGCCCAGCCGCACGTAGCGGCCGATGCCCAGGCTCCTCGCCACGTCGGCGAGCGCCCGCATGTTGACCACCGCGGCGCGCAGCTTGGCCAGCTGCCCCTCGGGGAGGTCCGGGTGGGTGCGGTAGAGGGTGTCGGTGACCACCAGGCCGAGCACGGAGTCCCCCAGGAACTCCAACCGCTCGTTGGTGGGCAGACCGCCGTTCTCGTAGGCGTAGGACCGGTGGGTGAGGGCGCGGGTGAGGATGTCGGGGGCGACCTCGATCCCGACCGACTGCTGGAACTCGGTGACTTCGGTTGCGGAGAGCTGCGTTCCCATCGGCTTCACATTCCTGTGCGGACCGTGCGGGGCCCCGTCTGGCGGGAACCGCCGCAGGACGGACTGACCGTTCGGATCGGCTGCGGAACCGGGACCCGGTCCGGTCGGGAACGCTCGAAGGCGAGGTGGACGTCGTGGGATGAGCACGGCGACCACCACGACCTCGGGAATTCCCGTACCGCTCCGGACGACGCCCGCGCCGGTTCTGCGGACCGTTCGCGGGCATACGGAGCGGCGGGCCCGACCACGTTCTCGGACCCGCCTTCACGCTGTCACGCCGGGTTGACGACCTGGCGGTTGTTGTAGGTGCCGCACGTGGGGCAGGCGACGTGCGGGAGCTTGGGGTCACGGCAGCGCGGGCAGCTGATCAGCACCGGGCGCGCCGCCTTCCACTGGGAGCGACGGATGCGAGTGTTGCTCCGCGACATCTTCCGCTTCGGGACGGCCACTTCAATCCTCCTGGGTCACCCCCGCGCTCGCGGGAGCTCACTTTCCTGGGTCACCCCCGCGGTCGCGGGGGCACGTGTGCTCCTCGGCGACCTGCCCGCCCGCAGCGGAGGAGAGGTCCCGGTAGCACGGAGTTGCCGGGCTTCGCCGGCCAACCCGCCCGACGCCCGTCGGCGGTGCGTTCATCCCCCTCCGGAGTCCTCGCGCAGTCGACGCAACGCCTCCCACCGGGGATCGAGGTCCTCGCCGTGGCTGTGCCCGGGGTCGACGTCGGCGAGTCTGACGCCGCACTCCGCGCACAGGCCGGGGCAGTCGTCCCGGCACAGCGGCGACTGCGGCAGCGCGAGCACCACCACGTCGCGGATCACCGGTTCGAGGTCGAGCAGATCGCCCTCAAGATAGTAGTCCTCGTCCTCGTCACCGGCGTCCACCTCGTCCACGGGCTCGTACCCGTCGTCGTCGGACGGGTAGCGGAACAGCTCCTGGAAGCCGACCTCCAACGCCTCGGAGACCGGGTCCAGGCAGCGGGAGCACTCGGCGGTGTACCGGGTCCGCGCCTCCCCCGTCACGAGGACGCCCTCCATGACGGCCTCGAACCGCAGGGACAGTTCGATGTCGCTGCCCTCGGGCACGCCGGCCATCCCCACGGCCAGCGGCGCAGGGGCGGGGACGACACGCTCCTCGGACCGCATCGAACCGGCTTGCCTGCCGAGCGGCCGGGTGTCGACCACGAGCGGGGAACGGGAATCCAGACGAGACAGGGTGATCGCGCTTTCGGTTGAGACGGATCCCACACCGGGTGGGAACGGGGACTGACCACGGCGGCGACCGGCCGCCGGCGCCGCGGGGCCGTCCCGCGGACACGACATGACCGCGGAGATGGGCCGGTCATCGATTCTACCGGCGCGGTCCCCTCGTCCCAAATCACCGCAGGGCGGAACCGTCAGTCCCGCTTCGCGGCCAGCTCGGCGTACTTGGCGCGCAGCCGCTCCTCCACGTAGCTCGGGACCAGCGCGCTGACGTCCCCGTTGTACTGGGCGATCTCGCGGACCAGGCTGGAGCTGAGGAACGAGTACTTGGGGTTGGCCGTCAAGAACAGCGTGTCCACCCCCGAGAGCTGGTAGTTCATCTGCGCGATCTGCAGCTCGTAGTCGAAGTCGCTGACCGAGCGCAGGCTCCGCACGATGGCGGAGACGTCGTTGGCCCTGCAGAAGTCGACGAGCAGCCCGTCGAACTTGGCCACCGAGACGTTGTCGAACTCCCGGGTCGCCTCCCGGAGCATGTCGAGCTTCTCGTCCGCCGTGAAGAGCCCCCGTTTGTTGACGTTCACCAGGACCGCGACGATGACTTCCTCGTTCTGCTGCGCCACCCGACTGATGATGTCGATGTGGCCGTTGGTGACGGGATCGAAGGATCCGGGGCAGACGACACGGCGCACGGGACCGCTCCTCTCTGACTGGTCTGCGGATCAGCGAGCCGGTATCACAGGATTCTGCCCAGCTGGTCAGCTCGGGCCGGGGAGGCTCGCGGCGTGACCGTACCAAAGGGATGTTTCACCGTATTGACGCGCCTTGCCCTCCAGGTAGCCGTCGGGCCAACGGAAGGCGTCTCCCCGGGAGGAGCGCTCCACGACGACCAGCGCGTCGTCGGCCAGCCAGCCGTGGTCGCGCAGCGCCGCCAGCACCGCGGCGACCTGGTCGTCGCCGACCGAGTAGGGCGGATCGGCGACCACCAGGTCGTAGGGGCCGTCCTCGGCGCCCCGGGCCAGGACCCGTTCCACCCGGTCGACGACCAGGCGCGCCCCGGCCAGTCCGGTCCGGGCGATGTTGCGGCGGATGACCGCGGCCGCACGCCGGTCCGCCTCCACCAGCAGGGCGTGCGCGGCGCCGCGGGAGAGCGCCTCCAGGCCGATCGCCCCCGACCCCGCGTACAGGTCGAGCACCCGCAGCCCGGCGAGGGTCCCCAGGGCGGACAGCACCGAGGCGAACAGGGCCTCGCGCACCCGGTCGCTGGTGGGCCGGGTGGCCCGTCCCTCGGGCGCGGCGATCCTGCGTCCCCCCGCGGCTCCGGCGATGATGCGGGTCATCTCGTGTGCTCCTCGTCCGTGCGCTCCTGCCCCGTCAACCCTAGGGCGTCACCGGGCGGACGCCCTCGGAGCGGGCCCCGGAAGAATTCCCGGGTGGCCCCGCCCCCGGAGTCCTCCTCCGCTCCCCGGGGTGGGCCGGGGCGCGCCCCGAGAGCCGGTCAGGCCTTCTCCAGGTATTCCGCGCGGTCGTCGCCGAGGCGCTCCTCCAGGGTCCGGGCCAGCACGGGATGCGCGGCCAGCTCTGGGTCCGCCTCGACCAGGGCGGTCGCCTCCTCCCGCGCCCGGCCGATGAGCTCCTCGTCCTGGGTGATGGTGAGCAGCCGCAGGGTGGCGCTGCGGCCGGACTGGGCCGCCCCCAGGACGTCGCCCTCGCGGCGCTGCTCCAGGTCCAGCCGGGACAGTTCGAAGCCGTCGGTGGTGGAGGCCACCGCATCCAGGCGTTCCCGCGCGGGGCTGCCCTCCTCGGCGTCGGTGACCAGCAGGCACAGTCCCGGCAGACTGCCCCGGCCCACCCGGCCGCGCAGCTGGTGCAGCTGGGAGACGCCGAACCGGTCGGCGTCCATGATCATCATCACGGTGGCGTTGGGCACGTTCACCCCGACCTCGACCACGGTGGTCGCAACCAGCACGTCGACCTCGCCCGCGGCGAAGGCCCGCATGACCTTGTCCTTGTCGTCGGGGGCGAGGCGGCCGTGCAGCGCGGCCAGCCGCAGTCCCGCCAGCGGCCCCCGCTCCACCTCCGCGAGCAGGTCGACCACGGCCAGCGGGGCACGCCGTCCCTGCGCCTCCCCGACCTCCGTGTCGGAGACGAGCTGCCCGGTCTCGTCGGGCTCCTCCCCCTCCCCGCCGATGCGCGGGCAGACGACGTAGACCTGCCGCCCCTGGGCGACCTCCTCGCGGATGCGCTCCCAGGCGCGGGTCAGGAAGTGTGGCTTGTCCCGGGCGGGGACCACGTGGGTGGCCACGGGCGAGCGTCCGGCGGGAAGCTGTTTGAGCGCGACGACGTCGAGGTCGCCGTAGACGGTCATGGCCACCGTGCGCGGGATCGGGGTCGCGGTCATGACCAGCACGTGCGGTCGGCCGTCGGCGGACTTGTCGCGCAGCGCGTCGCGCTGTTCGACCCCGAAGCGGTGCTGCTCGTCCACGACCACCAGGCCGAGGTCGGCGAAGGAGACCTGCTCCTGGAGCAGGGCGTGGGTGCCGATGACGATGCCCGCCCGTCCCGAGGCGGCGTCCAGCAGCGCCTCGCGGCGGGCCGCCGCCCCCAGCGACCCGGTGAGCAGGGCGACCCGGGTGGCGTGCTCGGCGCCGTCGAGCTGCCCCGCCCGGGCGAGCGGGCCGAGCATCGCGGTGATGGAGCGGTGGTGCTGCTGGGCCAGCACCTCAGTGGGAGCTAGCAGCGCCGCCTGCCCTCCGGCGTCCACCACCTGGAGCATGGCGCGCAGCGCGACCAGGGTCTTGCCCGCGCCGACGTCGCCCTGCAGCAGCCGGTGCATGGGGTGGTCGGAGGCGAGGTCGGCGGCGATCACCTCGCCGACCTCGCGCTGCCCCTCGGTGAGGGTGAAGGGCAGGCCCGCGTCGAAGGCGTCCAGCAGCGCTCCGGAAACGCGCGGGCGGGCGCGGGCGGGCTGCCGCTGGGCCGCGCGCCGCCGCTGGGCCAGCGCCACCTGCACCACGAAGGCCTCGTCCCACTTCAGCCGTCTGCGCGCCGCGCGCACGTCGTCCCAGTCGGCGGGGGTGTGCAGGAGCCGGTAGGCCTCGGCCAGTCCGACGAGGCGGTGCCGGGCGCGCAGGTCGGCGGGCAGCGGGTCGGGCAGGTCGTCCAGCGTGTCGAGCACGGTGGCCACGGCCTTGGCGATCTTCCACGAGGTGACCTTCTCCGCCGCCGGGTAGATGGGGATGAGCGCGTCCGCGTAGGCGCGGGCCCGCTCCTGCGCCCCGTCCTCGGTCTCGAACAGCTCGTACTCGGGGTGGGCCAGCTGGCGGCGTCCCCGGTAGACGGAGACCTTCCCGGCGAACAGTCCGCGCCGGCCGGGCAGCAGCCGGTCGCGGTGCCAGCCGGCACGATGGAAGAAGAGCAGGGACAGTTGGCCGTGGCCGTCGGTGACGGTGGCCTCGAAGATGGAGCCGCGCCGGTTGCGCATCGGCCGGGTGGCGCCCCTGAGGACCTCGGCGACCACGGTGACCTGCTCCCCCTCGGCCAGTCCGGCCAGGTCGGTGAGCTCGCCGCGGCGGTCGTAGCGCCGGGGGTGGTGCCGCAGCAGGTCGCCGACGGTGTGCAGGTCCAGAGCGGTGGCCAGGACCTTCGCGGTCCGGTCGCCGAGTCTCTTGGCCAACGGCTCGTGCAGGTCTGTCATGCTCTTCCCCCGACTTCCCGGACCGCGTTCCCGCCCGCGCGGCCCGCCACTGTGGCATCTTACGGATCGTCGCCGGGCTATACTTGATGGAGCGATTATCTTGGGACGGCTCCTCAGCGGGGGACTTCCTGGGGCCGGATTTCCCTTCCGGTTGGCAATCCGGTGTTCGTCCGAAGGTGCGGCTCTCCCGGTTTGGTGGGTCCGCTTCGCCTTCGGGTACGCTTCCACGGTTGGCGCCCAGCGCCGAACCGCTTGCCCATCAGACCTCTCTCGGGTCATCGACGTGCGTGCGAGCACAGCCCGGCCCGAGCGCGTGAATGGAGTTACCGTGGCTTCCGTCTGTGACATCTGCAGCAAGGGACCAGGGTTCGGGAACCGTATCTCGCACTCGCACCGCCGTACCCGCCGCCGCTGGAACCCGAACATCCAGACCGTCCGCACCCGCGTGGGCGGCACGCCGAAGCGGCTGCACGTGTGCACCTCCTGCCTCAAGGCCGGCAAGGTCGAGCGTTCCTGAACATCCCATCCCGCCGCACCGCGCGCGCCCACCGTCTTCGAGCGTCACAGACGAACCGTCGTGGCGCTCGACTGCTCTGCGGGCCCGTTCCGTCCGGACCGCGGGCTCCTCGGCCGCGCGGTGGTGGCGGCGTCCCCCCTTCCGTGACGTGTGCCCCGGGCTGCCGGGTGCCTGCGCGGGGGACGGTTCGCCTCCGGGGTGGCGCGTCGTCCGCGGCCGCCCCGGCGCCGGTGGGGCCCGGTACCGCGGCCGCCCCCGCCGGAACGCTGCTCCCGCCGGGCTGCCTCTCCTGTGCGGAGCCGAAGAGCGGTCAGAGGGAGCAGGACGCGCCGTTGAGGGAGCAGCTCTCCGGCGTGTGGCTGCGCCCCCGCGCGGTGAAACTGACGGTGGTCGACTGTCCCGGGGGAATCCCGCCCGCCCAGGACGGCTGACGGGCGACGAAACCGCCCGGGACCGATTCCCACTCGCTTCCCCACGCCGAGACCACCTGGGCGTCGCTGAAGCCGACCTGCAGCTCCCACCCCTCCAGGACACCGCTTCCGGTGTTGGTGATGGTCAGCTGCCCCATGAAGTGGTCCTCGTCGTAGACGACCTTCTGGTAGGAGACCTGGGGCGTCCCGGTCGCGCTCTGCGGAACGGACACGGGCGGCGGCGGAGGGCTGGGGGCCCCCTCCTGGCGGCCCGGGGCGGCGGCCGCACCGTCCGTCTCGTCCCGCTGCCCCGCCGGAGGGGAGGGCTCCTCCTCGTCCTCTCCCTCCACCGTGATCTCCACCTGGGTGGAGGCGGCCGCCTGGGTGCCGGTGCCGTCCCCGGTGTCGGGGGCGGGTGCGGCCGACGCGGTGACGCCCGGGACCGGCGGGTCCTGGCTCGGTTCCGCGAAACGCAGGTAGATCTGGGTGGTGCTGTAGCTGAACAGCAGGGCGCCGACGATCACCCCGGAGAAGACGACGACACGCAGCGGGCGCGGCGGGGACACCCGTTTGGGTACGGTGCTTCCCAGCACGTGGCCCACTGTGGCCAGCGGACCGCCGCCGGGAGGCTCCGCACGGTGCGCGCCCCGCCGCTCCCGTCCCAGTCCGTGCCTCCGCATAGATTCCGTGCCTTTCCGAGTTCCGGTCGACCGACTCCTCGCTCGGGGGGATCTCTGATGACAGACGAGCCGTCGGTCGCCAGAGCTTAGCGCGACCAGTCTCCCAAAACCGGAATCTTGCCTTTGGGTGACCTACCCATGACTGACCGTCGTTACTACCGGAAATGGTCCCATCCGGGGAGTTCGGGGGCCGCCCCGTCCACGGTGACCCCACGCCCCTCGGCCACCGTGCCGACGACGGTCCACTCGGGGGGCAGCGCGGTGCCCGCGGGGAAGGTGGCGGCCAGCGCGTGGTCCTCTCCTCCGGCGAGCATGTAGTCGAGCGGGGAGCGGGGGGCGGCACCGGCCCGGGCGAGCGCCTCGACCGCCTCCACCAGCGCGGCGGGCGGGCGCAGGGCCGCTTGGCGCAGGGCCACCGCCACGCCGGACGCCGCGGCGATGTGGCCGAGGTCCTGCACCAGTCCGTCGCTGACGTCGATCATGGCGGTGGCCCCCGACTCCGCCGCGGCCGGACCGGCCGCGTACGGCGGCGCGGGCCTGCGGTGCGCGGCCACGCAGGCCGGCTGCTCCTCGGCGATCCCGGCCCGGAGCAGGTCCAGTCCGGCGGCGGAGAGCCCGAGGTCGCCGGTGACCGCGACGAGGTCGCCGACGGCGGCCCCGTCGCGGCGGACGGGAGGGACTCCCCGCAGGTCGCCCAGCGCGGTGACGGCGATGGTGAGGGTGTCGGAGCTGACGACGTCTCCGCCCACCACCGCGGCCCCGGCGGCCGCGCACTCGGCGCGCAGCCCCTCGCTGAGCTCCTCCGCCCAGACGGTGGGCAGGTCGGCGGGGGCGGCGAAACCCACGAGCAGCGCGGTGGGCCTGGCGCCCATGGCGGCGACGTCGGCGAGGTTCTGCGCGGCGGCCTTGTGGCCGACGTCACGCGCGCTGGACCAGTCCCGGCGGAAGTGCCGCCCCTCCACGAGCAGGTCCGTGGTGGCGACGACGCGGCCGTCGGGTGCGGCGACGACGGCCGCGTCGTCGCCGGGGCCGAGGAGGACGTCGTCGGTGGCGGGAAATCTGGCGGTGATCCGGGCGATCAACCCGAATTCCCCGAGGGTTCCAATGGTGCTCGACACAGTTCTCAGGGTACGGTGGCGCTCCGGCACACTGGTCTAGACCCGCTCTCCGTCCGCCGGACGGACGTCTCCGCGGAACGGTCCGCGGGTCCTGCACGACGATCACACGCTCGAACGAAGAGTCGCGGAGGCTTTATCGCATGGTGCAGGCGTACATCTTGATCCAGACCGAGGTCGGCAGGGCGGAACGGGTCATGCCGGACATCTCCGGTGTCGAGGGGGTCACCCGGGTCGACTACGTCACCGGGCCCTACGATGTGATCGTGCGGGCGCAGGCCGAGGACATGGACGCGTTGGGGCGTCTGGTCATCGCGCGGATCCAGCGGATCGACGGCATCGCCCGCACGCTGACCTGCCCGGTCGTGAACGTGGAGTCCTGACCCGGTCTGGAGCCGATACCCGATGCGACGTGCGGCCCGCGCGGTGTTGCGTGTCCCGGTGCTGGCGGTGCTGTTGGCGCTGGCCGCCGGGTGCGGCGCGGTGCGGATGGAGCCGCCCGAGCCCGACGCGCGGACCGCTGGACTGTGCCGGACGATGATGGCGCGCCTGCCCGACACCCTCTACGGCCAGGACCGCGTCCCCGTGGTGCCCGACTCCGATCTGGTGGCGGCCTGGGGGTCGCCGACCATCGCGGTGCGCTGCGGGGTGGAGCGGCCCGCGGGCCTGCGGCCCGAGTCGCAGCTGCTGTCGGTCAACGACATCCCGTGGCTGCCGGAGCCCGCGGCCTCGCCGACCCTGTTCACGGCGGTGGGGCGCGAGGCGTATGTGGAACTGACCCTGCCCGCCACCTACACCCCCTCCGCCGTCGCGTTGACGACGCTCAGCGAGCTGATCGAGGAGGAGATCCCGGCGCTGCCCCCGGGGAGGCTGTGAGGGCGGTCCGTACGACGGCGCCGCGGCCCCTCCCGGGCCGCGGCGCGGACCGTCCGGTGCACGGCCCCGGGACCGTGCCGGTCACTGCTCGCTCTGCTCCATGGTCTGGACGTCTCCGAGGAGGGCGTCCCACGCCTCCTGCGGGTCGGCCTCGGTGAGGTGGACCGCCCCCGAGCAGGCGGCGCCCGGCTCCGGTGTCTGGGGGCCGCGCTCGTAGGCGCGCAGGAAGCTGTTCAGCCGGTGGTCGTCGGCGCTGTCCACGCCCAGCTGCAGTCCCCAGGCGGAGGCCACGATGGGGGAGTCCATCTCGCCCTCGTACGGGCTGACCAGGATGTAGCTGCCGGGGCTGTAGAGCGCCTCCAGCTTCTCGACCTCCGCCTCGGGCAGGTCGGGCCGGTAGGTGATCCAGACCGCGCCGTGCTCCAGCGAGTGGACGGCGTGGAGGTCGCGGAGCGGCTCGTCGTAGACACCGCAGTTCTGCCAGGCCGCGTGGTGGTTGCCGCCGACCGGGGGGCTCTGCTCGTAGTCCACTTCCTCGGTGACGTGCTCGCGGGTCAGGCCGGAGTACTCCTGGAGGCCCTCGATGTTGCGGTTGCGGTAGTCGAGGTAGAACAGGTAGCCGATGCCTCCCGCCACCAGGGCGACCACCGCGACGATGACCGTGATCTTGGTGATCTTGCGGTTGCGGGCCTCGCGTTCCCGCCGCGCACGCATCTCCAGCGCTACCTGGCGTCGCCGTTCCGCTGAACTCTTGCCCACCCGTGACTCCTAGTAGCCGACATCGGTCAGGAATGTAAACATTGTCACCTATGCTCCCGAGGAGGAACATACGCACCAATCAACGCTCTTTCCTCCAGGATGGTTCCGTTGGGTAACGAAGGCGATGACAGGTCCGTAACGGCCTCACTACCGCGGGTACCGCGGCGTGTCCCGCTCCCGGTCGTGGTCTTCCTGGTCGTGCTCGCCGCGGCGGCCGGTCTTCTGGTCAACCGCTCCGACACGCCGCTGGACTCCTCCGCGGACGCGGGCTTCCTGCGCGACATGAGCGCGCACCACGCCCAGGCGGTGGAGATGGCGCTGATCATCTACGACAAGACCGAGGAGCCCATGCTGAAGACGGTGGCCTACGACATGGCCGTCACCCAGCAGGGCCAGATCGGGCGCATGGACGGCTGGCTGGCCGCCTGGGACCTGCCCATGCGCGGCAGCCAGCCGCCCATGACCTGGATGGCCGGCCACGACCACGGGGGAGGCGGCGGCGAGGTGCCGGACCGGATGCCGGGCCTGGCCACGGAGGAGCAGATGGAGGCGCTGCGGGCGGCCTCGGGCGTGGAGGCGGAGATCCTGTTCCTGGAGCTGATGATCGAGCACCACCGGGGCGGGGTGGACATGGCCGAGGCGGCGGTGGAGCTGGCCGCCGAGGAGAAGGTGGTCTCACTGGCCCAGGGCATGATCGACGCCCAGGAGAGCGAGATCGACCTGATGAACGACATGCTGGTGGAGCGCGGGGCCGAACCGGTGGAGTGAGGACCGCGTCCCGGGGCCGGCGGACGGGCGTCCGCCGGCCCGTCGTCTTTCCCGGCCCCTCCGCGGTCTCCCGTGACCCCTGCCGTAATCTACTACACGTCGTAGAACTACAAGTTGTAGTAGTACACTGTGTAGTAGTTCAGGCCCCGGGGCCGTCCTGCTTTCGGAGAGGCGTATGGACGCACTAGACCTCGCACGGTGGCAGTTCGGGATCACCACCGTCTACCACTTCCTGTTCGTCCCGTTGACGATCGGCCTGTCCGTCATCGTCGCCGGCCTGCAGACGGCCTGGTACCGCACCGGCAGGCACGAATACCTGCAGGCGACCAAGTTCTTCGGCAAGCTCTTCCTGATCAACTTCGCCATGGGCGTGGTCACCGGCATCGTCCAGGAGTTCCAGTTCGGCATGAACTGGAGCGAGTACTCGCGCTTCGTCGGCGACGTGTTCGGCGCGCCCCTGGCCATGGAGGCCCTGCTCGCCTTCTTCCTGGAGTCCACCTTCATCGGACTGTGGATCTTCGGCTGGGACAAACTGCCCCGCAAGGTCCACCTGGCCACCATCTGGGCCGCGGCCGTCGGCACCAACCTGTCCGCCTACTTCATCCTCGCCGCCAACGCCTGGATGCGGAACCCGGTGGGCTTCGAGATCAACCCCGAGACCGGACGCGCCCAGCTCACCAGCATCTGGGCGGTGCTCTCCAACGACCAGGCGTGGTCGACCTACCTGCACACGGTCGCCGGATCGTTCATCGCGGCGGGCCTGTTCGTGGTCGCGGTCAGCGCCTTCAAACTGATGCGCGCCCGCTTCCACGGCGACACCGGCACCCCCGGCCAGGCCCCCCACCGCAGCGAACCCGAACTGTTCCGCAAGACCCTGCGCGCCGGCCTGGCCGTCACCGCGGCCGCCGGCCTGGTGGTCGCCCTCTCCGGCCACCACCAGGCCCAGCTCATGGCCCAGTACGAGCCGATGAAGCTGGCCAGCGCCGAGGCGCTGTGGGAGGACGAGGACGGCGCGGGCTTCTCGCTGTTCGCGGTCGGCGACGTGGTCGACGGACGCAACCACGTCAACATCCAGATCCCCCACCTGCTGAGCCTCCTGGCCACCGACAGCCTCGACGGCAACGTCCAGGGCATCAACGACGTGCAGGAACGCTACGAGGACGCCTACGGCCCGGGCTCCTACGTGCCCAACGTCCCCGTCATCTACTGGTCGTTCCGGCTGATGATGGGCCTGGGGCTGGGCGGTGTCGCCGTGGCGGTCGCGGGGCTGTGGCTGACCCGCCGCGGCCGGCTGCCCGAGCAGCGCTGGATGTACTGGGTCGCGGTCCTCGCCCTGCCCGCCGCGCTGGCCGCCAACATCTGCGGCTGGATCCTCACCGAGATGGGCCGCCAGCCCTGGACGGTCGTGGGCGAACTGCTCACCGCGGCCAGCGTCTCGCCCGGGGTCTCCCTGACCGAGGTCGCCCTCTCGCTGAGCCTGTTCACCCTGATCTACGGCGTGCTCGCGGTGGTCGAGGCCGGGCTGCTGTGGCGCTACGTCAAGGCGGGTCCCGCCCACGTCGTGCCGCCCAGGGACGACGACTCCGCAGAGGACCACGACGCCCCCGTCCCCGCGTTCGTCTACTAGGAGCCCGGCATGGATCTCGCAGTCATCTGGTTCGCCGCCATCGCGGTGCTGTGGATCGGCTACTTCGTCCTGGAGGGGTTCGACTTCGGGGTGGGCATCCTGCTGCCCTTCCTCGGCAGGACCAACACCGACCGCCGTGTCATGATCAACGCGATCGGCCCGGTCTGGGACGGCAACGAGGTGTGGGTGCTCACCGCGGGCGGAGCGATGTTCGCCGCCTTCCCCGCCTGGTACGCCTCCCTGTTCAGCGGCTTCTACCTGCCGCTGCTGGTGGTCCTGCTCGCGCTGATCGCCCGCGGGGTGGCGTTCGAGTACCGCGGCAAGGTCGACGACGAGCGCTGGCGCGCCCGCTGGGACCAGGCGATCTTCTGGGGCAGCGCCCTGCCCGCCCTGCTGTGGGGCGTCGCCTTCGCCAACATCGTGCGCGGCGTGCCCATGGACGCCGACCACATCGTCACCGCCGGCCTGCTCGACCTGCTCAACCCGTACGCGCTGCTCGGCGGGCTCACCACGCTGTCGCTGTTCACCCTGCACGGCGCGATGTTCCTGAGCCTCAAGACCGGAGGCGAGGTGCGGGCCCAGGCCCGCCGCGCGGTCCCGGCGATCGCGCTGGTCGCGGTGCCCGCCGCCAGCGGGTTCCTGCTGTGGACCCAGGTCTCCTACGGCACGACGTGGACGCTGCCGCTGGCCGCCGTGGCCGCCACCGCCCTGATCGCCGCCGTCGTGCTGTCGCTGCGGGGGCGGGAGGGCTGGTCGTTCACCGCGACCGCGACGACCATCGCCACCGCGACCGTGGTGCTGTTCGGCTCGCTGTTCCCGAACGTGCTGCCCTCCACCACCAACCCGCTGTACAGCCTGACCGTGGAGAACGCCTCCTCGGCCGACTACACGCTGACCGTGATGACGTGGGTGGCGGTGATCTTCCTGCCCCTGGTGCTCGCGTACCAGAGTTGGAGCTACTGGGTGTTCCGCAAGCGCATCACCCGGGAACACATCGAGCCGACGCCCGCCTACACCGCCCACTCGGGCACCGCCTGATCCGCAAGGGAAGCACCGTATGAAACCCCTCGACCCCCGGCTGGTGCGCACCGCCGGCGCGGTCCGCGTCCACCTCGCCGTGACCGTGCTGTGCGGGGTGGCCGTGACCGGACTGGTCCTGGCCCAGGCCTGGCTCGTCGCACGCGTCATCTCCGGCGCCGCCGCGGGCGAGGGGCTCACCGAACTGTCCTGGGCGGTCGCCGCCGTCGCGGCGGTCGCCCTGGGCCGGGCCGCGCTGTCCTACGGCACCGAGGCCGCCGCCCTGCACTCGGCGGCCCGCGCCAAGTCGCAACTGCGCCGACGCCTGATCGCCCACGTGACGGGCGTCGCACCGGCCGGAGCCCCCGAACCGTCCCCGGGACAGCCGGGCCGGGGAGCGGTCTGGCTGTCCGGGCACAACGGTCCCGACGACGGCGAGGGGGACGGCCCTCCGCGCGCCGGAGAACTGGCCACCCTCGCCACCCGCGGCCTGGACGCACTGGACGACTACTTCGCCCGGTACCTCCCGCAACTGGTGCTCGCGGTCCTCGTCCCCCTCGCCGTCCTGGCCGTGGTGGCCCGGGCCGACTGGATCTCGGCCCTCGTCATCGGCCTGACCCTGCCCCTCATCCCGATCTTCATGGCGCTGGTCGGATGGCACACCCAGGCCCGCACCCAGCGCCAGTGGCGTCTGCTGAACCGGCTCGGCGGCCACTTCCTGGACGTGGTGGAGGGCCTGCCCACCCTCGCCGTCTTCCGCCGCGCCAAGGCGCAGGCCGCCATCATCCGCCGGATCACCGACGAGCACCGGCGGGCCACCATGGGCACCCTGCGGATCGCGTTCCTGTCCGCGCTGGTGCTGGAACTGCTGTCCACGCTCGCGGTGGCGCTGGTGGCCGTCGAGATCGGCCTGCGCCTGATGTACGGCATGGTCGACTACCAGACCGCGCTGCTGGTGCTGATCCTCGCCCCCGAGGCGTACCTGCCGCTGCGCGAGGTGGGGGCCCGCTTCCACTCCAGCATGGAGGGGGTCGCCGCCGCCGAGCAGGTCTTCGCCGTCCTGGACGAGCGCCTCGACCAGGACGGCGCCCGGACCGGCCCCGAGGCCGCGCCGGCCCGGGAGGCGGCCTCCCGCGCCCTGGTCCGCCCCTGCCTCGACGGCTGCGCCGCCCCCCGCATCCGCCTGGACGACGTCTCGCTGACCTACCCGGGACGCACCGTCCCGGCGCTGTCGGGGGTCTCCCTGGTGATCCGCCCGGGACAGCGGATCCTGCTCACCGGCCCCAGCGGATCGGGCAAGAGCTCCCTGCTGGCGTTGCTGCTGCGCTTCGTCGACCCCACCGGGGGCGAGATCCGCGTGGAGCGGCCCAGCGGCGCGGGGTCCGCCCCGCTGGGCCACGTCCCCGCCGACCAGTGGCGGCAGCTCATCGCCTGGGTGCCCCAGCACCCCTACCTGTTCGACGACACGGTCCTGGACAACATCCGGCTGGGCCGGCCGGAGGCGAGCGTCGCCGAGGTGCGCCGCGCCGCCGAACTCGCCGAGGCGCACGACTTCGTCTCCACCCTGCCCCAGGGCTACGGCACCCGGCTGGGGGAGCGCGGCGCGCGGCTGTCCGCCGGACAGCGCCAGCGCATCGCCCTGGCCCGCGCCTTCCTGCGGGACGCGCCGATCGTGCTGCTGGACGAGCCCACCGCGCACCTCGACCCGGACAACGCCGCCGCGGTGCGCCGCGCCGTGGCCCGCCTGCTGGAGGGCCGCACCGGACTCGTCGTCGCGCACGACACCGGATGGTCCGAACTGGTCGACGAGACCGTGCACATCACCGGCGGCCGGATCGGAGCCCCGCTATGAGTCCCACGTCACCCAGGCACACGTCCCGGCCGCTGGCGCGGATGGTCGCACTGGCCCGCCCGCGCGGGACGAGGTTCGCGCTCGGCGTGCTGCTGGGCGCGCTGACCACCGCCGCCGGGGTGGGCCTGCTCAGCGTGGCGGCGTGGCTGCTGGCCACCGCCGCCACCCACCCGCCGATCACCGCGCTCGGCGTCGCGGTGGTCGCCACCCGGGCGCTGGGCGTGACCCGCGGCGTGGCCCGCTACCTGGAGCGCCTGGTCACCCACGACGCGGCGTTCCGCACCCTCGCCGACGTGCGGGTGCGGGTGTACGAGCGGCTGGCCCGCAGCGAGCCGGTCCGCCGCTTCCGCTCCGGTGACCTGGTGTCGCGCCTGGTCAACGACACCGACGCCACCCAGGACCTGCTGGTGCGCGGTCTCACCCCGCCGCTGGTCTCCGTCGTGGTGGGCGGCGCGGTCGTGGCGCTGAGCACGGCCCTGTTCGTGCCGGGCGGCCTGCTGCTGGCCGCGGGCCTGGTGCTGGGCGGGCTGGCCGTCCCGCTGTTCGCGGCCGCGCTGGGCCGCGGGGCGGGCCGCCGCCAGGCCGCGGCGCGCGGGGAGCTGTCCACCGCCCTGGTCGACACCCTCCACGGCGCCCCCGACCTGATCGCCTACGGGGCGATGGAGCGGGCCGTGCGCCGGGTGGAGCGCGCCGACGCCGAACTGACCCGGCTGGCCCGGCGCGACGCCGTGGTCCTGGGCCTGGGCTCGGGGGCGAGCGCGCTGGTCGCCGGGTTGACCGTGTGGGCCACCCTGCTGCTGGGCGTGGCCGCGGTGGCGGGCGGCACGCTGGGCGCGATCCCGTTCGCGGTGGTCGTGCTCACCGCGCTCGCGGCCTTCGAGATCGTCGCACCGCTGCCCGCGGTGGCGGCGAAGCTGGAGGCGATCCGCTCCAGCGGGGCCCGCCTGTTCGACGTGCTGGACACCGAGCCCGCGGTGCGGGTGGTCGACGGCTCCGCCGACCGGCCGGAACCGCCCGGGGAGGGCGGGGCGACGCTGCGGGTGCGGGGCCTGCGGGTGCGCTACGGTCCCGACGAGCCGTGGGCGCTGGACGGGATCGACCTCGACCTGCCCCCGGGCAGGCGGATCGCCGTGCTCGGCCCGAGCGGCTCCGGCAAGAGCACGCTGGCGTCGGTGCTGTTCCGTTTCCGCGACCCCGACGCGGGGACGGTGACGCTGGACGGCGCCGACATCACCGGCCTTCCGGCCGACGAGGTGCGCCGCTTCGTCAGCGGGGTGCCGCAGGACCCGCACATCTTCGCCAGCACCCTGCGGGAGAACCTGCGGCTGGCGCGGCCGGGAGCCGACGACGCGCACCTGTGGGCGGCGCTGGAGCGGGCGCGGCTCGCCGAGGACGTGCGCGCGACCATGCCCGACGGGCTGAACACCGAGGTGGGCGCGCACGGGGCGCGGCTCAGCGGCGGTATGCGGCAGCGGCTGGCACTGGCGCGGGCGCTGCTGGCGAGTCCCCGCATCCTGGTGCTGGACGAGCCCACCACGCACCTGGACCCCGACACCCGCGACGCCGTGCTCGACGACCTGCTGGCGGCCTCCGAGGGCTGCTCCACCGTGCTGATCACCCACGACCTGGCCCGGCTGGAGCGGATGGACGAGATCTACGTGATCGTCGACGGCCGGGTGGTGCAGCGCGGCTCCCACACCGAACTGCTGGCGGAGAGGGGCTGGTACCGCAGCGCCCACGGCCTGGGCGAGCCCCCGCGGGGCGGCCTGCGGGCGGTGCGGTGACCGCGAAGCCCCCCGGTCCGCCGGGGGAACCGGGATCGGTGCTCGTCCTCCTCGGCGGGACCGGGCCGCTCCGGTGCCGACGCCCGCCGGGGAAGGGCGCGGGAGCGCGAGGGCGGAGCGTCCCGCCGCGCCGCCCGAACCGGCACGGCCGCGGTCCCGTCCGCCACCGTTCGCGGCTTGCGCGCCGTATCCGCCGTTCTTCCTCCGCCGCACCGGAACCGGAGTCCTCACGCGGCGCTATTGTCGCCCCGTGACCCTTCTGCGCGAGATCTTCACCGGAATCGGCACGCTGCTCCGTGGATTCGGCATGATCCTGCGGCGGCCGAAGCTGTTCCTCCTGGGAGCGCTGCCTCCCCTGCTCACCTCCGTCCTGTTCCTGGTCGTCCTGATCGCGCTCCTGGCGCGGATCGACGACCTCACCGCCTGGATGACGCCGTTCGCCGACGGCTGGGCCGACGGCTGGACCACCGCCCTGCGGGTGGCCCTCGGCATCGTCCTCGTCGCCGCGTCCGTGCTGCTCATGGTCATCGGCTTCACCACGGTCACCCTCGCCCTCGGCTCCCCCCTCTACGACATGATCGCCGAGGAGGTCGAGGAGGAGCTGGGCGACGCTCCCGAGCCGCTGGACGAGCCGCTGCTGACGTCGGTCATGCGGGCGCTGCGCATCTCGCTGGCGCTGATCCTCATCTCCGCCGCCGCAGCGGTCCCGCTGTTCGTCGCCGGTTTCATCCCGGTGGTGGGGCAGACGGTGGTGCCGGTGGTCTCCGCGCTGGTCGGCGGCTGGCTGCTGGGCGCGGAACTGATCGGCTCGGCGTTCGAGCGGCGCGGCCTGCTGCGGCTGCGGGACCGGTTCGCGGGCCTGCGGCGGCGGAGACTGTACTCGCTGGGCTTCGCGGTGCCCGTGTTCCTGCTGCTGTCGATCCCGTTCGTGGCGGTCCTGGTGTTCCCCGCGGCCGCGGCGGGCGGCACCATCCTGGCCCGCGGCCTGCTGCCCCCGGCCCCGCCGCCCCGGCCCGAGCAGGCCGCTCCCCCGGAGCACGCCGGCCCCCCGCACCAGCCCGGACCGTCCCGCCCGGACAGCCGCTGACCCCGGTGCGGCAGGACGCGCGCAGCCCCGGGCGCCACGGTGACCGTGGCGCCCGGGGCTGCGGTGTCCGCGGGCGCGGCCCGCTCAGCGCAGTCCGGTGCGGCGGTTGAGGGCGGTGCGGATCAGCCGGTCCACCAGGGCCGGGTAGTCCAGGCCGCTGGCCGCCCACATCTGCGGGAACGCCGAGGAGGGAGTGAACCCCGGCATGGTGTTGAGCTCGTTGACGTAGATCTCGCCGTCGTCGCCGTAGAAGAAGTCCACCCGGGCCAGCCCTTCGCAGCCCAGCGCGTCGAAGGCGTCGGCGGCCAGGCGGCGCACCCGCCGGGTCACCTCGTCGGGCAGGTCCGCCGGAATGCTGAGGCTGCTGCTGGACAGGTACTTGGCCTCGAAGTCGTAGAAGTCGTAGCCCTCCGCCACGTGGATCTCGGCGGGCAGCGACACGTCGGGCTCGCCGCCGTCGAGGCTCTCCAGCACCCCGCACTCGATCTCGCGGCCCCGGATGCCCGCCTCCACGATGACCTTGGGGTCGTGGGCGCGGGCCGCCTCGATCGCCTCGGTGACCGCGGCGGTGTCGGTGGCGTCGGGCACCCGGCTGATGCCGATGCTGGACCCGGCGCGCGCGGGCTTGACGAAGACCACCCCGCCGAGCGCGGCGACGTTGTCCAGGACGCGCTTGCGGTCGCGGGTCCACGCCCGGTCGCTGACCGCCAGGTACGGGCCGGTCTTCAGGCCCTGCCCGGTGAGCAGCGCCTTCATGAACACCTTGTCCATGGAGGCGGCGCTGGCGAAGACGCCCGCCCCCGCGTAGCGCACCTCGGCCATCTCCAGCAGCCCCTGGATGGTGCCGTCCTCCCCGAAGGGGCCGTGCAGCAGCGGCAGCACCACGTCCACCTGCCCCACCAGGCGCGGCACGGCGTCCGGGGGGACCTCCAGGAAGGCGCCGGGGGTGTCGAGGGCCAGGGCCAGCTTCGCTCCGGTGTCGGGCACGCTGGGCAGCCGGCCGTCGACGATCGCCAGCTCGCCGGGATCGGCGGTGACGACCCGCCAGTCGCCGTCGCGGGTGATCCCGATGGGGACGACCTCGTAGCGGTCGGTGTCGATGACGGACATCACGCCTCCCGCGGTCACGCAGGAGATCTCGTGTTCGGAACTGCGTCCGCCGAAGACGACGGCGACCCGGATCTTTTGCTGCTCAGACATGATGCATGACCTTATCTCGCCGCACCGCAAACCTGACAACGGTCACGACCGACGAAACACGGGATTTGTCACTCCTTGACGGGCAATTCATCCAGGGCGCGCAGCGCGTCGGCGATCAGGTCCGCCGGGTCCTCCAGTCCGATGGAGAACCGCACCGCGCCCGGTTCGATCCCGGCCGCGCGCAGCGCCTCGTCCGGCATCTGCCGGTGCGTCGTGGAGGCGGCGTGGCTGACGATCGTGTGCGTGCCGCCCAGCGAGGGGGCGATGGTCGCCAGGCGCAGGCCGTCGGCGAACGCCGTCCCGGCGTCCCGGCCGCCGTGCGGGGTGACCGTGACGACCGCGCCGTAGCGGGTGCCTTCGGGGCCGGCGTCGAACAGTTTCCGCGCCAGTTCGTGGCCCTGGTGGCCGGGCAGGCTCGGGTGGTCGACGCGGGCCACGGCCGGGTGGCGCAGCATCGCGGCGGCGAACTCGGCGGCCGTGGCGCACTGGCGGGCCATGCGCAGCGGCAGCGTCTCCAGACCGCGGTGCAGCAGGAACGCCTCGTCGGCGGCCAGGTGCGGCCCCAGGTCGACCCGCGCCTCGCGGATGCGGTCCATCAGGTCGGGGCGGGCCACCGCCACTCCCCCGGTTGCGTCGGAGTGGCCGCCGAGGTACTTGGTGGCGGAGTGCAGCACCACGTCGGCGCCGTGCTCCAGCGGGCGGCACACCACCGGGGAGGCGAAGGTGGAGTCCACCACGAGCAGCGTGTCGGCCTCGCGGGCGACGGCGGCGAGCGCGGGCAGGTCCGAGACGAGCATCGACGGGTTGGACAGGGTCTCGGTGTAGACGAGCGCGGTCTCGGGGCGTACCGCGGCGCGCACCGCGGCGGCGTCGGTGATGTCGACGAAGTCGACGTCCACACCGAACCGGCGCAGCAGGACGTCCAGCAGCTTGTAGGTGTTGCCGTACAGGGCCCGGGAGGCCACCACGTGCGCGCCCGCCCGGGTCAGGGCCAGCAGTGCGGTGCTGATGGCGGCCATGCCGGAGGCGAAGCCCTGCCCGTGTACCTCGCGGTCGAGCCGGCCCCCCTCCAGGGCGGCCACCGCGGCGGCGAACGCGTCGCTGTTGGGGGAGTCGATGCGCGCGTAGGAGTACCTGCCACCGCCGTACAGGCTTTCGGCGTACTCCTGGGAGTTCTCGAAGGCGTAGGTGGAGGCGCGGTACACCGGGATGCGCATCGGGACTCCGACCGACCGGTCGTCCCTGGACAGCCCGACCGCGCGGGTGTGCTCTCCGTACCGCTGTGTCATGCGCGCCCCCTCAGGAAGTCCTCCCCCATTGTGCCGCCACCCGGGTTCCCGCGGGGCACGGGGGCTCACGGCCGCGGGCCGCGCTCCTCCACGGGGGCGGAACCCGCTTCGGGAGCGGTCCTCTGGAAGAGGTACGTGGCGATCCCGTAGAGCACTCCGCCCAGCAGCCAGTAGGGGCTCCACAGCAGCAGGTGCCACAGCAGCACCCGGCGGAAGGAGTCGGAGGCCTCGACGACGCCGCCGAGCATGAGCAGTTGCTGGACCAGGCTGGCGCCCCCGTACAGGCACAGCAGGACGGTCGCCCCCCAGCCTCCGGTGAGGACCAGTCGGCGGGGAAGGCGGCGGCCCCACCCCTGGGTGAGCGCCAGCGCGCCGGGCACACCCGCGAGCTTGAGGAGAGCCGAGGCCCACACCGCGGTCACGACGAGGGGGTCGCCCGCGAGCGCCGGGCCGGTCACGGACTCCCCGATGGTGTCCAGCAGGGCGGTGCCGCCGAGGGCCCAGTAGAAGCTGAGCGCCGCGAAGAGCAGCGCCCACAGCGCCGCCGCGTGGGCGGGCCACCGGGGCGCCCCGGTGGCGTTCCGCGCGGGGGGACGGTGGTTCCGCGCGGCATCGGGGGAAGGGGGCATGAGGCTTCACCTGCGCCGTAGTCGTGTCGGTCCGTGCCGCCGTCCGGTCGGCCGTCACCGGATGCGCCCACGACCCTACCGTGGGCGCCCCCGTCCTCTCCGATCCGTGACCGCCGGAGACCGCGGGCGGTCTCAGACCCCGTAGCGCTCGGGTTTGGCGCTGCGGGACATGAACGCCAGCAGCGCGTCGGCGGGCGGCAGCCCGTGGTGCATCATCGCCACCACGGCCTCGGTGATGGGCATGTCCACCCCGTGGGCGCGGGCCAGGGCCAGGATCGACTCGGAGGACTTGACGCCCTCGGCGGTCTGCCTCGTCTCGGCGACGGCCTCCTCCAGGGTCATGCCGGCGCCCAGCTTCTCCCCGAAGGTGCGGTTGCGGGAGAGCGGCGAGCTGCACGTGGCCACCAGGTCGCCCAGTCCGGCCAGTCCGGCGAGGGTGTGCTCGTCGGCGCCGAGGGCGACTGCCAGGCGCACGGTCTCGGCCAGGCCCCGGGTGATCAGGGCGGCCTTGGCGTTGTCGCCGAAGCCCATGCCCACGGCCACGCCCACCGCCAGCGCGATGACGTTCTTGACCGCCCCGCCCAGCTCCACGCCGATGACGTCGGTGTTGGTGTAGGGGCGGAAGTAGCCGGACTTGCAGAGGTGCTGCAGGCGGGTGGCCGTCTGCTCGTCGGTGCAGGCGACCACGGCCGTGGCGGGCTGCCGTTCGGCGATCTCCCGGGCCAGGTTCGGTCCGGACAGCACCGCGATGCGGTGGTCGGGCAGCTTCAGCACCTCCGCGATGACCTCGCTCATCCGGCGCGACGTGCCGACCTCGATCCCCTTCATCAGGCTGACGACGACGGCGTCGGGCGGCACGGCCTCCGCCCAGGCCGCCAGGTTGGCGCGGAGTGTCTGCGCGGGCACCGCGATGACCACGAAGTCGGCGCCCGCCAGCGCCTCCGCCACGTCGTCGGTGGCGCGCAGCCGCGGGTTGAGGGCGATCCCCGGCAGGTAGTCGGGGTTCTCGTGGCGGGTGTTGACCGCCTCGGCCACCGCCGCGCGCCTGCCCCACAGCACCGTCTCCGCGACTCCCGCGTCGGCCACCACGTTCGCGAAGGCCGTCCCCCACGATCCGCTGCCGAGCACCGCCACCCTGGTCACTTCGCGCCTCCGCCGTCGCCCTGGCCCAGTTCCTGTCCGCGCGCCTTCCTGGGGTCGTAGGGCTCCGACGGCGGCTGCTCGCCGCGGATGCGCGCCTGGATCTCGGTGATGGCGGCCATGATGTCGGCGGTCGCCTCGCGCAGGGTGGTCGCGGTCAGCGGCTGGCCGCGGTAGGCGGACAGGTCCACCGGCGGTCCGGCGACCACCTCGACGGGGGTGCGGGGGAAGAGCCGGAGCTTCTTGGTGCCGTAGGGCAGGATGTGCTGCTCCCCCCAGTGGGCGACCGGGATCACCGGGACACCGGTGCGCAGCGCGAGCCGCGCCACCCCGGTCTTGGCGGTCATGGGCCACAGGTCGGGGTCGCGGGTGCAGGTGCCCTCCGGGTAGAAGATCACCGCGGCGCCGTGCTCGGTCAGCGCCTCCTCGGCCTCGCGCAGCGCCTTGGCCGCGTCGGTGGTGCCCCGGTGGACGGGGATCTGGCCGAGTCTGCGCACCGCCGGTCCCACGACGGGGATGCGGAAGACGCCCTCCTTGGCGGTGAAGGTCGGCCAGCGGCGTCCCGCGACGTAGAGGAAGTGCGCGACCGTCAGCGGGTCGGCTACCGACAGGTGGTTGGCCGCGATGATCACGCCCCCCTCGCGGGGGATGTGCTCCTGGCCGCGCCAGGTGCGCTTGGTGATGGCGGCGATGAGCGGACGCACGACGCTGACGGCGACCGCCTTCAACCAGCGCGACTCGCGGCGTTTCATGTGGACTCCTCCGATCGGTTGACGTTCCGGCGCCCGCCCCGTCGCGGGTGTCCGCGTGGCCCTCCGGCTCTCCATTGTCGGGGGTGCGGGAAGGTCCCGTGCCCGGCCTCGGCGGCTGGGACATACTCTCTTCTACCGGTTCCTACTCGACCGGGCGGGGGGATGGTGGACGCTGAACTCACACGTCAGCGCTGGTCGGTGGTGGTACCGGTGAAGCGGCTGGCCGAGGCCAAGTCCCGGCTCGCCGAGTTCGTCGGCGTCCGTCGGGCGGACCTGGCGCTGGCGGTGGCCTGCGACACGGTGCGCGCCGTCGCGGCGACCCCGGGGGTGGCGGCGGTCTTCGTGGTCACCGAGGATGCCACGGCGGCCGCGGCGGTGGAACGGTTCGGGGCCTCGGTGGTCACCGGGGAGCCCGGGACGGGGCTCAACGCCGCGCTGCGGTACGGCGCGCGGCGGGCCCGGCAGGTCCTCCCGGACGCCGGGGTGTGCGCGCTCTCGGCCGACCTCCCGGCGCTGCGTCCGGACGAACTCGCCCGGGTGCTGGCCGCGGCGGCGGCCCACCCCACCTTCTTCCTCGCCGACGCCCACGGGGTGGGGACCACGCTGTACGGAGCGGCGCCCCGGGCGGTGTTCGCCCCCGCCTTCGAGGGGTGGTCGCGGCTGCGGCACCGGGAGGGCGGCGCGGTGGAACTGGACCTGGAGGGGGTCGGCACGGTCCGCCACGACGTGGACACCCCCGAGGACCTGCGGGTCGCCGCGCGACTCGGGGTGGGGCCGCACACCGCGGCGCTGCTGGCCTCCCTCGGGGTGGCGCCGGTCGGCGGCTGAGGAGGCCCACAACAGCCGCTGCCCGGGGTCCTGTGGCGGACCCCGGGCAGCGGTACGGTCGAACGTCGTTACTTCTCGCCGTTCACCAAGGCCTTGAAATCAGCGCCGGGACGGAACTTCGGAACGAAGCTCGCGGGGACGTTGATGGTGGCCCCGGTGGAGGGGTTGCGGGCGGTGCGGGCCGCTCGTTCGGCCTTCTCAAAGACCCCGAACCCCGTGATGGCCACCTTGTCACCCTTGGCGACGGTCTGCTGGATCGTTTCCAGCACGGCGTTGACGGCTTCGGTGGCGGTCTTCTTGTCCCCCAGCCGCCCCGAAATCGCGTCGATCAGATCACGCTTGTTCATGGTTCCTCCGGTTCCCCCTTGCTCGCTTGAAACTAGGGGAAACCGGGGGCCGGACACAAACACAAACGCCTGTCAGATCAGCGTGTCGGGGCTTCTTTCGCCGTCGTGGCCAGCTCGACCAGCATGCGGTCGAGGCGTTCCGACGCCTGAACCGGGTCCCTTTTGGCCCGTTCCGTCACCATCAAAAGCTTACGAATCACCGGAATTCGGACAGATTCCGGAAGAGCGTTGGCCTGGCGGTGAGCCTCTTTGAGCCGCTGTGCCAAATCTCGGTAAAATTCCCGCTCCGCCGCGAATTCCGGGTCCTCGTCAGCTTCGGACGGCTCTACTGGGTGACCGGGAGCCACGGCTTGCGGCGCTTCTCGTACTCGGCGATGGCGTCGGTGTGGCGCAGCGTCAGGTCGATGTCGTCGAGCCCCTCCATGAGGCGCCACCGGGTGTAGTCGTCCAGTTCGAACGGCTCGACCAGGTCCCCGGCGCGCACCTGGCGCTCCACCAGGTCGACCGTGACCTCGGTGGCGGGGTCGGCCTCGACCATCTCCCACAGCTGCTCGATGACCGGCTGCGGCAGCACGACGGTCAGCAGTCCTCCCTTGAGGGAGTTGCCGCGGAAGATGTCGGCGAAGCGGGAGGACAGCACCGCCTTGAAGCCGTAGTTCTGCAGCGCCCACACGGCGTGCTCCCGGGAGGAGCCGGTGCCGAAGTCGGGTCCGGCGATCAGCACGGTGCCGTCCTTGTACTCCGGCTTGTTCAGCACGAACTCGGGGTCGGCACGCCAGGCGGCGAACAGGCCGTCCTCGAACCCGGTGCGGCTGACCCGCTTGAGGTAGACGGCGGGGATGATCTGGTCAGTGTCCACGTTGCTGTAGCGCAGCGGCACGGCGCGGCCGGTGTGGACGGTGAACTTCTCCATGATGACGTGTCCTCGGAAGTCGCGGGCGGGCTACAGGTCGGCGGGCGAGGAGAGCGTGCCGCGCACCGCGGTGGCGGCGGCGACCAGCGGCGACACCAGGTGGGTGCGGCCGCCCTTGCCCTGCCGGCCCTCGAAGTTGCGGTTGGAGGTGGAGGCGCTGCGCTCCCCCGGTTTGAGCGTGTCGGGGTTCATGCCCAGGCACATCGAGCAGCCCGCCTCGCGCCACTCGGCCCCGGCGGACTTGAAGACCTCGTCCAGGCCCTCGGCCGCGGCCTGCTCCTTGACCCGTTGGGAGCCGGGGACGACCAGCATGCGCACGTTGTCGGCCACCTTGCGGCCCCTGATGACCTCGGCGGCGGCGCGCAGGTCCTCGATCCGCCCGTTGGTGCAGGAGCCGACGAAGACGGTGTCGACCCTGATCTCGCGCATCGGGGTGCCGGGCTTCAGGTCCATGTAGGCCAGCGCCTTCTCGGCGGCGGCGCGTTCGGTGGGGTCGGTGAAGGAGGCCGGGTCGGGCACCGCGGAGTCCAGCGGGACGCCCTGGCCGGGGTTGGTGCCCCAGGTGACGAACGGGCTGAGCTCGTCGGCGTTGAGGTGGACCTCCTTGTCGAAGACCGCGTCCTCGTCGGTGACCAGGCTCTTCCAGTACTCGACCGCCTGGTCCCACAGCTCGCCCTGGGGGGCGTGCGGGCGGCCCTTGATGTAGTCGAAGGTGGTCTGGTCGGGAGCGATCATGCCGGCGCGGGCGCCCGCCTCGATCGACATGTTGCAGATGGTCATGCGGGCTTCCATGGACAGCGCCCGGATGGCCTCGCCCCGGTACTCGATCACGTAGCCCTGGCCGCCGCCGGTGCCGATCTTGGCGATCACCGCGAGGATGATGTCCTTGGCGGTCACGCCCGGCTTGAGGCTGCCGGAGACGTTGACGGCCATGGTCTTGAACGGCGTCATCGGCAGGGTCTGGGTGGCCATGACGTGCTCGACCTGGCTGGTGCCGATACCGAAGGCCAGCGCGCCGAACGCGCCGTGCGTGCTGGTGTGGCTGTCGCCGCAGACGATGGTCATGCCCGGCTGGGTGAGGCCCAGCTGGGGGCCGATGACGTGCACGATGCCCTGGTCGATGTCGCCCATCTGGTGCAGGCGCACACCGAAGTCGGAGGCGTTCTTGCGCAGGGTCTCGACCTGGGTGCGCGACACCGGGTCGGCGATCGGCAGGAAGATGTTCTCGGTGGGGACGTTGTGGTCCTCGGTGGCGATGGTGAGGTCCGGGCGGCGCAGCGTCCGGTTGGCCAGGCGGAGTCCCTCGAACGCCTGGGGGCTGGTCACCTCGTGCACCAGGTGCAGGTCGATGTAGAGCAGGTCGGGCTCACCCTCGGCGCGCCTGACGACGTGCTCCTCCCAGACCTTTTCGGCCATCGTGCGGGCCATGTGCGACGCCTCCTCGCGTCTCGACGGTTGTCGTGGGGTTCTCGCCGCCGTACGCCGGTCCCCTCGGCGACCGGCGCGGAAATCCTCCCCGCGCTGTCCGCACGTACGGGCTGGCGGATTTGCATTCCAAATAGCGAGACGGCAATATCAAGCCATGGACAACTCTAGCCCATCCAGTGGCGTAGGTGTGTTGGACAAGACGATGTCGGTCCTCGACGCCCTGGAGTCCGGCCCCGCCTCGCTGGCGCAGCTGGTGCGGATCACGGGCCTGGCGCGGCCCACCGCGCACCGGCTGGCGGTCGCGCTGGAGCGGCACCGCATGGTCACCCGCGACAGCCAGGGGCGTTTCGTCCTCGGCCCCCGGCTCAACGAGTTGTCCATCGCCACCGGCGAGGACCGCCTGCTGGCCATCGCCACCCCGGTGCTCGCCCAACTGCGCGACCTCACCGGGGAGAGCGCACAACTGTACCGCCGCCAGGGCGACGTCCGGGTGTGCGTGGCGGCGGCCGAACGCGCCAGCGGCCTGCGCGACACCGTCCCGGTCGGCAGCGAACTGCCCATGAACGCGGGGTCGGCTGCCCAGGTCCTGCTGGCCTGGGAGGACTCCGAGCGGATCCGCCGCGCCCTGCGCGGCGCGCACTTCACCGCGGCGACCCTGTCCCAGGTGCGCCGCCGCCGCTGGGCGCAGAGCGTGGGGGAACGCGAACCGGGGGTGGCCTCGGTCTCGGCGCCCGTCACCGCCCCGGGCGGACGCATCATCGCCGCGGTCTCCGTCTCCGGGCCGCTGGAGCGGCTGACCCGCTCCCCCGGCCGCCTGCACGCCTCCGCGGTGCTGGCCGCCGCCGAGCGGATCAGCGAGGCCCTACGCAGCGTCTGACCCCGACGGTACCCGCTCCGTCCCCTCCCGCGGTCATCCGCGGAGGGGGATGCGCAGCAGCACGTCGTCGTCGGCGCCCGGATCTCCCCGGCCGTCGTGGTTGCTGGTGGTGACCCAGATCGCCCGCCCTCCCGGCTCGGTCTCCACCGCGCGCAGCCGACCGTGGTCGCCGACGAGGAGGGCCTCGGGCGAGCGGACCGGGTCGGCGGCGTCGCCGGTCAGCGGGACCCGCCACAGGCGCTCCCCCCGCAGCGCCGCGACCCACAGCGCGCCGCCCGCGACCGCCGCCCCGCTGGGGGACGCCTCGTCGGTGCTCCAGGTGACGACCGGGTCGACGTACTCCGGCGCGCCGCCCGCTCCCTCGACCTCCGGCCAGCCGTGGTTGCCGCCGGCCTCGACCACGTTGACCTCGTCGAAGGTGTTCTGGCCGAACTCGGTGGCGTACAGGACGCCGTCCGCGTCCCAGGCCAGCCCCTGCACGTTGCGGTGCCCGTAACTGTGCACGAGGTTGCCGAAGGGGGCGTCCGCGACCGGTTCGCCGTCGGGCGTCATCCGCAGGATCTTGCCCGCCAGGGAGTCGGTGTCCTGGGCGAGCTCCTCGCGGCCCGCGTCCCCGGTCCCCGCGTACAGCGTCCCGTCGGGGCCGAACGCGATCCGTCCGCCGTTGTGGCGGCCGGCCCTGGGGATGCCGGCCACGACCACCTCGGCCGCACCGAGCCCGCGGTCGGGGTCGTAGGGCATCCGGACGATCCGGTTGTCGTCCTCGGTGGTGAGGTAGGCGTAGACCAGCGGGTTCTCGGCGAAGTCCGGCGGGACCGCGAGGCCCAGCAGGCCGCCCTCCCCTCCGGGCGCCACCCCCTCGACGGTCCCGACCCCGCTCACGGCGCCGTCGGGTCCGATCCGCAGGACGCGCCCGGAGTCCCGCTCCGACACCAGGGCCGCACCATCGGGCAGGAACGCGATCGCCCAGGGCACCCGCAGCCCGGTGGCGACGACGGCCGCCTCCCCGAGCCGCGCGCTCCCCTGCGCAGACGTCTCCCCCGGGGTGGCCGCCGGGGCCGGGGGCGCGGGGTCGCCGTCCCGTCCGGGGCCGCCCGCGCAGCCCGCCGCCAGCAGCAGCGCGGCCGCGGCCGCGACCAGCCCTCGTCCGTCCATGCCGTGCCTCTTCCGTGTCGTGGACCGACCTCGGTGGCCGCCTGCCCGTCCGGCGCACGGGCACACCCCGGCCGCGGGGAGGTCCCGCGTGGGGCGGGGCGCGGACGGCCCCGGTCCGGCGGGCACCTCCGGAGGGGCGGGGAAGCGCCGGGACCGCTCCGGAAAAGCAGAACGCTCCGTCTCGATCGAGACGGAGCGTCATATGGTACCCCCGACCGGATTTGAACCGGCGTTACCGCCTTGAGAGGGCGGCGTCCTAGGCCGCTAGACGACGGGGGCCTGAGACGTCCGGGCATCACCCTGCCGGAACCGTCAGGAGTGATGTCCCTGTCCTCGGGACCGGAGATCGTCCCGGTCCCAGAAAAAAACTCCCACACGGGTGAGAGTTCTCTCTGCGAAGTACCCCCGACCGGATTTGAACCGGCGTTACCGCCTTGAGAGGGCGGCGTCCTAGGCCGCTAGACGACGGGGGCCGTGGACGACTCGAAGTCGTGGTGGAGGTTCAGCACGGATGGCTTCCGAGGAGGACCACCGCTGGGGTACCAGGACTCGAACCTAGACTAACTGAACCAGAATCAGTCGTGCTGCCAATTACACCATACCCCAGTGCTCATCGGAGACCGGCCGCTCGGGCCGTTCCCCTTGGCGCAGCCATAACTTTAGCGGACATCTGGCGTGCTCGCGAACGGACGGCCGTCCGGGCGGGGTGGGACGGCGCCGGACCGCCCCACCCGGCCTCACTCCCCGGCGCTCCGGAGCTTGGCCAGAGCGGTGCGCAGCCGCTCCTGGACCCGCCCCCGGCCGAGCAGTTCCAGCGACTCGAACAGCGGCAGCCCGACGGTGCGCCCGGTGACCGCGACCCGCACCGGGGCCTGGGCCTTGCCGAGTTTGAGCCCCTGCGCCGCGGCGACCTCCTCCAGGGCCGCCTTGAGCGGCTCGGCCCGCCACTCCAGGTCCGGGTCGTCGAAGCGCTCCAGGGACGCGGTGAGCATCTCCTCGCCCACCCCCGGCTTCATGGCCTTGGCCCAGCTCCTCTCGTCCTCCACCGGCCGGTCCAGGAAGAGGAAGTCGACGTACTCGACGATCTCGCTGAGCACCGACACCCGGCTCTGCGCCAGCGGCGCGACGGCCTCGAACGCCTGGGCGTCGAAGTTCTCCGCCGGCCACGGCGCGCTCTCCGAGCCCAGCCACGGGGCGCAGCGCTCGATGAACTCGGTCGCGTCGAGCGCGCGGATGTACTCGCCGTTGAAGGCGCGCAGCTTCTTCTCGTCGAAGAAGGCGCTGGAGCTGTTGACGTCCTCCAGCCGGAACAGCGGGACCATCTGGTCGAACGGCATGATCTCGCGGTCCTCGCCGGGCCCCCAGCCGAGCAGCATCAGGTAGTTGACCATCGCCTCGGGCAGGTACCCCTCGGCGAGGTAGTCCTCCAGCGCGACCTTGTCGCGGCGCTTGGACAGCTTCTGCCGCTTCTCGTTGACGATCACCGGCAGGTGCGCCCACACCGGCGGGGTGCGGTCCAGCGCCTCCCACAGCAGCTGCTGCTTGGGGGTGTTGGACAGGTGCTCCTCGCCGCGCACGACGTGGGTGATGTTCATCTCGACGTCGTCGACCACGTTGGCCAGCACGAACAGCGGGGAGCCGTCGGCGCGCGCGATCACGAAGTCCTCGATCGCGCTGTGCTCGAACTCGACCCGCCCCCGGATCCTGTCGTCGACCACGGTGGCACCGCCGTCGGGGACGCGGAAGCGCAGCGCCCGGCCCGGCCCCGGCTCCAGCCCGCGGTCCCGGCAGTACCCGTCGTAGCCGAGGTGGGGGTTGCCGCGGCGCTCCTGGACCTGTTCGCGGGTGCAGTCGCAGTAGTAGGCGCGGCCCTTCCGGTACAGCGCCTCGGCGACCTCCCGGTGCTTCTCGGCGTAGGCCGACTGGAAGTAGGGGCCCTCGAAGTGCGGGTCCCGTTCGTCGATGCCGAGGGCGGACAGGGCGCGCAGGATGCCCTCGGTCCACTCGGGCCGGTTGCGCGCGGCGTCGGTGTCCTCGATCCGCAGGACGAATCTGCCGTCCGGCTGCTGCAGGGCGAGCGCCCAGTTGAACAGCGCCGAGCGTGCGCCGCCGACGTGGAACATCCCCGTCGGGGAGGGCGCGAAGCGGGTGCGAATAGCCTTGTCAGTCACGGCTTCAGCCTATCGAGGGGAGTCGTCCGCAGCGGCGTGCCGCGGGGCGCCCGCACCGCCCGGCCCCAGGAAGCCCTCCAGCCCGTCGAGCAGGCGCCGCAGGCCGAAGTCGAAGACGGCGTCGATGTCGGGCGGCTCGGGGGCGGAGAACAGGGCCGGGTAGTCCCCGCTCTCCTCGAACTCCGCGAGGCGCTCCTCCTGGGCCCGCCACCACTCGGCCGCGCTGAGGCCGGTCTCGCCCTCCTCCGTCTCGGCGCAGAACTGGCCGGCCATGCCGAGGACGTAGCCGGTGAGGGAGACCACCGCGTGGAGGGCGGTCGACGGATCGTGGCCGTGCGAGGTGAGCAGCCGCACCATCCACTCGGTCCGGGCGATGGCTCCCCCGGTCAGCAGCGGGCGCGGCAGCGAGACCACCCGGGCCATCCAGGGGTGGCGCCGGAACATCGCCCAGTGGCTGCGGGCGGCCAGTTCCAGTCCGTCGCGCCAGTTCCCCGGCGGGTCGGGCAGGGCGTGCTCGGCGAACACCGTGTCGGCCATGAGCAGGACGAGGTCGTCCTTGGCGGAGACGTACCGGTACAGGGCCATGGTGGTGACGCCGAGCCGGGCGGCCACCCGGCGCATGGAGAGCCCGTCGATGCCCTCGGCGTCGGCGACGCCGATCGCGGCGCGCACGATCGCCGCGGGGCTGAGTCCCGTCTCGGCGCCGCGGGGCCGGGGACGGCGGGGACGTGGGCCGCTCCCCCTCCGCCGCGGGTCGCCCGTCTCCCGCACCACGCTGCCCACGCCGCGCCGGGGGAGGATCAGCCCCTCGTCGCGCAGGACCGCGAGGGCCCGGGTGGCCGTGGCCATGGCGACTCCCCAGCGCCGGGTGATCTCGCGGGTGGAGGGGACGCGGTCCCCGGGGCGGAGCTCACCGGACTCGATGCGCGCGCGGATGTCGGCCGCGATCCGCGCGTAGGGCGGTTCCCGGCGGGCGGCGGGGTCGTTCACGAGCGTTCCTCCCGGGCTTCCGAAAGCCGTCGGTGCACTAGTGCACCACGATGGGGGCGGCGATCGGTGGAACCGTGTCGCCACTCCGCGCCACCTGCCCCTCCGGTCGCTTTCCGCGAAAGTTTCCCTCTTTCGGTGTACTAGTGCACCGAGGCGGACACCTCTGGATTGAAAGCCATTTTTCCCATTTTCGTTTATCTCATACACTAAACGGGTGGAACAGCGGGGACGGACTCCGCACGACGAGAGAAGGTGAGTCATGGCCAGCCGCGACCCTTCTGGAGGACCGGCGTCGAGTGGTCCGGTCTCCGGCGCACACCAGCCCGTCCCGCCGGGCCCCTCCCCCGCCTCGGCCCCGCTGCGCTCCCCGGTCCGCTCCGGGGAGCGGGCGCTGGCTCCCGACCTGGCGCGCGGCCTCATGCTGCTGCTGATCGTGCTGGCCAACTCCGTCTGGTACCTGTGGGCCGCCGACTCCTCCGAGTTGGTCGCCCACCCGGTGGACGGTTCCCCGGCCGACCGGATCGTGCAGGGCGTCCTCATCACCGTGGTGGACGGCCGCACCTATCCCATGTTCGCCTTCCTGTTCGGCTACGGCATGGTGCAGCTGTGGCTCCGCCAGCGCGCCGCCGGCGTCGCCGAGAAGGACGTGCGCGCCCTGCTGCGCCGCCGCAACCTGTGGCTGATGGCCTTCGGCCTGGTCCACGCCGCCCTGCTGTGGTTCGGCGACGTCCTCGGCGCCTACGGCTTCGTCGGCCTGCTCTTCGGCTGGCTCTTCCTGCGCCGCGCCGACCGCACCCTGCTCGTCTGGGCCGCCGCCCTCACCGGCCTGCTCGCGGCCGTGACGGCACTGGCCCTGCTGGGCGGGTTCGTGGCCCCGCAGACCCCGCCCTCCTCCGGGGACGACCCCGTCGAACTGCTGGTGCCCTCGTCCGCGCTCAACGGCGTGGAGGACTACCCGACCTCGGTCCTGCTGCGCATCGCTCCGTGGTTCTTCCTGGTGGTGGGCCAGGGACTGCTGACCCTCACCATCCCGATCGCGGTGCTGCTGGCCTTCTGGGCCGCCCGCCGCCGCGTCCTGGAGGAGCCCGGCGAGCACCTGCGCCTGCTGCGCGCCACCGCCCTGGTCGGCATCCCCCTGGGCTGGCTCGGCGGTCTGCCGCACGCCCTGTACCACCTGGGCTTCCTGGACCTGCCTCCGCTGATGGGCGACGCGCTGGTCTCCGTCGCCTCGGCCACCGGGCTGGCCACCGGGCTCGGCTACGTGGCCCTGTTCGGCCTCCTCGCGCACCGGCTGAGCCGCCGTTCGACCGCCGGTCCGGTCGTCACCGCCCTGGCCGCCACCGGCCGGCGCTCCCTGTCCTGCTACCTGGCCCAGTCCCTGCTGTGCGCCCCGGTCCTGGCCGCCTGGGGACTGGGCCTGGGCGCCCACCTGCACAGCGCCACCATGGCCCTGTACGCCACCGGCGTCTGGCTCGTCACCGTTCTCCTCGCCTTCCTGCAGGAGCGCGCCGGACGGCGCGGACCCGCCGAGGTGCTGCTCCGCCGGCTCGCCTACCGCAGGCCGCTGCACAGCTGAGACACGGGTGCGGGGGCCCGCGCCGCCGCATGGCGCGGGCCCCCGCCACGGAATGTCCGGGACGCCTGCGGGGCGGACTGCCGGAGCGTCCCACCGGGCCTGGTCCCCGCCCGGCCGCGGTGGCAGGATCGGCGGGGGGAGTCCCGTCGCCGCCGGGCCGCTCCCCGCCGAAGCGATCCCGCCGACGTTTCCGGAGGACACCGGTCATGGACGCCCCCCGCGAGGACGACGCCGCCTCCGCCCGCCGTCCGGGACGCGCCGTGCCGTACTTCGCGGCCGTCTTCCTGGCCTACGGGGTGTTCTCGGTCCCCCAGTTCAGGTTTCTCCTGGTCTGCCTGGCCGTGGTGGTCCTGGCCGCCGTCGGGATCGCGACGCACCGCTCCCGCCCGTCCCTGGCCGGGAGGGCGACCGCGGCCTCCGGAGTACTGGCCCTGCTGCTCCTCGCGCTCCAGCTCGGCCTGGGGCTGCTGCTCGCCGCCCCCTTCGTCGACCGCTGAGGCGGCTCAGTCGCGGGCGACCACCGGGTTGCTCAGCTCGCCGATCCGCTCGACCGCCACGTTCATGCGCTGGCCCACCCGGACCGGTCCGACCCCCGCGGGGGTCCCGGTGAGGATGACGTCGCCGGGCAGCAGCGTCATGAAGGAGCTCACGTAGGCGATGATCTCGGGGATGCCGTGGATCATCTGCGCGGTGTTGCCGTCCTGGCGGACCTCGCCGTCCACGGTGGTGGTGACGCGCAGCTGCGCCGCCTCCTCCAGGCTCAGTCCGGTCTCGATCCACGGGCCGAGCGGACAGAAGGAGTCGAACCCCTTGGCGCGGGTCCACTGCTTGTCGGTCTGCTGCAGGTCGCGGGCGGTGACGTCGTTGCCGACGGTGTAGCCGAAGATGACGTCCTTGACGCGGTCGAGCGGGACCTCCCGGCAGAGCCGGCCGATGACCACGGCCAGTTCCCCCTCGTAGTCCACCCGGGAGGAGACCTCCGGGTGGAAGACCGGGTCGTGGGGTCCGACCACGGCGGTCGAGGGCTTGAGGAAGACGACCGGCTCCTCGCTCCCCTCCCCGGTGATGTGCCTCATCTCCGCGACGTGGTCGGCGTAGTTCTTGCCGATGCACACGACCTTGGTGGGCAGCACCGGGGAGAGCAGCCGGACGTCTTCGAGTTTGACGCGCTCTCCGGTGAGCTGGATCTGTCCCAGCAGCGGGTGGCCCTTCATCCGGGAGACGAACTGGTTTCCCTCGTCGTCGGTGTCGACCAGGCCGAAACCGACCTCATCACCGGCCGAGAATCTCGCGATGCGCACGGGATTCCCCCTCATCCTTCAGGTGCTGTTGGTTCCCCCAAGGCTACCGACGCCCCTATTTCGGACCGCTATTTCTGGCAGCCAACGATGTCCGTATCCCCTTTCTCCGCTCTCCGGGGACGGAGACTCGCGAACCCCCAGGGGAAGCACGTGGAGAGACGGGACGGATACGGTGCGCTTCGCCCACCAACCGTATAAGCCCATTTAACGGAGTATTTACATCCGGTCATGAAGTGGCTACCCTCTTTTGGGAGCGCTCCCGTGCAGCCCGTCACACAAAGGAGTGAACGGCGTCACGGAAGGGCTCACGTGTGACACGCATTTTGGACCCTCCCTTTGGGTCCGTGGGTGGGAGCGCTCCCAGACACGGACCTCCTCCCGGCCCGGACCGTCCGACCTCGCTCCCCTCCCCCGTTCCCAGTCGGAGGCAGCAGTGTTCAGCATCCCCCGCGCCCCTCCGGGGCGCCCGACTGTCCGCGCCCCACGCGGGCCAGTCACCCGAACGCCGTTGCGTCCGGTTCTCGACTGACCCCCTAGCGAGAACATCCACCAACCAAGGAAGACACCAAGATGAGTAAAGTTCGTGCCACGAACAAGCGTTCGTGGGTGCGGCGCGGCCTGGCAGCCGCCTCCAGCGTGGCGCTCGGCGCCTCGATGGTGGGGCTCGCCGCTCCGGCCCACGCCGCCGGCTGTTCGGTGGACTACCAGGTCAACTCCTGGGGCTCCGGCTTCACCGCCAACGTGACCATCACCAACCTGGGCAGCGCGCTCAGCAACTGGACCCTGGAGTGGGACTTCCCGGGCAACCAGCAGATCACCAACCTGTGGAACGGCTCCTACTCGCAGTCCGGCCAGCACGTGTCGGTGAGCAACGCCCCGTACAACGGCTCCGTTCCCGCCAACGGCAGCGTCGAGTTCGGGTTCAACGGCTCCTACTCGGGCAACAACGACGTCCCCACCTCGTTCTCCCTGAACGGTGTGACCTGTGACGGCTCCAGCGACCCGGGCGGCGGCGACCCCGGCGGCGGTGACCCGGGCGGCGGCGACCCCGGTGGCGGTGACCCGGGCGGCGGCGACCCCGGTGGCGGCGACCCCGGTGGCGGCGACCCCGGTGGCGGCGACCCGGGCAACCCCGGTGACAAGGTCGACAACCCGTTCGCGGGCGCCAAGGGCTACGTGAACCCGGTCTGGTCGGCCAAGGCCGCCGCCGAGCCGGGCGGCGCCGCGGTCGCCAACGAGTCCACCGCCCTGTGGCTGGACCGCATCGGCGCCATCGAGGGCAACGACAGCCCCACCACCGGCAACATGGGTCTGCGCGACCACCTGGACGAGGCCGTCAACCAGGCCAACGGCGAACCGCTGGTCATCCAGGTCGTCATCTACAACCTGCCCGGCCGCGACTGCGCCGCGCTGGCCTCCAACGGTGAACTCGGACCGGATGAGCTCGACCGGTACAAGAACGAGTACATCGACCCGATCGCCGACATCATGTGGGACTACGCGCAGTACGACAACCTGCGCATCGTCAACATCATCGAGATCGACTCGCTGCCGAACCTGGTCACCAACACCACCGACAACGCCGGTGGCACCGAGCTGTGCGACCAGATGAAGCAGAACGGCAACTACGTCAACGGTGTCGGCTACGCCCTGAACAAGCTGGGCGAGATCCCGAACGCCTACAACTACATCGACGCCGCCCACCACGGCTGGATCGGCTGGGACTCCAACTTCGGTCCCTCCGCCCAGATCTTCTACGAGGCCGCCAACGCCTCCGGCGCCACCGTGGACGACGTGCACGGCTTCATCGCCAACACGGCGAACTACTCCGCCCTGGAGGAGCCGTACATCAACATCAGCGGCACCGTCAACGGCCAGATGATCCGCCAGTCCGACTGGGTCGACTGGAACCAGTACCTCGATGAGCTGACCTTCGCCCAGGACCTGCGGCAGGAGCTGATCTCGATCGGCTTCAACTCCGACATCGGCATGCTCATCGACACCTCCCGCAACGGCTGGGGCGGCCCTGACCGGCCCACCGGCCCGAGCTCGTCGAACGACCTGAACACCTTCGTCAACCAGAGCCGCATCGACCGCCGCATCCACCCCGGCAACTGGTGCAACCAGGCCGGTGCGGGTCTGGGTGAGCGTCCCACCGCCAACCCCGAGCCCGGCATCGACGCCTACGTGTGGGCCAAGCCTCCGGGCGAGTCCGACGGCTCCAGCGAGGAGATCCCGAACAACGAGGGCAAGGGCTTCGACCGGATGTGCGACCCGAGCTACGGGGGCAACGACCGCAACGGCAACAACCCCTCGGGTGCGCTGCCCAACGCGCCCATCTCCGGCCACTGGTTCTCCGCCCAGTTCCAGGAGCTGCTGGCCAACGCCTACCCCCCTCTGTAACGAGGAGCCAGGCGCGAGCTGACAGTCCCTTCGGGAACTGATCGGTACCGGGAACCGGAACAGGCGCCCGCCCACCGCGACGGTGGGCGGGCGCCGCCCTGTGACGGCCCGTGTCCCGCGGTGCGCGGGACACGGGCCGTCCTGCCTGTTTCGGCGATGTCGGACACGGTGACCTACCACACGGAAACGCCGAGAAGGTCCGCCCTGAAACGGTCCTCTCCCAACGCTGCATTAGGTTGGGCCGGAGTCCGACCCACCAGCAACGACCGGGCCGGAATCCGACCCACCGTCAATGAGAGGTGTCGCATGGCCAGTGTGGTGAAATTCAACGTTCTGACGGTGCCCCCGGGCGCCGGTGCCACTCTGGAGGAGCGTTTCGCCAAGCGCGCGGGCCTGGTGGAGAACCAGCCCGGCTTCGAGGAGTTCCAACTGCTGCGACCCGTCGAGGGGACCGACAAGTACCTGGTCTACACGCGCTGGCGCTCCGAGGAGGACTTCCAGAACTGGCTGAACAGCCAGTCCTTCCAGCAGGGGCACGCCCAGGCGGCCGAGGAGTCCCGCCAGAGCGGCCACGGTCACGGCCACGGCGGACCGGCCGCGACCGACAGCGAACTCTGGAGCTTCCAGGTCGTCCAGCACGTCCGGGCTCGGGACTAGCCCTGCCCACCGGTCCCCGGCCCGATGCCGGGGACCGCTCTCCCGCTCTCCCCTTCTCCCTCCCCCGCACCCCTCTGACCTGCAATGATGGAATGATTTGCAACTTTCGAGAAAGGCCGATCTTGTCCATGACTGCGCAGAAGGCAGGACGACCGCGCCGTGCCGGTCGGCACCGACGGCGCCAACTGCCGGTGGGGACGATTGCGGGGCTGGTCGTCGCTCTGTCGGGGCTGGGAATCGTGTCGGCCAACGTGTTTCCCCTGGAACCGTCCGAACCGGCGTCGGCGGTCCCCGCCACGTCGCGCGACAGCGGTTCCCCGCACGCTGCCGCCCCCTCCCCGTCCCCGGTGCCTCCGCTGCTGCGCTCGGTGGAGGAGGAGGTGACCGGTGCGAGCGGCAGGCTGCGCGTGGTCGAGGGCGAAGGGGAGGTGGCCGGTGACGGCACACTCCTGCGCTACCTGGTGGAGGTCGAGGAGGGGCTCCCCGGGGACCCCGCGGACTTCGCGGCCGCGGTCGAGCAGGTGCTGAGCGATCCCCGGAGTTGGACCCACGACGGCGCGCTGGCCCTGCAGCGGGTGGACGAGGGGCCGGTGGACTTCCGGGTCACCCTGGCCTCCCCCGAGACCGTGGACGAGCGGTGCGCGCCGCTGCAGACCAACGGCTACGTCTCCTGCTTCTCCGGGGAACGCGCGATGATCAACCAGAACCGCTGGGTCTCGGGAGTGCCGCACTTCGAGGGCGACCTGGAGACCTACCGCACCTACGTGATCAACCACGAGGTGGGCCACGCCCTGGGCTACGGCCACGTGGACTGCCCCGCTCCCGGGGAGCCCGCGCCGGTCATGCAGCAGCAGACCTTCAGCCTCCAGGGCTGCGAGGCGAACGGATGGGTGAACCCCTGAGCGGCCGTGCGTCTCCACTCCACGGGGGCGCGGCGGCCCGGCCGTCCTGACCGCTCGGCGCGGCCGGCGGCCGGGCGGAGCACCGTCCCGGCCGCCGGCTCCGCTCAGATCTGCTGGTAGCCCCTGCGCAGCAGCCCGTAGGTGAGGGCCTGCTCCAACGCGGTCCACGACGCCTCGATGACGTTCTCTCCCACCCCGACGGTGGTCCACTCGCCGTGCCCGTCACTGGAGTCGATGAGCACCCGGGTGACCGCGTCGGTCCCGGAGGTGCCCTCCAGGATGCGGACCTTGTAGTCGGTCAGCTCCATGGTGGCCAGGTCCGGATAGACGCCCTCCAGCGCCGAGCGCAGTGCCCGGTCCAGGGCGTTGACCGGGCCGTTGCCCTCGCCCGTGGCGATCACCCGCTCGCCCTTGACGTGCAGTTTCACCGTGGCCTCGCTGACGCTGGACCCGTCGGGGCGGCGCTCGGAGATGGTGCGCCACGACTCCACCTCGAAGTAGCGCACCGGCTTCCCGATCTCCTCGCGCAGCAGCAGCTCCAGCGAGGCGTCGGCCGCCTCGAAGGTGTACCCGGCCAGTTCCATGTCCTTGACCCGCTCCACGATCCGGCCCAGGGTCCCGCGGTCGCCGGACAGGTCCACGCCGAGCTCCTTGGCCTTCAGCTCCACCGAGGCGCGTCCGGCCATGTCGGAGACCAGCATGCGCATGTCGTTGCCGACCAGGGCCGGGTCGATGTGCTGGTACAGGTCCGGGTCGACCTTGATGGCGGAGGCGTGCAGCCCGGCCTTGTGCGCGAAGGCGGAGACGCCGACGTAGGGCTGGTGGGTGGCCGGGGCGATGTTGGCGATCTCGGCGATGGCCTGGGAGACCCGGGTCATCTCGCGCAGGCAGCCCTCGGGCAGCACGCTGCGGCCGTGCTTGAGGACCAGGGCGGGGACCACCGAGAACAGGTTGGCGTTGCCGACCCGTTCGCCGTACCCGTTGGCGGTGCACTGCACGTGGGTGGCGCCCGCGTCGACGGCGGCCAGCGTGTTGGCCACCGCGCAGCCGGAGTCGTCCTGGGCGTGGATGCCCAGCCGCGCCCCGGTGGCCTGGCGGACCTCGGTGACGATCTGGAAGACGTCGGAGGGCAGCATGCCGCCGTTGGTGTCGCACAGCACGACCACGGAGGCCCCCGCCTCGGCCGCGGTGCGGACCACGCTGAGCGCGTAGTCGGGGTTGTGCCGGTAGCCGTCGAAGAAGTGCTCGCAGTCGACGAAGACACGCTGCCCCTGTTCCCGCAGGTAGGAGACGGTGTCGGCGATCATCGCGAGGTTCTCGTCGAGCGTGGTGCGCAACGCCAGCTCGACGTGGCGGTCGTCGCTCTTGGCCACGAGGGTGACGACGGGGGCCCCGGAGTCGCGCAGCGCGAGCACCTGGGGGTCCTCCGACGCCTTGGTCCCGGCCCGCCGGGTCGATCCGAACGCGGTGAGTTGGGCGTGTTGCAGTGACAACTCTGTTCGCGCCCGCCGGAAGAACTCCGTGTCCTTGGGGTTCGCGCCGGGCCAGCCGCCCTCGATGAAGCCCACGCCGAACTCGTCGAGCAGCTTCGCGATCGCCAGTTTGTCGGCGACGGTGAGGTTGATGCCCTCGCGCTGTGCGCCGTCGCGCAGTGTGGTGTCGAATACGTGGAAACCGTCGTCCAGCATGTGGGAACTCCCGGGATCGGTCTGTGTCACCTGGTGGCCGGTCCCGCCAACAAAAAAGACCCCTCGTGGACACGAGAGGTCAGCGCGCTGGCGGGGTCCGTTTCAGCCAGCGCGCCTCACGATAATGATCGCCTGAGGCAGCATGGCACCAAGTCTGCCACACGCGCCTCACCGAGCGCACCCGGGGGCTTCCCCCGAGCAGTGCCGCTCGGGGGAAGCCCGCGGGACCGTCGCGGTCGGCGTCCGTTGCGGACGCTCGTCGGCTCGGGCAGCGGCCCGGCGGTCAGAACCTGCGGACCCAGCCGTGGCTGTCGGGGCGGCGTCCGTACTGCAGGCCGACGAGTTCCTCACGCAGCCGCAGGGTGACCGGACCGGGCTGGCCGTCGCCGATCCGGAACTCGCCCTCACGGCCCTTGACGTGCGAGACCGGGGTGATGACGGCGGCGGTGCCGCAGGCGAACACCTCGGTGAGCTCTCCGCTGAGCGCGGCGTCGCGCCACTGGTCGGTGGAGATGCGCCCCTCCTCGACCTGGAGGCCGAGTTCGGGGGCCAGCTTCAGCAGCGAGTCGCGGGTGATGCCGGGCAGCAGGGTGCCGGTCAGTTCCGGGGTGAGCAGCCGGGCGTCCTCACCGGAGCCGAAGACGAAGAAGAGGTTCATGCCCCCCATCTCCTCGACCCAGCGGTGCTCCACGGCGTCGAGCCAGACGACCTGGTCGCAGCCCTGCTCGACCGCCTGGGCCTGGGCCAGGAAGCTGGCCGCGTAGTTGCCGCCGAACTTGGCCGCCCCGGTGCCGCCGGGCGCGGCCCGCGTGTAGTCCTCGCACAGCCAGACGGTGACCGGCTTGACCCCGCCGGAGAAGTAGGCCCCCGACGGTGAGGCGATGAGGACGAACAGGTAGCTGCCGGACGGGCTGTTGACGCCCAGACCCACGTCGGTGGAGATCATGAAGGGGCGGAGGTACAGGCTGGTGTCGGCCTGGGTGGGGACCCAGTCGCCGTCGTGGGCGAGCAGGGTCTCGATCGCCCCGAGGAACAGCTCCTCGGGCAGTTCCGGCATCGCCATGCGCGCGGCGCTGGTGTTGAACCGCGCCGCGTTGGCCTCGGGCCGGAAGCAGGCGATGGCGCCGTCGGGGTGGCGGTAGGCCTTGAGTCCCTCGAAGATCTCCTGGGCGTAGTGCAGGACCGAGGTGGCCGGGTCCAGCGACAGCGGCCCGTAGGGCTGGAGCCGGGCGTCGTGCCAGCCCTTCTCCGGGGTGTAGCGGATGGTGACCATGTGGTCGGTGAACACCTTGCCGAACCCGGGGTTCTCCAGGATCGCCTCTCGCTCCTGCGGGGTCCTCCGCTCGGTGGAGAGTTGGATGTCGAACGTCAACCCGCTTGTGGTGGTGCCGTTGCTCATGTGCTGCCGATCCTCTCGGATACTTCGGAACGGCGACACTGCCGTTCCGAGAACTAGTGTGACGGAAACGACGCACCCGGAGCCAGAGCCAGACCCGAAGCTGTGGACACGGCGACGGGCGCGCCAGGGGCGCGCCCGTCGCATCAAGGGGTACTCGTGCTCAGCCGCGCCGCGCGAAACCAGCAGGGCGTGAGCGGTGGTGTCCGCCTAGCCCTGCTCCGCTACTCGCTGCGCGATGTCGTCGCCGATCTGGACGGTGGAGCGGGATCCGCCGTCCTTGGCCCGTGCCTGCAGGTCCTCGGCCACGGCCTGCTCCACCTGGGCCGCGGCCTCGGCGTAGCCCAGGTGGTCCAGCATGAGCGCCGCGGACAGGATGGTCGCGGTGGGGTCGGCCTTGCCCTGCCCCGCGATGTCGGGGGCGGAGCCGTGCACGGGCTCGAACATGCTGGGGAAGTCCGCCTCGGGGTTGATGTTGCCGCTGGCGGCCAGGCCGATGCCGCCCGCGACGGCGGCGCCGAGGTCGGTGATGATGTCGCCGAAGAGGTTGTCGGTGACGACCACGTCGAAGCGCCGCGGCTGGGTGACGAAGAACATGGTGGCGGCGTCGACGTGCAGGTAGTCGACCTCGACCTGGGGGTACTCGGCGCCGACCTCGCGGACCACGCGCTGCCACAGCTCACCGGCGTAGGTCAGCACGTTGTCCTTGTGGACCAGGGTGAGCTTGCGGCGGGGGCGCTCGGCGGCCTTGGCGAAGGCGTAGCGGACGACGCGCTCGACCCCGAAGCGGGTGTTGACGCTGTCCTGGGTGGCGATCTCGCCGGGGGTGCCCCTGCGCAGCACTCCGCCCATCCCGGCGTAGGGGCCCTCGGTGCCCTCCCGCACGACCAGCATGTCGACGTCCTCGGGCGCGACGCCGGCCAGCGGGGTGGTCACCCCCGGGTAGAGCCGGACCGGCCGCAGGTTGACGTAGTGCGAGAAGTTGAAGCGCAGCCGCAGCAGCAGCCCGCGCTCCAGCACACCGCTGGGCACCGTGGGGTCGCCGACCGCTCCGAGGAGGATGGCCTCGTGCTGGCGCAGCTCCTCCTCCACCGAGTCGGGCAGGGTCTCGCCGGTGGCGTGCCACCGGCGGGCGCCCAGCTCGTACTCGGTGGTGTCGAGGGCGAGTCCGTGCCGGGGGGCGACGGCGGCGAGGACCTTGAGCCCCTCGGCGACGACCTCGGGGCCGATGCCGTCACCGGGGATCACGGCCAACTTCACGGTACGAGCGGACATATGGAGCCTTGCCTTCGGGATTGACGGTGTCTCGGCTGCGCGTCCGGCGCGCCGGATCTCTCCGGGGCGCGGTGGGCGCGACCTCGTGTCTCATGTGTTGAGACAGCTGACAACAGGGATGAGACAAGGGTACCGAAGCGGAACACCACTCGGGAGGTCAGCACGCTCCCGGCCCCGGTACGGAATCGCCGGGGCCGTCGGCACGCCGCGGAGCGGGACGGGCTGCGCAGGCCGTCAGTGGCCCGCCGGTCCCCCGTTGTCCCGCCGGTCGAGTGCGGTCTGCAGGGCTTCGCGGGCCTCCTCGGCCCCGTCGGTGGTCGTGGTCTCGTACATGGTCGGTCCTCGATTCGCGATCCGGGCGGCCCCGGAACAGGGCGCGCCCACGGCGGGGTCGTGGCGCTCCGGCCGGACTCCGGGATCGCGGACACGGCCGGCTCGGGCGGGAAGACGCCTCCGGTGGGATCACCTGACCGGTACGGAGTGCCGACGTCCTGGTCGAGGCGGCGGCACGGCGTTCCGCGGTCTCGGCGACCACTGTGCGGTCGCACAACCGGACGGAACGCTGTCTACTAGGAAGACAGAATATCGGAAGGCCAACTAAAAAGCCCTCGGCGGGGGCCGGAAAAACCGGAAAGGGCCCGGTTCCCGCAGGGGGCCGGGCCCTGGACGCCTGCGACGGTCAGTCGACCAGGTCCACCCGGCTGATCTCGGCGCCGATCTCGGCGGAGATGGTGCTGAGGGTCTCGTCGGGAATGGCCGAGTCGACGGTCAGCGCGATGAGCGCCTCGCCCCCCTCCTTGTCCCGGCTGACCTGCATGCCCGCGATGTTCACCTGGGCCTGGCCGAGCAGCTGGCCGACCACGCCGACCACGCCGGGGCGGTCGTCGTAGGAGAAGAACGCCATGTGCTCGCTGGGCGCGATCTCCATGGTGTAGCCGTTGACCTCGACGATCTTCTCCAGCTGGCGCGGGCCGGTCAGGGTGCCCGACACCGAGACGCGCCGGCCGTCGGCGAGGATGCCGCGCACCGTGATGAGGTTGCGCCAGTTGGGGCTCTCCTCCTCGGTGGTGAGGCTCACCTCCACGCCGCGCTCCTTGGCCACCAGCGGCGCGTTCACGTAGGTCACGGCCTCTTCCACGATGTCGGTGAAGAGGCCCTTGAGCGCGGCCAGCTCGATGATCTTGACGTCGTGGGCGACGATCTCGCCGCGGACCTCGACCTCGACGCGGGTCACCGCGCCGTCGGCGAGCGCGGCGAGGATGCGGCCGAGCTTCTCCGCCAGCGGCAGGCCCGGCTTGACGTCCTCGGCCACGCCCTTGCCCTGGATGTTGACGGCGTCCGGCACGAACTCGCCGGCCAGCGCGAGCTTGACGGACCGGGCCACCTGCGTGCCGGCCTTCTCCTGCGCCTCGTGCGTGCTGGCGCCCAGGTGCGGGGCCACCACGACGTTCTCCAGCTCGAACAGCGGGCTGTCGGTGCACGGCTCCTTGGCGAACACGTCGAGGCCCGCGCCGGCGACCCGGCCCTCCTTGAGGGCGTGGTAGAGGGCGGTCTCGTCCACGATCCCGCCGCGCGCGGCGTTGACGATGCGCACGCTCGGCTTGACCTTGCGCAGCGCCTCCTCGCCGATGAGGCCGATCGTGTCCTTGGTCTTGGGTAGGTGCACCGTGATGAAGTCGCTGCGCTCCAGCAGCTCGTCCAGTTCGACGAGTTCGACGCCCAGCTGCGCGGCGCGGGCGGGCTGCACGAAGGGGTCGTAGGCGATCAGCTTGGTGCCGAACGCTTCGAGCCGCTGGGCGACGAGCACGCCGATGCGCCCCAGCCCCACGACGCCGACGGTCTTGTCGTACAGTTCGACGCCGGTGTACTTGGAGCGCTTCCACTCGCCCCGCACCAGGGCGGCGTGGGCGGGAGCGGTGTTGCGGGCCGTCGCCAGGAGCAGGTTGATGGCCTGCTCGGCCGCGCTGATGATGTTGGAGGTGGGCGCGTTCACGACGAGCACGCCCGCCTTGGTCGCGGCCTCGACGTCGACGTTGTCCAGTCCGACGCCCGCACGCGCCACGACCTTCAGGGCGGGTCCCGCGGCCAGCGCCTCGGCGTCCACCTTGGTGGCGCTGCGCACGATCAGCGCGTCGGCTCCGGCGAGCGCGGGGAGGAGCTGGGAACGGTCGGCGCCGTCGACGGTTCGGACCTCGAAGTCCTCTTCCAACAGCGCGATTCCGGCGGGCGAGAGTTCTTCCGCGACCAGGACGACTGGCTTGGGCACAGCGAATTCCTTAGAGGGAGTGCGTGTGGTTCGACTGCGGCGGCACCGCAGTCATGGCATGACGGCGTCGGCTCCGACCAGGCGCCAGAACGAGGAGAAGTCTAGCGCCGGGTTGCTCCGCTGTTACAGGAACTCCAGCTTAACCGACCCCCGACCGCGTCCACTGGTGTGGACCACCGCGGAAGCGGAGCGGGGCCGTGGGGCGCGCGGGCGCCCCGGAACCCCGCTCCGTTCCGGTTCGGTCAGCCCTTCAGCCAGCTCATGAGCGGACGCAGTTCGGCGCCGACCTTCTCGATCTGCTCGCCCTGCTCGGCCTCACGCCGCTTGAGGAAGTTCGGACGGCCGTTGTCGAACTCCTCGACCAGCTCGCGGGCGTAGGTGCCGTCCTGGATCTCGCGCAGGATCTTGCGCATCTCCTCGCGGGTGGCCTCGGTGATGACGCGCGGGCCGCGGGTGTAGCCGCCGAACTCGGCGTTGTCCGACACCGACCAGTACATCTTGGAGATGCCGCCCTCGTACATGAGGTCGACGATGAGCTTCATCTCGTGCAGGCACTCGAAGTAGGCCACCTCGGGCTGGTAGCCGGCCTCGACCAGGGTGGCGAACCCGGCCTTGATCAGCTCGGACACCCCACCGCACAGCACGGCCTGCTCACCGAACAGGTCGGTCTCGGTCTCCTCGGTGAAGGTGGTCTTCAGCGCGCCGGCGCGGGTGCCGCCGATGGCCTTGGCGTAGGACAGCGCCAGGTCCCAGGCGGAACCGGAGGCGTCCTTCTCCACGGCGACCAGCACCGGGACGCCGCGTCCGGCCTCGAACTGGCGGCGGACCAGGTGGCCGGGGCCCTTGGGGGCGACCATTGCCACGTCGACCCCCGCCGGCGGCTCGATCAGGCCGTAGCGGATGCTGAAGCCGTGCCCGAAGAACAGCGCGTCGCCCTCGTTGAGGTGCGGAGCGATCTCGTTGGCGTACAGGTCGCGGTGGATGTGGTCGGGCACCAGGATCATGATGAGGTCGGCCTCCTGGGCCGCCTCCGCCGGGGTGACGACCCGCAGGCCGTCCTCGGCGGCCTTGGCCCGGCTCTTGGACCCCTCGGGCAGGCCGACCCGCACGTCGACGCCGGAATCCCGCAGCGACAGCGCGTGCGCGTGCCCCTGGCTGCCGTAACCGATGACGGCGACGGTGCGTCCCTGGATGAGGTTCAGGTCGGCGTCGTCGTCGTAGTACATCTGTGCTGCCACTTCGGCTTAACTCCTTGCTGAGAGATCTGTCGTCTGCGACGCGGCGGACGGAACCGGGCCGGACGCCGCCGCGCCGGGACGTTCGGGGTCCCCGGCGGGAATCCCCGGGATACAGGGTCAGGCGCTGCGCTCGACCGCGCGCAGCGACCGGTCGGTGATGGACCTGGGACCGCGGCCGAGGGCGACCACCCCCGACTTCACCAGTTCCTTGATCCCGAACGGCTCCAGGTTGCGGATCAGCGCTTCGAGCTTGTCGGGCTGGCCGGTGGCCTCGATGACGACCACGTCCGGGTTCACGTCGACGACGTTGGCGCGGAACAGTTGGGCCGTCTCCAGCACGTGGGACCGGTTGCTCGGGTCGGCCTTGACCTTGACCAGCAGCAGTTCCCGGCGCACCGACGCCTCGGGGTCCATCTCGACGATCTTGATGACGTTGACCAGCTTGTTGAGCTGCTTGGTCACCTGCTCCAGGGGATGGCGGTCGCAGTTGACCACGATCGTCATGCGGGACAGTCCCTCGTACTCGGTGGGTCCCACCGTGAGGGAGTTGATGTTGAAGCCGCGACGGGAGAACAGGGAGGCTGCGCGGGCGAGCACTCCGGGCGTGTCCTCCACCAGGACGGACAGCGTGTGCAGACTCATCCGGAACCTCTCCTATTCCTCGTCGTCGTCCCAGTCGGGCGCCATGTCGCGCGCGTACTGGATGTTGTCGTTGCTGACTCCGGCCGCGACCATCGGCCAGACCATCGAGTCGTGGTTGACGGTGAAGTCGATCACCACGGGCACGTCGTTGATCGCCATGGCCTTCTCGATGGTGGCGTCCACGTCCTCCGCGCGGTCGCAGCGCAGTCCGACACAACCGTACGCCTCGGCGAGGCGGGCGAAGTCCGGAATGCGCACCTTCTTGGTCTCCGGCAGCGGCGCGGTCTGCAGGTCGGTGTTGGAGTAGCGGCCGTCGTAGAACAGGGTCTGCCACTGCCGGACCATGCCGAGGTTGCCGTTGTTGACCACCGCGACCTTGATCGGGATGTCCTCCACCGCGCAGGTGGCCAGCTCCTGGTTGGTCATCTGGAAGCAGCCGTCGCCGTCGATCGCCCAGATCGCCCGGCCGGGGTCGCCGACCTTGGCGCCGAGGGCGGCCGGGACCGCGAAGCCCATCGTCCCGGCGCCGCCGGAGTTGACGAAGGAGCCGGGGCGCTGGTGGTCGATGAACTGGGCGGCCCACATCTGGTGCTGGCCGACCCCGGCGACGTAGGTGGCGTCGGGGCCGACGATCTGGCCGATGCGCTGGATGACGTGCTGCGGGGCCAGGGAGCCGTCGCCGGGCTCGTCGTAGCCCAGCGGGTAGGTCTCGCGCATCCGGTTGAGCTGGTCCCACCACGCGGCGTAGTCGCCCTGGCGTCCGGCGGCCTGGTCGGCGCGGACCGCCACGACCAGGTCGGCGATGACCTCCCGGCAGTCGCCCACGATGGGCACGTCGGCGTGCCGGTTCTTGGAGATCTCCGCCGGGTCGATGTCGGCGTGCACGATCTTGGCGTGGGGGGCGAAGGAGTCGAGCCTGCCGGTGACGCGGTCGTCGAAGCGGGCGCCCAGCGCCACGATGAGGTCCGCGCGCTGCAGGGCGCCGACCGCGGCGACGGTGCCGTGCATGCCCGGCATGCCGAGGTTCTGGGGGTGGGTGCTGGGGAAGGTGCCCAGCGCCATCAGGGTGGTGACGACCGGGATGCCGGTCAGTTCGGCCAGTACACGCAGTTCCTTGGCGGCGCCCGCCTTGAACACGCCGCCGCCGACGTAGAGGACCGGGCGCTTCGCCTCGGCGATCATCCGCGCGGCCTCGCGGACCTGCTTGCCGTGCGGTTTGGTGACCGGGCGGTAGCCGGGCAGGTCCAGCCGCTGCGGCCACTCGAAGCGGGTCTGGGCCTGGAGCGCGTCCTTGGCGATGTCGACCAGGACCGGGCCGGGGCGGCCGGTGGAGGCGATGTGGAAGGCCTCGGCGATGGTGCTGGCGATCTTGGCGGGGTCGCGGACCAGGAAGTTGTGCTTGGTGATCGGCATGGTGATGCCGCAGATGTCGGCTTCCTGGAACGCGTCGGTGCCGATCGCCGGGCCGGCCACCTGTCCGGTGATCGCGACCATCGGGACCGAGTCCATGTAGGCGTCGGCGAGCGGCGTCACCAGGTTGGTCGCCCCGGGGCCGCTGGTGGCCATGCACACGCCTGGTCGTCCGGTGGCGTAGGCGTACCCCTCAGCGGCGTGCCCGGCCCCCTGTTCGTGGCGCATGAGGATGTGGCGCACCTTCGCGGAGTCGTACAGCGGGTCGTAGGCGGGGAGGATCGCCCCCCCGGGGATTCCGAACACGACATCGACGCCGACGTGCTCCAGCGACCTGATGAGCGATTGGGCTCCGGTCATCTGCTCGGTCATCACTTGATCCTTCAGAGAGGGCGGGTAACGCGTGACTGGCAACAAAAAACCCCCCACCGCCCAGGCGGTTGAGGGGAGCGCGCAGCATCGACTCGGTCAGCGGGCTGCGCGCTGACCAAGTACGAGAATCAGGAAGTTGCTCTGCACGTCATCAACAATGACCGAGCCGGGGGCGCCACGTCAAACAGAACACTGTTTCATCTCAGGATGTGAGATATTTGGATCACCATTCGAACCGCTGCGGGCGCGCCGGGACGGTGTGCCGCGACGGCCTTCCCATCATGCCATCCCGGCCGGTCGCGAGCGTGCACCGGGCCCGCCGACACGGCTTCGCGCGTGGCGGGAATCTCACAGCGCGGTGGCGCTCGTCTCTCCGCCGACCAGGGCCTCCACCCCCGCGGCGTCCATCGGCCGCCCCACCAGGAACCCCTGCCCGTAGGCGCAGCCCATCTCCCGCAGCCGACGCAGCTGCCAGTCGTGCTCGACGCCCTCGGCGACCACCTGCACCCCCAGGTCCTGCCCCAGGCGGATGATGGTCCTCGTCAGCAGGGTGACGGTGTCGTCGGAGTCCAGCTCCCGGACGAACGACGGGTCGATCTTGATCTCGTCCACCCGCAGCCGACGCAGGTGGGACAGCGAGGCGTGGCCCCGCCCGAAGTCGTCGACGGCCAACCGGACCCCCAGCCCCCGCAGCTTGGTGAGGCGCTCCACCGCGACGACCGGGTTCTCCAGCAGGATCTCCTCGTCGACCTCCACCGTCAGCGCCTCGGCGCCCAGCCCGCTCTCGGCGAGCACGTCCTCCACGCTGCGCACGAACCCCGGCGACAGGACCTGCCGCACCGACACGTTCACCGACAGGCCGATGTCCAGCCCGGTGGTGGCGCGCCACACCGCGACCTTCTGGCAGGCCTCGCGCAGGATCCACTCCCCCAGCGGAACGATCAGCCCGGACTCCTCGGCGGGGCCGATGAACTCCTCCGGCGGCACCAGCGTCCCGTCCTCCCGCTGCCACCGCACCAGCGCCTCCACCGCGGTCACCTGGGACGTCTCCAGACTGACCACCGGCTGGTACTCCAGGACGAACGTGCGGTCGGCGAGCGCCCGGCGCAGCTCGGCCTGCAACTCCAGCCGCCCCACCACCTGGGCGTGCATGTGCGCGGCGTAGACCTCCACGTGACCGCCGCCCTGCTCCTTGGCCCGCGCCATGGCCATGTCGGCGTTGCGCAGCAGCTCCGCCCCGTCGACCCCCGGTTCGGCGAAGGCCACGCCCACGCTGGCCGTCACCACCACGTCGCGTTCGGCCACCTGGAACGGCTCGCCCCCGATCACCCGGATCATCCGCTCCGCCAGGTCGACCACGCTGTCGGCGCGGGGACGCTCCTCGACCAGCGCCACGAACTCGTCGCTGCCCCACCGGGCCAGCGTGTCGCCCGCCCCCAGGACCGCGCGCAGCCGGTGGCCGACCTGGGCGAGCAGGTAGTCGCCGAAGGCGTGCCCGGCCGAGTCGTTGACCGCGGTGAAGCCGTCCAGGTCCAGGAAGACCACGGCGGTCTGCGACGCCTGCTGGCCCTCCCCGGCCTCCGCGCGCCTGCCCAGCACCTCGCGGACGCGCTCCTCCAGGTAGGCGCGGTTGGGCAGGCCGGTCACCCCGTCGTGGAAGGTGAGGTGGTCGACCTGCTTCTGCAGTTCCACCTGGGCACTGATGTCGCGGGTGGTCAGCAGGAAGCGGTTGGGCTCACCGGGGCGCTCGTACAGCGAGGCGGTGGACGTGGTGTGCCGCCACGTACCGTCGGCCGCGCGGACCCGGGCCCGCACCCGTACGCTCTCCGCGCCGCGCCGGAACTCGGCGGCCGCGGCGGCCAGGCGGGGCAGGTCCTCCGGGTGGACGAGCGAGGTCACGGGATTGTCGAGCAGCGGATCTCCGCTGCGGTACCCGAACATCTCGACGGCGCCGGGACTCATGTAGAAGATCCGGCCGTCCGCCTCCAGGATCACGATGATGTCGCCGCTGTTCTCGGCCAACTCGTGCAGGTGCCGCTCCCTGGTGTGCACGATCCGCCCCAGGACGGCCGCCTCCTCCATCATGCCGGCCACCCGCACCACCAGTACGAGGACGGCCGACCCCACGGCCAGCGGCAGCACCGGCGCGATCCCGTCCGCGCGCAGTCCGGCGACGGTCATGACCAGCGCGGCGATGCTCAGGGCCGTGACGGCGGCGATCTCCGGGGCCACCCGGTACAGGCCGCGGCCCGTGATCCGCCGCGGTGTCGTTCCCGCGTTCTTCCTGATCATCCAGGGAACCGCGGCCAGGAGCAGGAAGCCGAGCAGCCGCACCGGGTACTCGATGCCCCCCGCCACCGGTTCCCCGGAGAGCCGGCTGACCGCCCCGATGAGGTCGGCGGCGCAGATGGTGACGAACGCGCCCGCCGCCAGCAGCACCGCGCGCCTGGTGCTGTGCGGCGAGGTGAGCACCAGCGGCCCCAGCAGGCACAGCACGGCGATGTCGGCGACCGGATAGACCAGCGCGAACGCCACGACCCCCGCGCCGTCGCCCAGGTCCTGGTAGAGCGGTTGGAAGAGCAGCAGCCACACGACGCTGAACACCGCGGCCGCGCACACGTAGCTGTCCGTGAAGTGCCGGACCAGCGAACGCGCCCGCCGGGGCAGCGGCGCGAACCGGAGGAAGCCCAGCGTGAACAGCGGCAGCGCCACCAGGGAGAACAGGTCTCCGAAGGTCAGTGAGAAGGCACCGGCGTTGAGCAGGCCGGTGACCCCGTAGGTGATCGCGCCCGTGCACCAGGCCAGGGCGGCGAAGCCGAACAGCCGTAACGCGGCGGCGCTGTCGGAGTCCTCGGTTCCCTCCGCCCCGTCGGCGCGCGTCTGCGACCGGGCGGCGTGCAGCAGCGCCGCCGCCGCGACGGCGGCGGCCGCCGCCGTCGGCCAGGTCCCCGCCCAGACGGCCAGGGACACCCCGCCGACCTGGGGAAGAGTGCCCAGCGCGTACATCAGGAACAGTCCCAGGATCGCGCCGAGCCACACCCGTGTACCGCCCCTCACGGCGCCCTCCTCGACCGGAGACTCCCCCGAGGTACGCACGCGCCCCCGCGAAGGTGTCTCCTGGTGTTGCCGACCGCAGCCATGGGCACCCCTCCGTTGACGGCACTGGAGTCCTGCGGACTCACACTCCGGGATGCGCACCGACGCACCGCCGGGGATCGGATCCGGGTGGTCTGCCGGGCTCACGTCGCTTCGTCCGGCCCTGCGGGACCGAAGGCCGCGGGGCCGGGCAGACCGCGCGCCCGATGCGGGGTGCGAGGTCCTCTCACGGCTTCCTCAGTCCCCTCACGCTATTCGACCAAGGTCACGGAGAGGTTGAGAGCACGACGAGAGTCGGTGACACATTGATCACCGTCAGTAGCCGCCCTCTCGGGTGCTCCGGTCCCTCCCCGGACCGGTGCGGCGGTGTCGGCCCCTCAGCCCGCGACCCCCAGGCGCTCCAGGATGAGCTGCCGCGCCCGTCCCGCGTCGGCCTGTCCGCGGGTCGCCTTCATGACCGCGCCGACCAGCGCGCCCACCGCGGCGACCTTGCCGTTGCGGACCTTCTCCGCGGCGTCGGCGTTGTCGGCGATCGCCTGGTCGACGACCGCCCCCAGGGCGGAGTCGTCACTGACGACGCGCAGTCCGCGCGCTTCCACCACCTCGTCCGGCTCCCCCTCGCCGGCGAGCACGCCGTCGATGACCTGCCGGGCCAGCTTGTTGGTGAGCGTGCCCTCGGCGACCAGCGCCACGACGCGGGCCACCTGGGCGGGCGTGATGGGCAGCGCGTCCAGCCCGGTCCCGGTCTCGGTGGCGCGCCGGGACAGCTCGTTCAACCACCACTTGCGCGCCTCGGCCGGAGCGGCGCCCGCCGCGACGGTCTGCTCGACCAGGTCGACGGCGTCGGCGTTGACGAGGTCGCGCAGCTCCTCGTCGGTCAGGTTCCACTCGGCCTTGACCCGGCGCCGCTTGGCCGAGGGCAGTTCCGGCAGGGTGTCGCGGAGCTTCTCCACCCACTCCCGGTCGGGCGCGACCGGAACCAGGTCGGGGTCGGGGAAGTAGCGGTAGTCCTGCGCCTCCTCCTTGCTCCGCCCCGAGGTGGTGGTGCCGGTGTCCTCGTGGAAGTGCCGGGTCTCCTGCACCACGCGCCCGCCCGCGGCCAGCACCCCGCCCTGGCGTTCGATCTCGTGGCGTACGGCACGCTCGATCGAGCGCAGCGAGTTGACGTTCTTGGTCTCGGTCCGGGTCCCCCACTCCGCGGAGCCGCGCGGCATCAGCGAGACGTTGACGTCGCAGCGCAGCGAGCCCTCCTCCATGCGCACGTCGGAGATGCCGAGGGCGCGGATCAGGTCGCGCAGTTCGCTGACGTAGGCGCGGGCCACCAGGGGGGCCAGGTCGCCGGTGTGCTCGATGGGCTTGGTGACGATCTCCAGCAGCGGAATACCCGCGCGGTTGTAGTCGACGGTGGAGTACTCGGCGCCGTGGATGCGGCCGGAGGCCCCGCCGACGTGCGAGGTCTTGCCGGTGTCCTCCTCCATGTGGACCCGTTCGATGTCGACCCGGAACTCGCGCGGCCCGTCCGGGGTGTCCACCGTGACGTCGATGTGGCCGTCGTAGCACAGCGGCTCGTCGTACTGGGAGATCTGGTAGTTCTTCGGCATGTCCGGATAGAAGTAGTTCTTCCGGGCGAACCGACACCACTCGGCGATGGAGCAGTTCAACGCGAGTCCCAGGCGGATCGCGCTCTCCACGGCCGCGCCGTTGACGACCGGCAGCGCGCCCGGCAGCGCCAGGCACACGGGGCAGACCTGGGTGTTGGGGGCGGCGCCGAAGTCCGTGGCGCAGGAGCAGAACATCTTCGAGCGGGTGCCCAACTCGACGTGGGTCTCCAGTCCCAGCACCGGCTCGTACCCGCGCAGCACCTCGTCGTAGGGCATAAGCGCCGGAGCGCCGCCCGTGGCGGAGTGGTTACTCGTCACCGCGCTACCCATCGCCGCACAACCCGCTTCCGTTGTTCCCGAACCGTTCCCGTCCGGCGCTGCCCCACCGAACAGGACACTCGTCGTCCAGCACACGTGGCCCGCCGTCCTGGGCAGCGCACCGACGGGCACCCTTCCGAGCCTACCGATGCCCGGGCGTGCAGGTGACCCTCCGGGCCGCCGCGTCCGGGTTCTGGAGATGTTACGGGAAGCACACGATTGTTCTGCGGTTTCGTTGGTTCCGCGATCGTCCGGCGCCCCTGCGGTTAGGCTTTTGGCGGACTCTCCCGACCCGTGTCGGCCCGTCCCGCGGCCCCGTATCGGGGCACCGCGCATCCCCTGCCACCGGATCGCTCTCCTCTGGAAGACATCGTGTCAAGCCTCCTGTCCCGCGTGCGGCGCGGACTGGCCGCCTCGGCCGCGGCCGTCCTCGTCTGCTGGGGGTGTCCGCTCCCCGCGGCGGCCGAGTCCACCTCCATCGCGCGCGTGGACCGCAACGGCGTCCCAGGCGAGAACGTCCACTTCACCTCCGGGGAGTCGGCCGCCACCACGCTGTTCGACCTACGGGTCGACGGTGCCACGACGGTGGCCGCCTACTGCGTGGACGTCAGCCGCAACGTCGACCACCGGGCCGCCTACGCCGCGGCCCGGTGGGAGGACCTGCCCGGGGCCGCCCACTCCGGCGAGATCGTCTGGATCGTCCGCAACTCCTACCCCGTGCTGCCGTTGGAGCGGGTGGCCGCGGAGAGCGGGATCACCGACCTCAGCGCCGCACAGGCGATCGCCGGCACCCAGGCGGCGATCTGGCACCTCAGCAACGGCACGCGACTGCGGTCCGACGGTCCGGGCGGTCCCAACTCCCAGCAGGTGCGCGCGCTCTACCAGTACCTGCTGGACAACGCGACCGACGCGGCCGAGCCGGACAGCGCGCTGGGGCTCACCCCCGCCGAGGTCGTGGGCGAGGACTCCGCGCCGCTGGGGCCGCTGACCGTGCGCACCACGAGCGAGGAGCCGGTGTGGCTGACCGTGAACGGGGCCGGGGAGGCCTCCCTGGTCGCTCCCGACGGCTCCCCGGTCACCCAGGCCCGCGACGGCGAGGAGTTCCTGCTCGTCCCGCCCGTGACCGAGGAGACCGGAGCGGCCACCGTCTACGCGCACGCCAAGGAGGCGGAGATCCTGCCCGGCCTCGTCTACTCGGGCAAGGACGGGGTGCAGACCCAGCCTCTGGTGGTCGCCGGCAGGGCGACCGTCTCGCTGACCGTCTCGGCGAAGGTGAGCTGGAACGCGGCCGACCCCTCCCCGGCGGCCTCCCCCTCCGGTTCCGCCCCTGTCGCGCCGACGGCGCCGCCGACGCCGTCGGCCTCCGCGGCGCCCTCCGCCGCGTCCCCGCCCGCGCCCGCTCCTCCGGTCGTCGCCGAGGACAAGCGCGTCGAGGCGGACCTGCCCCTCACCGGGACCTGGCTGGGGGCGGTGGTGGTCGCCGCGCTGGTGCTGCTGGGCGCGGGGACGGCGGTGGTGCTGCTGACCCGGCGCAGGCGGCGCTGACCCGTCCGGCGGGCCCGGCAGGCCGGAACCGGTCACCCTCCCGACGGCTCCGCGACAGAAAACGACAACTTCCGGTAATCCATCGGTCTCTTTCGCGCGTCCTCTTCTCTCGGAGCTCAGGCTGCATCATAAAAATTGATGACGCCACTCCGTGGAAGCCCGCAGTTTGACATTCTTCGATCCCACGTCTTCGCAGTTCGGAGCGGGAGACGAAAAACCGGAACCGGTTCATCGGCCAATAGCACTCCACCGCCTGCGCCACAAGAGCCAAAAGCTCGTCCGGAATTTTTTCCGCTCCGCCTTGGAAAGATCGGATAAAGATCGCTATTATCTGGCGGTGCGGTGATCGACCGCCTGGCGCCTCCGGTGTCGGTGTGCTGGCGAACGACGACTGACGTCACACGCAACGACAACCACTGTCCTTCTACTCCAATCGGACGCCCCTACCGAGACATCGGGCACCGGACCGCCCCTCTGGCGTGATCCCCGCGCGAGCAGTCGCCGCACGCAGCGTCCCGCGCGGCTGGACCGCCTGTCCACCCCCTCAACAACTCTGGGATACGACTTGTTGACCACAGATTCTTCCTTCCGCCCCCGTCACGGTGTGCGGCGTGCGCTGATCACCGCCGCCACCGCCACGACGGCCGCGTTCCTCGCCTTCGGCATGTCGGCCGCCCCCGCCCTCGCCGAGCCCACCCCCTACTCCGGCGGCGCCGACGCCAAGTACACGGGCAACGCCGAGAGCGGCCACTCGCTGAAGTTCGACCGCGGCCGGGTCGGCACCACCCTGTTCGAGCTGACCTTCACCGACGGAAACAAGATCTCCGCGTACTGCATCGACTTCGAGACCCCCATCCGCGGCGGGGCCAAGTACGTCGAGGGCGACTGGAGCGAGTACCCCGGCGAGGGCGAGTTCGCCAGCTCCCAGCCCGGCAAGGTGCTGTGGATCCTGCAGAACGGCTACCCCGAGCTCTCCGCCGAGGAACTGGCCGAGAAGTCGGGTGTGGCGGGGCTGAGCAGCAAGGACGCACTCTCCGCGACCCAGGCCGCCATCTGGCACTTCAGCAACGGCGTGAACCTGACGAAGGACAACCCCAAGAAGGTCCGGGACCTCTACGCCTACCTGCTGGAGAACGCCACCGAGATCGAGCAGGCCCCCGCCTCCCTGGCGATCAGCCCGAACGAGGCGTCCGGCGAGTCCGGCGGCCCCATCGGCGAGTTCACCGTCTCCACCACCGCCGACTCGGTTCCGCTGACCCTGAACGGCCCCGAGGGCGTCCAGACCGTCGACCTCGACGGCAACCCGGTGTCCCAGGCCGGCGACGGCGACCAGTTCAGCGTCCTGGTCCCGGAGGGCACCGAGGACGGCGAGGCCACCGTCAGCGCCTCCGTGACCGCGACCGTCGAGATCGGCCGCCTGTTCCAGGGCCTGCCGGGCGACCCGAAGACCCAGACCCTCATCACCGCGGACGAGTCCTCGACCGAGGCCAGCGCCGAGGTGAAGGTCACCTGGACCGCTCCCACGGCCCCGCCCGAGGAGCCCACTCCGACCCCGACCACGCCCGAGGAGCCCACTCCGACCCCGACCACGCCCGAGGAGCCCACTCCGACCCCGACCACGCCCGAGGAGTCGCCGAAGCCCACTCCCCCGGCTGACGACAAGCCCGGTCTGCCCGTGACCGGTGCCGCGCTGGGCGGTCTGATCGCCGCCGCGGTCGTCGCGGTCGGCGGTGGCGGCACCGCGATGTTCCTGGCCCGCCGGCGCAAGAGCAACGCCGACGACGCCTGATCCGCTCCGCCGGCCCGGCCGGTGACGCGGGTTGAGCCCCGGGGGCCCCGCCGCTGATGCGGCGGGGCCCCCGTCGTGTCGGCGGGCTCCCCGGCCGGGGAGCCCGCCGACACGACGGCGCCCCCGGGGAGATCCCCGGGGGCGCCACGGTATCCGCGTCCGGCCGTCAGACCGCGTAGGAGCACCGGGACAGCAGGTCGCCGCCCCACCGGTCGCGCAGCGCCGCCTCCACGGCCGCGCCCACCTGGTAGGCGCGGTCGTCGGCCAGCGTCGGCGCCATGATCTGGAGCCCCACCGGCAGGTCGTCCTCCGGGGCGAGCCCGCACGGCACCGACAGCGCCGCGTTGCCCGCCAGGTTCGTCGGAATCGTGCACAGGTCGGCCAGGTACATCGCCATCGGGTCGTCGGTGCGCTCGCCCAGCCGGAACGCCGTCGTCGGCGTGGTGGGCGAGACCAGCACGTCGACGTGCTGGAAGGCCGCGTCGAAGTCGCGCTTGATGAGCGTGCGCACCTGCTGGGCCGAACCGTAGTAGGCGTCGTAGTAGCCGCTGGACAGCGCGTAGGTGCCCAGGATGATGCGGCGCTTCACCTCCGGCCCGAAGCCCTCGGCGCGGGTCAGCGACATGACCTCCTCGGCGCTGCGGGTGCCGTCGTCGCCGACCCGCAGGCCGTAGCGCATCGCGTCGAAGCGGGCCAGGTTGGACGAGCACTCGCTGGGCCCGATGATGTAGTACGCCGCGAGCGCGGCGGTGAAGCTCGGACAGGACACCTCGACGACCTTGGCGCCCAGGGACTCCAGCAGCTCGACCGCCTCGGTGAAGCGCTGGAGGACACCCGGCTGGTAGCCCTCGCCGGACAGCTCCTTGACCATGCCGATGCGCATGCCGGAGACGTCGGCGCGCCGGGCCGCCTCGACCACCGGGGGAACCGGCGCGTCCACCGAGGTGGAGTCGCGCGGGTCGTGCCCGGAGAACGCCTCGTGCAGCAGGGCCGCGTCCAGGACGTTGCGGGCGAACGGGCCCGGGGTGTCCAGGGAGGAGGCGTAGGCGATCACGCCGTGCCGCGAGGAGCTGCCGTAGGTGGGCTTGACCCCGACGAGGCCGCACACGGCCGCGGGCTGGCGGATGGAGCCGCCCGTGTCGGTGCCGGTGGCCAGCGGGGCCTCGAACGCGGCCACGGCGGCCGAGGAGCCGCCCGAGGAGCCGCCGGGGACGCGGTCGGTGCTCCACGGGTTGCGGGTGGGGCCGTAGGCGGAGTTCTCCGTGGAGGACCCCATGGCGAACTCGTCCATGTTGGTCTTACCGAGGATGACGAGTCCGGCGTCCCGCAGGCGTTCGGTGACGGTGGCGTCGTAGGGCGGCTGCCAGCCCTCCAGGATCCTGGAGGCCGCGGTGGTGGGCATGTCCTTGGTGGTGAACACGTCCTTGTGGGCGACGGGCACCCCGGCCAGCGGGCCGAGTTCCTCGCCCGCGGCGCGCCGGGCGTCCACCGCGCGGGCCTGGTCCAGCGCCTTTTCGGCGGCAACGTGCAGGAACGCGTGGATCTGGCCGTCGACCGCCGCGATCCGGTCCAGGTAGGCCTGGGTGGCCTCGACCGCGGAGGTCTCCCCCGAGGCGATGGCCGCGCCGAGTTCGGCGGCGCTCAGCCTGATCAGCTCGGTCATTCTTCCTCCCCCAGGATCTGCGGCACCCGGAACCGGCCGTCCTCCACCGCTGGGGCCTCCGCCAGCGCCTGGTCGTGGTCGAGACCGGGCCTGACCTCGTCAGGACGGTAGACGTTGGTCAACGGCAGGGCGTGCGAGGTCGGCGGGACGTCGCCCTTGGCGACCTCCTGCACCTTGGCCACAGCGGAGATGATCACATCGAGCTGGGCGGCGAGCTGGTCGAGCTCGTCCTCGGGCAGCGCCAGCCGCGCCAACCGGGCGAGGTGCGCGACCTCATCGCGGGTGATGGCGGACATGGATTGCAAACCGTTCCTTCGGCAGATTCGGACAGGTCAATCCTATGGCTGCCGCGGGGTGGTCGGTGGTCTCACGCCGCTCCGGGGCCAGGCCGGGCCGGCGTGGCCCGTCGTCGGAGAGGTCTCCAGGCCGCCGTGTTCGAGCAGCCATCCGGTGACGGCTCCGGCGTCCAGCGGCGGGGTGAAGTACCGGCCCTGCGCCGCGTAGCAGCCCAGGGAGCGCACGGCCGCGGCCTGTTCCGCGTTCTCCACCCCCTCGGCGATGGCGCGCAGCCCCAGGGCGTTCATCAGGTCCACGGCGGCGGCCACGACCACCTTGCCGTCGGAGTCGTCGGTCACGTGGCGGACGAACGACCCGTCCACCTTGACCTCGGTGACCGGGAGCCCGTTGAGCCGGGCCAGGGTGAAGTAGCCGGTGCCGAAGTCGTCCAGGGTCACCGCGACACCCAGTTCCGCCAGGGCCACGATGACGGGGACGACCGCCTCGGCGTCGGAGACCAGGACGCGTTCGCTGATCTCCAGCCGCAGCGCCCTCGGCTCCAGCCGGTGCCGCCGCAGCCCGGCCTCGATGCTCTCGGGCAGGGTCGGGTCGAGCAGTTCCCGGGCGGACAGGTTGATCGCCACCGGGAGCGCGATGCCCTCGCTCCACCAGCGGGCGGCCTGTGCGCAGGTCTGCTCGATGACCTCGTGCGTGAAACTGCGCATCAGGTAGGACTGCTCGATCATGGGGACGAACTCCTCCGGCGGGAGGACGCCCCGGCTGCTGTGCCGCCAGCGCACCAGTGCCTCCAGCGCCACGACGCGTTCGTCGTCCAGGGAGACGATCGGCTGGTAGAACATCTCCAGCTCGCCCTCGATGAGCGCGCGGCGCAGTTCACCGAACAGGCTCAGCCTGGCGGTGGAGTTGCGGTCCTTGTGCGGGGCGTACACCTCGACCCCGGTGCGCTGCTCCTTGGCCACGTACATGGCCACGTCGGCACGCTGCATCAGCAGTTCGAAGTCGGGGGCGTGGTTGGGGTACAGCGCGATGCCGATGCTGGCCTCCAGGTCGAAGTCCATGCCGTCCAGGCGCATCGGTTCGGCCAGCGCGACCCGCAGCCGGGCGGCGACCTCCCGGGCCGAGGCGGTGTCGCGGATCTGGGGCAGCAGCACCGCGAACTCGTCGCCGCCCAGCCGCGCCACCAGGTCGCCGGGGCGCACGCTGTGGGTGAGGCGGTGCGCGACCGTCTGCAGCAGCCGGTCGCCGGTGGGATGGCCGAGGGTGTCGTTGACCTCCTTGAAGCGGTCGAGGTCGAGCAGCAGCAGACCGACGCGCTGCCTGCGCTCCTGGGCCTCGACGAGCGCCTCCTGGGTGCGCAGGATCAGCAGTTTGCGGTTGGCCAGTCCGGTGAGTTCGTCGTGGTTGGCCTGGTACTCGCGTTTCACCGACAGCGAGGCGCTGCTGTACAGCGCGGCCAGCGGGAAGAAGAACAGCGGGACCAGCCAGACCGAGTGCGCCATGGCGACGACCACCAGCGGCGCCAGGCTGAGCAGGACGCCGGCGACGAAGAGGCGGTAGCCGAGGTCCTTCGTCAGCACCCGGTGCAGCGGGGTGCGTTCGTGCATGGCGACCGCGCACTCGACCAGGAGCAGGTTGGCGACGAAGTAGGCGCCCGCGGCCAGGACGAGCACCACCAGTCCGACGCCCTCGGGCACCCAGGGCACCAGCGGGGAGCGGGGGTAGGCCAGCTGGATGACGGCGTCGGCGACGCCGAAGCTCAGCGTGTACTGGGCGATGTTGAAGGCGATGCGGTGCGGCGCGTGGCCGCGGGCCGCACCGGCCAGCAGGGAGCCCACCGCCTGGGCCAGTCCGGCGACCGGCAGCCCGTAGTAGATGACGAGGGCGAAGGCGAAGGGCAGCGAGGTGGGGGCGCTGCCGCCCGCGGGCCGTTGCGCGGCGATGGGACGCAGTTCGCCGATGATCACCATGCACAGCAGGACCCACACGAGCGGCTCGGTAGCGAACACCTGGAGTCGGTCGGCCCCCAGCCAGATCAGGGACACGACGAGGAGAACGCAACCAGCCACCGTGGTACTGGCAAAGTACAGCCACAGCGGCGTCCCGACCCGGGGGCCGACATCCCGGGTGCTGTTGGGATCTTTCATGACGTCCTCGGGATGGTTCATGGAACGCGCGGACGGCTGAGTTCCCCCTCCGCCCCCTCGCGCCCCGCACGGGTTCTGACTCGACGGTTCCGGCCATCCCCCATGGCCGGAAACGGTCGTGAACGGCTTGTACCGCTGCTGGTCAGCTTACGCCGTTTCGTCACGAGGTGTCGCCGGTCGCAGACTTTAGGTAAACCGAAGACCGCTGCGGACAAGCCCCTCCCTCCACGGCGGCACCGGCTGGGTGATCTTCTGAACGCGTATCGTATTACTTCACTGGCCAGGTCAAACCGGCCCCCGGGAGTCCGGGGGCCGGTTTGTTCCGAAAAGGACGGTTCAGTCCTCGGGGGTCTCCCCCACGGCCAGCCGTGCCGCCGTGGCCGCTTCCGGCCCCTGGGTGAGCAGCACCCGGAACCCCGCCTCGTCGAGGACCGGCACACCGAGCTTGACAGCCTTGTCGTACTTGCTGCCGGGGTTCGCGCCGACCACCACGAAGTCGGTCTTCTTGGACACCGATCCGGTCACCTTGCCGCCGAGTTCCTGCACGGCCTCCTTGGCCCCGTCCCGGCTGTAGTCCTCCAGCGAACCGGTGACGACCACGGTGACGCCGTCCAGCAGCCGGGGGCCCTCGTCGGCGCCCTCCTCCGCCATGCGGACCCCGGCGGCCCGCCACTTCTCGACGATCTCGCGGTGCCAGTCGACCGCGAACCAGTCGACGATGGAGCGCGCGATGGTCGGGCCGATCCCGTCGACCGCCACCAGCTCCTCCTCACTGGCCTGGGCGATGGCGTCCAGGGAGCGGAAGTGGCGGGCGAGGTCCTCGGCCGCGCGGGGGCCGACGTGCCGGATGGACAGCGCGACCAGCACCCGCCACAGCGGGCGCCGCTTGGCCTCCTCCAGCTGCTCGAACAGCTTCTCGACGGTCTTCTTCGGCTCGCCCTTCTGGTTGGCGAAGAAGGTCACCACCTTGGGCTCGCCGGTTTTCGGGTCGAGTTTCGGCTCGGCGGTGTCGGGGTCGAGGACCAGGGTGCGGATCGGCAGCAGCTGCTCGACGGTGAGGTTGAACAGGTCGCCCTCGTCGCGCAGCGGCGGCTCGGCCGGTTCCAGCGGCTGGGTCAGGGCGGTGGCCGCCACGTAGCCCAGCGCCTCGATGTCGAGGGCCTTGCGTCCGGCGATGAAGAACAGCCGTTCACGCAGCTGCCCCTTGCAGTAGCGGGTGTTGGGGCAGCGCAGGTCGACGTCGCCCTCCTTCTGCTGGCCGAGCGGGGTGCCGCACTCGGGGCACTCGGCGGGCATCACGAAGGGCCGCTCGGCCCCGGTGCGCTTGTCCAGCACCGGCCCCACGACCTCCGGGATGACGTCCCCGGCCTTGCGCACCACCACGGTGTCGCCGATCAGCACGCCCTTGCGGGCCACCTCCTGGGCGTTGTGCAGGGTGGCGAACTCGACCTCGGAGCCGGCGACCCGCACCGGCTCCAGCACCGCGTACGGGGTGACCCGGCCGGTGCGGCCCACGCTGGTCTTGATGTCGAGCAGCGTGGTGGTGACCTCCTCGGGCGGGTACTTGTAGGCGATCGCCCAGCGCGGGGCGCGGCTGGTGGAGCCGAGGCGGCGCTGCAGCGCGACGTCGTCGACCTTGACCACGACGCCGTCGATCTCGTACTCGGGGTCGTGGCGGTGCTCGGCGTAGTGGGCGATGTAGGCGCGGACCTCGTCGAGGCTGGAGACCACCCTGGTGCGGTCGCTGACCGGCAGCCCCCAGGCCGCCAGCATCTCGTAGGACTGCGACTGGTGGGTGAAGGCGACCCCGCGGTGCGCGCCGACGCCGTGCACCAGCATGCTCAGCGGCCGGGAGGCGGTGACCCGCGGGTCCTTCTGCCGCAGCGACCCGGCCGCGGCGTTGCGGGGGTTGGCGAACGGCGGTTTGCCCTCGTCGGCGAGCCGGGCGTTGAGCTCCTCGAACGCCGTGGCGGGCAGGAACACCTCACCGCGCACCTCCAGCAGCTCGGGCGCGGGGTGCACGGACTCGTCCAGGCGGAGCGGGACCGCGTCGATGGTGCGGATGTTGAGGGTGATGTCCTCGCCGACCCGGCCGTCCCCGCGGGTGGCGGCGCGCACCAGGCGGCCCTTCTCGTACACCAGGTCCACGGCCAGGCCGTCGATCTTGAGTTCGCACAGGAACGCCTCGACCGGGACCTCGGCGCCGACCCGGTGCGCCCAGGCCGTCAGCTGCTCGTCGTCGAACGCGTTGTCCAGGCTCTGCATCCGCTCCAGGTGCTCGACCGGCGCGAACTCGTTGCTGATGGGGGCGCCGGCCTTCTGGGTGGGCGAGTCCGGGGTGACCAGCGACGGGTACCGGTCCTCCAGCTCCCGCAGCTCCGCCATCATCCGGTCGTACTCGGCGTCGGAGACGATCGGCGATCCGAGGTAGTAGCGGTAGCTGTGGTCGTCGAGGTCCTGGCTCAGCCGCGCGTGCCGTTCCCGCACGTCGGCGGGGATGTCGTCGGCGGGGGTCGGGTGTGGTGCGCTCACGCACGCGTCCTTTCGTTCACTGCCGGGCCCGCGGCTCCTCGCGCAGCACCCGCGCTGCCTCGCGGCACAGGTCGAGTGCGGCACGGGCATGGCCCGGCGAAGCCCCGGCCAGCCCGCACACGGGGGTGATGACCACGTCGCGGGTGGCCTGTTCGGGGTCGAAACCGATCCGGTGCCACAGTTCACGTACTGGTTCGACAGTATCGACAGGGGGTGACAGCCGCCGGTCGACGGCGGGGACCACGCCGAGCAGGAGGCCCACCCCAGACTCCACCGCCACCCCGAGGGGCTCGTCGGACTCGCGGGTCAGGTGGGTGGCGTCGAGGCTGAGGGCGCGCGCCCCGGAGCGGCGCAGCAGGTCGACGGGGACCCGGGGGGCGCAGCAGTGCGCCACGGGATGGCCTCCCGCGTCGCCGATCGCGGTGAACAGCGCGCGCAGCCGCTCCTCGACCACGACCCGGTCCACCGCGCGCAGCCGGCCGTAGCCGCTGGCGGTGGGCACCGATCCGGTGAGCACGGCGGGCAGGGACGGCTCGTCGACCTGGACGAGCAGGTCCGCTCCGGGCACCCGGGCCCGCACGTCGGCCAGGTGCGCGAGCAGCCCCTCGACCAGCGACTCGCACAGGTCCGCGACGGCCCCGGGGTCGGCCAGCATCTTCTCGCCGCCGCGCAGCTCCACCGAGGCGGCCATCGTCCACGGCCCCGCCACCTGGATCTTCAGTGGTCCGGTGTACTCGGCGGCCTGCTCCTCCAGGGCGTCCAGGTCCCAGGAGAGGAAGCTGCGCGCCCGCACCAGGTCGCGTCCCGCGCGCTGGGTGACCCGCCACCCCGAGGGCTGCACCTCGACGGGCAGTTCCACCAGCAGTGCCCCGGTGCGGCCGATCATGTCGGCTCCGGCGCCCCGGCCGGGCAGTTCCGGCAGGTGCGGCAGGAGGGGGAGTTCCCCCAGGACGGTGCGGACGGCTTCGGCCGGGTCGGTGCCGGGCCAGGACCCGATTCCGGTGTAGGACCCCGGCTGCCAGGGGTGGCGCTGCTGCTCGTTCACGAGGCATCAGACTAGACGACTCACGCCCGGGAACCGCGACGTCCGGGTCCTCGGGGCCATGCTCGACCGCGGGGCATGGCCCTGCGGACACGATCACCGACGGCGGGCGCGGCTCCGCTACTCCGCCGGGGCGGTCGCCGGTTCCGTCCGCCCGGTGCCGGCGGGCTCCTCGGGCGGCCTGCGGCGCCGCCACGCGACGAAGGCCGCGGCCGCGGCGAGGACCAGGACCGTGGCGGCCGCGGCCAGCCACGGCGAGTGCAGGAACAGCCCCCACCAGGCGGCGAGGACCGCCATGCCGCCGAGGCTGTAGATCGCGGCCCAGGCCAGGCAGCCCGGGAACATCGCGGCCAGGTAGCGGGTGAAGCGCATACGCATCGCGCCGGAGGCGAGGTTGACCGCGGTCTGGACGCCGACCGTCAGGAAGCAGAGGGTGACCGCGGGCGGGCCGAACCGGTTGATGAGGTTCTCCGCCCGGGCCAGGCGGGGACCGATGCGCCGGCCGATCCGGGAGCGGTGCACTCCGGCGCCGAGCCCCCGGCCGAGCCAGTAGGTGGCCTGTGCCCTGGCGAAGACGATGCCGAGCAGGGAGAGGTAGACCACCCAGAACGGACGCCCCTCCAGGAACTCGTACGGCACCGCAACCCTCCCTACACTCGGGAGAACTATGCTATGCCTTACCTAACTTGAATGACAGAGCCGGAGGAAAGGAACATCCGGGACTTTTGACATGGTCCGCCCGGCGGTTCAGCCCACCGCTGCCCGTTCCGCCCGTGAGGTGGCGGCGATCGTCGCCGACCCCATCACCACGTCGCCGTCGTAGAGCACCGCGGCCTGCCCCCGGGCCACCCCGGTGGCGGGCGTGTCGAGCAGGATCTCCACCTGTCCGTCGTGCTCCCGGGCCCGGCAGGAGTACACCTCGCCGTGGGCGCGCAACTGGACGGTGAACGGCGTCCACTCCCCCGGCGGCTCGCACCCGGACCACACCGGCCGCTCCCCGACGATGCGGTCCACCGCCAGCGCCTCGCGCGGTCCCACGGTCACCGTGTTGCTCACCGGCTCGATCGACAGCACGTACCGGCGGTTGGGCGCCCCGCTGAGGTTGAGCCCCCGGCGCTGGCCGACGGTGAAGGCGTGCGCGCCGTTGTGCTCGCCCACCACCTGGCCGGTCTCGTCCACGATGGGACCGGGGGCACTGCCGAGCCTGCGCTCCAGGAAACCGCTGGTGTCGCCGTCGGCGATGAAGCAGATGTCGTGGCTGTCTGGCTTCTCGGCCACGGCCAGGCCCCGGCGCGCGGCCTCGGCGCGGACCTCCGCCTTGGTGCAGTCGCCCAGCGGGAACATGGAGTGCGCGATCTGCTCGCGGGTGAGCACCGCCAGCACGTAGGACTGGTCCTTGGCCGCGTCCACGCTGCGCCGCAGCCTTCCGTTGTCCAGCCGCACGTGGTGCCCGGTGCACACCGCGTCGAAGCCGAGCGCCAGCGCCCGCTCCAGCACCGCCTGGAACTTGATCTTCTCGTTGCACCGCAGGCACGGGTTGGGGGTGCGTCCGGCCGCGTACTCGGCGACGAAGTCCTGGACGACGTCGCGGTCGAACTCCTCGGCCATGTCCCAGACGTAGAACGGGATGCCGATCACGTCGGCGGCCCGGCGCGCGTCCCGGGAGTCCTCGACGGTGCAGCAGCCGCGCGCACCCGTCCGGTAGGACTGTGGGTTGGCCGACAACGCCAGGTGCACGCCGGTGACGTCGTGCCCGGCCTCGACGGCGCGTGCGGCGGCCACAGCGGAATCCACGCCGCCCGACATGGCGGCCAGTACTCGCAGAGTCATAGCGGTTCCAGCCTAAGCGCTCCCCCGGACCGCACCCACCCATTCGGCGTCCGCAACGCGGCGGCACGCCGCCCACGGCCGGAAGCACCCGGGGACTCTGCGAAAATCGAGGTATGGCTCTGTTCCGTCGCCGCCGCTCAGCCGACTCCGAGTCCGCCGTCGCCATCGACGACTTCTGGTCCGCCTGGACCGACGTCCGCGACGCCCTGGCCTCGTCCGTGGACGAAGGGGCCCCCGTCGCCGCCGAGGCTGCCCAGCGCCTCGACGAACGGGTGCGGCGCATCCACCCCTCCCTGTCCTGGGAGGTGTCGCGCGCCCCCGAACCGGGTCCCACCGACCTGGCCTCCCTCGGCTCCCTGGACAGCCCCGAGGCGCTGCTGGCCAGCCTGGAGGACGAGCCCGCCTCGGCGCGTGCGTCGTACGCGCTGACCCTGCGCGCCGGGGCCGACGACGAGGCCCGCGTCCTGGCCGAGCGCTGGTACCGCGCCGCCCCCGAGGACGCCGACTGGGCGTTCTTCCCCGCGCGTCCCGCCGACCACGCCCAGCTCACCCGGGCGACGACCTGGGACGACCACGAACTCGACCTGGCGCACACGTCGGTGTCGCTGCGCGTGGACCACTCCAGCGGACAGATCGAGGTCGGGGTCTACCACCCGGACTTCATGTTCCTGCCGGAGGAGACCCGGCGCGAGGTCGCCGAGCACGTGGTGCTGCTGGCCGTGGGCGAGGACGACCTGGTGCGCTGGATCGGCTCGGTGCACCCGCTGGTGGAGAAACCGCTGGACCCGCTGCCGCCGACCTCGATGCCCTCGGTGGTGCGGCAGCTGTCCGGGATGGGCGGCGGAGGCGGCTGGGTGACCCTGCAGGGCCGGATTCCGCTGCGGGGGGCGCTGCAGTTGTCGGCGCGCTATCCGCTGCACCGCCGCGACTACCCCGCGCTCACCCTGTACGCGCAGGTCATGGTCTCCTACGCGGAGACCGACGAGGACCGCCTGCCCACCGGGGCGTCGGCCTCGGCGCTGGAGGCCTACGCCCTCGGGCTGCGCGAGATGCTCGGCTCCAACGGCGCGCTGTTCGCCGTGCAGACGGTCGGCGGCCAGCGGGTCCTCCACTTCTACCTGGACCCGGAGTCGGGCATCCTGCCCGAGTTCGAGAAGGCCGCCCGGGGCTGGTCGGAGGGCCGGGTGTTCGTCACCAGCGCGCTGGACCCCGAGTGGCGCACCATCGACCAGATCCTCAAGCCCATCCGCAAGCAGTTGGGGCGCTGAGCCCCGCCGGGGCGCCGCGCCGCCGGCGGTCCGGTCCCCGGAGCCGTTTCCGGCCCTCCCGATGACGTCGGGACCAGGGTCGTGGCCGGTCAGCTCCGGCGGCGGGCGCGGGCCTCCCGCGCCCGTGCCACGGCCGGGCCGATGGCCTCCGCCAGGGCCTTGACGTCGGCGGAGGTGGAGCCGCGGCCCAGGGAGAAGCGCAGCGCCTCCCGCGCGGTGTCGGGATCGGCGCCCATCGCCAGCAGCACGTGGCTGGCTTGGGAGACCCCCGCCGAGCAGGCCGAACCGGTGGAGCAGCAGATGCCCTGGGCGTCCAGCAGCATGAGCAGGGCGTCGCCCTCGCAGCCGGGGAAGCCGAGGTTGGCGATGCCCGCCAGGCGCTCGGCGGGGTGGCCGTTGACCCGGACGTCGGGGACCGCCGCGCGCACCGCGTCGACCAGTTCGTCGCGCAGTGCCGCCAACTGGGCCGCGTGCTCGGCGCGTTCGGCGACCGCCAGGCGCACCGCGGTGGCGAAACCGCGCAGCAGCGGGGTGGTCAGCGTCCCGGAGCGGACGTCGCGTTCCTGGCCGCCGCCGTGCAGCACCGGCACCGGGTCGACGCCGCGGGCCAGCAGCAGCGCCCCCACGCCGACCGGTCCGCCCAGTTTGTGCCCGGTGACAGTGAGCGCCGACACCCCGCTGGCGGCGAAGTCGACCTCTTCGACGCCCACCGCCTGCACCGCGTCGGTGTGGAACCAGATGCCGTGCTCGGCGGCGACCGCGGCGAGTTCCGCGACCGGCTGGACGGTGCCGACCTCGTTGTTGGCCCACATCACCGAGACCAGCGCGACGCTCGCGGGGTCGCGTTCGATCGCCGCGCGCAGCGTCTCGGGGGAGAGCCGCCCGCAGGCGTCCACGGGCAGCTCCTCGACGAGCGCGCCCTGGTGGTCGGCCATCCAGTGGGCCGGGTCGAGGACGGCGTGGTGCTCAACCGCGCTGACCAGGATGCGCCGCCGCGCCGGGTCCCGGGCGTGCCGCGCCCAGTACAGGCCCTTGACCGCGAGGTTGTCGGCCTCGGTGCCGCCGCTGGTGAACACCACCTCGTGCGGGGTGCAGCCCAGGGCGTCGGCGAGGGTCTCGCGGGCCTCCTCCACCACCCGCCGGGCCTGCCGCCCGGCTCCGTGCAGGGAGGACGCGTTTCCGAGAACGCCGAACCCGTCCGTCAGGTCCGCGAGCACCTCGGGACGCACCGGAGTCGTGGCGGCGTGGTCGAGATAAACCATGACTTCTCCAGGATACGGCCGAGAGCCGGACGGGGGGTTTTCGACCTCATGGCGGACGGCAGACCCCGCGGGCTGTTCCGTTCGACCAGGTTTCCGGCCTCCCCTCCCCGGCGTACCGCTGCGATCGCAACGCGTTCGGCTTCCCCGTGCCACCACACCGATGTCCTGACGAGCCCCGACGAGTGCTCTGAAGGGCCGATGACGGCACACCTGAAGTCAATTTGACAACCGAAAACCGGTTTTTCTCCTCAGGCGAAATCTGGAACTCCATCCGAATTCACCATGTTTGTCGGCCCGCCCTGGCAGAATCTTCTGTAATTTCCTCGTCGTCCCGGAGATCCGGCATCCATGAAGCTGCGCCAATTGATCCCCCCTGAAACCTGGGATGAACTGCTCCGCATCGGCACACGTCGCGTGTTCAGGGCCGATTCCCCACTCATGCTCCAGGGAGAGCCGCCCACCTTCGTCCTGGCCCTGACCGAAGGAACCGTCAAGATCACTGAAGACACCGACGATGGCCGACAGGTTCCTCTGGCTCTACGCGGCCCCGGCGACCTCTTCGGTGAGACCGGAGTGCTCCTCGAACAACCTCGCAGCGCAACGGCGTGGACCACCACCAGGTGCGTCGGCCATGCCATTCCCGCACCAACGTTCCGCTCCTTCGCCGAGCGCTGCAAACTGCACACCGACATCTACCGCCTGTCCGTGGCCCGTTTCCTGCAGCGCGAAGAGCACCTGAGCAACCTGCTGTGTCACACACCCGACGTACGCATGGCCCGTCTGCTCGGCCACCTGGCTGACGAGGTGGGAGAACCGCAGGGTGCCAACGTGGTCATCCACATCGGCATGAGCCGCGAAGAACTCGGACTCATGGTGAGGATGAGCAGGGCCACGGCCATCGACACCCTCCACCGGCTCCAGTCCCTCGGGCTCATCAGGTGCGGCAGGAAACGGATAGAGGTACTGAACCGAAGCGCTCTCCAGCGTTATTCCTCCGACTGACCCCGTGGTGTGATCCGACCCACTCGACAGGGTCCAGAATTCGACGGTCCCGCCAACAGATCCGGGAGACCCTCTTTTCACCCAACAGAACGGTTTGGAGGAAGACGTGAGTATTCCCCACTGGGAGAAACTGCCGCCCTACCGCGCCGTGGTCGCGGTGGACGCCCGCGACTTCAGTTCCCTGGACAGTGCCGGCATGCAGCGGGTCAACGAGAGTATCCGGGGCCTGCTCGCCCAGGCCATGTCCGCCATCGGCCTCAGTTCCTCCTGGGAAAAGCACTACTTCGGCCAGCACACCGGTGACGGGTACGTGGCGGGGCTCGACCCCGAGTACCTGCCCGCACTGGTCGGTTGCTTCCCGGAGGCACTGTGCGCCCTGCTCCGCGAGCACCCGCGTCCCGACGGGAAATCCTTCCAGCTGAGAGTGAGCCTCCACATCGGCCCGCTGCCGGACGACGGCCTCGGCGTGCCGATGGTGGAGACCCACCGTCTCCTGGATGATGACGGCCTCCGCCGCCTCCTGGCCCGTGCCACCCCGCGGCGCACCCCTTTGGCCATGATCGTCTCCGACCGGGTGTACGAGGACGTGTTCTCCAGCGGCCGGGCCACGGGCGGTGTGAGCGCGGAGGAGTTCACCCGGCATCTGGTCCGGGTCAAGACCTTCGAGAAACCCGCCTGGGTCCACATTCCGGGCATCGACTGGAACCTGGTCGACCGCGGACTGCTGCTCTCCGGCTCTCCTTCCCAAGAAGACCGGGGGCAGAAAGTGTCTCCCCCGGAAGGACCACAGCAGGCGCCATCGGCGGGGGGCATCGTCGCGAGCCGCGGCGACCGCAACTTCGTGGGCTACAACCAGACCATCCACGGTGGAGGCCACTGATGAGCGACGACCTCACCCCGTCCCCCGCTAATCCCAGCGGCGTTCACGACCACCCAACGGTCTACGCCCGGGGAGACAACAACATCCTGGGTATCAATCAGGAGATCAGGCAGTACATCTTCGACCAGGGTTTTCTTCCTGTCACGGAGATCTCGGACACCGCGTTGGCCCCGATCCGCGAGGGCCTCTACGTGGCGCCCCGCTCCACCGAGAACTGGGACGACCTTCCCGAACTCCTGGCTGCTCACGGGGTCCTGGTGCTGGTCGCCCCTCCCGGAACTGGTCGGCGTACCACCGCGCTGCACCTGCTGTCCGAACTCCTCCCCGAGGATCCGACCGTGGAGTTCTGGGCTGACTGGGACAAGCCCGAGGTGAAACGCCTCCCCTCACTCGACGGACACGGATGTGTCCTCGACCTCTCCTCGATCAACGAAACCCCGGACGTCCGTTTCGGACAGGCCCTCGCCGAGTACGGCGGGGAGAAGCGCGAGAACCGGCTCCTCGTCGTCCTCACCACTCCCGAGACCTGGCGTGGCCAGTGGACCGAAGGAACTCATGCCTTCACGGTCGAGCTCGCCCCTCCCGACGCGCGTGAGCTGGTTCGCCGTCGACTCCTCTTCCACCGCCGGGACGACCTCCTGCCCTACCTCGACAGCGAGCAGCTCAAGCAGGTGTGGCAGGAGAGCCTGCGTGCGGGCGAAGCCACGGAGCTCAGCGATCACCTGCTCCGTCTGAAGCACCCGACCGAGCTTGACCACCTCAAGGAGCGGTTCACCGGCTGGCGCGCACGCGTCGAGAAACTACTGACTCCGCCAAACGACTTCGACAGGCTCCGACACGGTCATGTCGTCGCCCGTTCCGTCGTCTGGTCAGGTGCTCTCCACGAGGGCTGCCGAACCCGTTCGGTCATCCTCGGCTCAGAGGACTTCCTGGCCACGGCGGGGGTGGAGAGAGAGTCCGCGACAGTCTTCGCCGAACCCACGTCGAGGCGCAAGCTCGAACTGGCGGAGATGACCGAGGAGAACGGTCTCGCCTGCTTCAAGGACCGTCCGGCAGGACTCGACCAGGCAATCCTGAACCACCTGTGGAGGGGATACCCGAAGCAGCACCCCCTGCTCAACGAATGGATCAGGAGGGTGCTGGAATCCGGCGAGCTGAACAGCAAGGAGACCGCACTGGTCGCGCGGCGCGTGCTCAACCTCGCCGTCACGCACTCCGACACCAAACTCCTCGACTCCCTGCGCTCCTCCCTCGGCGAAAAGCACCGTCCGCTGGCGGTGGAACTCTTCACCGACGCGGCCCTGTCCCCCTCCGCTGGTGGGTCCTTCATGCGCCTCCGGCTCTACAACTGGGCCAAACACTCCGATCCCGAAACCCTCGCCCTCGTCTCCGAGATCTGCGGTGGCAAGCTCGGCGTCCAGATGCCGAAAATCGCGCTGACCAGGCTCACCCGGGTGGCAGAGAACGCTCCGTTCGGTTTTGCCCCCCTCCAGGACGCTCTCTCTACGTTGTTGGCGGAACAACCCCGCATCGCCGAACTGCTCGACCGGTGGCTGTGGAGGAGCGACACGGACACCGACCCTGTCCGGCTCCGTTTCCTGCTCGCTCTCGCCCACAGCGACGCGGGTCCCAGACTCCTCCTCGGGGACAACGCCGAACACGTGGCGGACCCTGCCAAGCGGAAGATCCTCGTCTCCTCCTTCCGGAGACTCATCAGCAGCCGGGACTCCGGTCCCAGCACACAGACGGCCGTGGACCGGTGGGGGGAACTGGAGAAAGCCGGACACCTCGGCCCCGAAATCACCGAACTGCTCGTCGACATCTACGACACTCCCCTGCCCCCCTCGGTCAGTGCGGCCTACCGGTACAACGACCCCTACTGGCGCCGCATCTGGGACCGGATCGTCGAGCGCAACCTGAGGGAATGACCCGGACACCGGAATGAGCATGTCCGTTACCAGGGCCTTGGGCGGGCGCGCACGGATCCGTACGCGCCTGCCCACCGCAATCCCCGGCGTCTCCGTGCGACTGCGCGGTGTTGCCCGCTACCGAGTGGAACCTGAGCGGCGGCTGACCCGCTCTGCCCGCTCAGAGCTGCGTCTGGTCGCGGTCCAGTCGGTGTACCTGATCGCCCGCGGCCTCACCCGGACCGCTGTCCCCGGAGAGGACCACGACATCGGCAACCGGGTCTCCCTGGCTCTGGCTCTCTGGCGGCAGCCGCCCTTCGGGGAACACCCCGATCTTCGGGAGCACCCCGCGTTTCAGAAGTATCCCGGCCTCCAGGTCTGTGCCCGGGTACGGCTGGGTCTGTCGCGCGCGGACCGAAAGCGGGTGTCCAGCTACCATGCGGAGCGCCGCCTCAAGCACAGTGAGGTGGCTTTCCACCGCGACCGACTCGACTACCTCCTGCGCGACACCGCCACCGCCCGGGCGTGGTGGACCGACCGTCACGGGATCTCCGAGGAGTCCCAGGAAGTGTTCGACCGGTTCTTCCTCCCCCTGCTCCGCGACGGGAGCGAACCCCGGGACAAGGCCATCAGGATCTCCGCCATCCTTGCCTCAGCCATCCGTCGCCTGGAGAACTCGTCGGCTGACTATCCGGGGTTCCTTCGAACCGCAGACGCGCTTCTCCGGCGTTACGGCCAGACGGACCTGGCCGACCAGCTCCCCGGCCTCTCCCAAGAGGCGGAAGGACTCGCCACACCCCGTTTCCCCGAAGAGCTCGACTGACAGGCGGCGGCCCCGGACGGAGGATCCGTCCGGGGCCGCCGCCGTGGAACGTGGCGCGCCTACTTGCGCTTGTTGATCTCCTCGGTCAGCTGCGGGGCGACCTTGTGCAGGTCGCCGACGACCGCGAAGTCGGAGATCTCCAGGATCGGAGCCTCGGGGTCCTTGTTGACCGCGACGATCGTCTTGGAGGTCTGCATGCCCGCCCGGTGCTGGATCGCGCCGGAGATGCCCAGGGCGATGTAGAGGTTAGGCGAGACGGTCTTACCGGTCTGGCCGACCTGGAAGGCGTGCGGGTACCAGCCGGCGTCGACGGCGGCCCGGGAGGCGCCCACGGCGCCGCCGAGCGCGTCGGCGAGGTTCTCCACGACGGAGAAGTCCTCACTGCCCACACCGCGGCCACCGGAGACCACGACAGCGGCCTCGGTGAGCTCCGGACGGGCGCCCTTCTCCTGCTTGACGCGGTCGGTGATCCGCGCGGCCTTGGCGGCGTCGGAGATCTCGATCTCGACGGCCTCCACCGCGGCGGCCCCGGAGGAGGGCTCGGCCGGAATGGCGTTGGGGCGTACGGCCACCACGGGGACGCCGCTGGTGACCTTGGCGTGGGTGATGACGGCGCCACCGAAGATGGAGTGCTCCGCGACCACCTCGGGGGTGACGTCCACCACGTCGGTGAGGACACCGGAACCCAGTTTGACGGCGGTGCGTCCGGCGACCTCCTTGTTCTCGGCGGTGGCCGAGACGAGGACGGCGGCGGCGGACTTGTCGGCGGCGAGCTTGGCCAGCAGTTCGGCCTTGGGCGCCACGACGTAGTCGTCGATCTCGGCGGGGGCGGTGTAGATCTTCTCCGCGCCGTACTCGCCGAGCTTGGCCTTCAGCTCGTCGGTGGCCTCTCCCACGACCACCGCGGAGGGCTCTCCGATGCGGCGGGCCGCGGTCAGCAGCTCCAGCGTGACCTTCTTGACCTGTCCGTCGACGTGGTCGACGAGGACGAGGACCTCAGCCATGTTCTCTATCCCTCTCTCGTCTCGCCGTTACACGAACTTCTTGCTGGCCAAGAAGTCGGCGATCTGCACGCCGCCGCTGCCCTCGTCCTTGACGACGGTGCCCGCGGCACGCGGCGGAGCCGGCGCGAAGTCGACGACCTGGGTGGTGGCGTTGGCCAGGCCGACCTTGGCCGCGTCGATGCCCGCGTCGGCGATGCCGAGCTTGGCGACCGGCTTCTTCTTCGCGGCCATGATCAGCTTGAACGACGGGTAGCGCGGCTCGTTGATCTTCTCGACCACCGAGATGACGGCCGGCAGGGTGGCCTCGACCACCTGGTAGCCGTCGTCGGTCTGGCGCTGGATCTTCACCGAGGAACCGTCGATGTCGACCTTGTTGGCCAGGGTGAGCTGCGGCAGCCCCAGGTACTCGGCCAGGGCCGCACCCACCACGCCGGTGCGCGCGTCGGTGGACTCCGACCCCAGGATGACCAGGTCGTACTCAAGGGTGCCCAGCGTCTGCGCGATCGCGTAGGCGGTCTGCAGCGCGTCGGAGCCGGCCAGCGCGTCGTCGCTGACGTGCACCGCCTTGTCCGCGCCCATGGAGAGGGCCTTGCGGATGGAGTCCGTGGCCTGCTCGGGGCCGACGGTGAGGATGGTCACCTCGCCGCCGTGCTTCTCCTTGAGGAGCAGCGCCTCCTCGATGGCGTACTCGTCGAGTTCGTTGATCACGCCGTCGGACGCGGCACGGTCGACCGTGCTGTCCGCCGGGTTGAGTTTGCGTTCGGTCTCGGTGTCCGGGACCTGCTTGACCAAGACGACAATATTCATGTCGGTGGTCGACCTCCCTGCCCTTGTCTGCGCCGCCCTCGTGGACGGTCGGGGACGCGGGCGCGTCCGTGGTTTCTCCCCAAGAGTGCCAAACACCCGAACGGAATTCGGAGGCGGGTGGGCATTAACGCCCTCCCCTACCGCGGTGTCCTGTGCTCTTGCTCTCCACACCAAATGTTACTGGCTAGTAGCATTTGGCGCGACCGCACTCCGCACACCCTTATGGGAAGGATATGACCAGGTCAGGAGCCGAACCACTCCGACGGTCCGGAGATCGGGTCCCAGGCCGGAACCAACTGCACCCCGAACACCACCAGGAACAGCGCGACCAGGCTGACCGCGACGATGGTGCCCCAGTAGACGTAGGGATTGCGGATGGTGATCTTGCTGACAAGCCACCGCGACTGGCGCTGCGCTCCCCGGGCGTGCGGACCGAACAGGAAGTTCATCAGCACCACGACGCCCAGCGCCCAGGCCCCCACCGCGTTCGCCGAACTGTTCCCGCTGACCATCCCGATCGCGATGCCCACCACGATCCCGGCGAGCAGGTAGCCCAGGCCGTAGAGTGCCGCGTGCCCCAGGGTGCGCAGCAGCGCCCACGGCATGCTCAACGCCACGACCACGTTGTCGGAACTGCGCGGACCGCGCTCGTGCAGCCGGCGGGCGTGCTCCCGCCTGGCGAGGTCCAGACCCCCCAGGACGGTGACCGCGAGGGTGCCCAGGAACAGGCCGATGGTCGGCAGCATGAGGGTCAGGCCGACGATGCCCAGCGCCACCGGGATCACCATCACCCACGGCAGCCGCCTGGCCTCCTGCTCGTCGTAGTACCCGTCGTCCTCGTCGTCCCCGAAGTAGTCGGAGATCCGGTCCTCGCCCCTGCGCCGGGCGCGGAACCGCTCCAGCAGGCTCGGCGGCTCGTCGTCGTAGTCGCCGCCCCGGTTCCGCCCGTCGTAGTCGACGGGGGTCAGGATGTCGCGGAACTCCTCGGGATGCAGCGTGGCGTCGTAGTAGTGGGCGTCGGAGCGGCGGCCTCTCCCGCCGTCGTCCTCGTCCTCCTCGGCGAAGCCCTCCGGGGCGACCATGGTGCTGTCCGGGGCCGCCACCTCCGCCACCGCGGTCCGGGGGCCCGGGTTCTCCTCGGGGTCCGCTTCCGGCGCGCGCTCCGGCAGGTCGGCGGCGACCGTGTGCGTGCCGGTGGCCCCGGACGGCCGGTACTCCTCCTCCATCCAGGGCAGGTCGAGGTTGAGCTGCTCGGTCTGGGCCACCAGCTCGGCCGCGGTGGGACGGGACCGGGGGTCGCGCCGCACCGCGGCCTGGACGATCGGGCGCAGCGCGTCCGGCACCCCGTCGAGGGTGATCTCGCCGTTGAGGATGCGGAAGAAGATCACCTCGAAGGCGCCCGCGCCGTACGGCGGGTTGCCGGTGGCGGCGAACGCGACGGTGGCGCCCCAGGCGTGGATGTCGGTGGCCGGGCTCAGGTCCGAGCCCTCGATGACCTCGGGCGACAGGTAGCTGGGAGTGCCGACGAAGGTGCCGGTCTGGGTGAGCTTGGAGCCGTCCACCGCGTACGCGATGCCGAAGTCGATGATGATCGGCTCGCCGTTGGAGATGATCACGTTGCCGGGCTTGAGGTCGCGGTGGATGACCTCGGCCTCGTGGATGTCGCGCAGCGCCCGGGCCAGGCCGGTGACCAGGCGGGTCAGCGCGCGGCCGCGCAGCGGACCGTGGTTGGTCACGGTGGAGTCCAGGGTGGGGCCGGGGATGTACTCGGTGACCACCCAGGGCAGGGGCGCGGTGGTGTCGGCGTCGATGACCTCGGCGACGTTGCGGCTGCGCACCCGCTGCATGGTCATGACCTCGCGGGCCAGCCGCGCGCGGGCGATGTCGTCCCCCGCCACCTCCGCACGCAGCACCTTGACCGCGACCAGCCGGTCCTGGGGGTCTACGGCTTGATACACGACACCCATGCCGCCGTGGCCGATGCGCCGACGGATCTTGTACGGGCCGATGTACTCCGGCAGCTCCTCACCGTCGGGGAAACCTGCCGCCATTGCCATAGTGATCTCATCCCCTCGAACACCGCTTGGTGCAGCCTATCGGCCGGGATCCCCCGGACTCGTGCGGTAATGCCCGACTGCTCGGGAGCCGTGACCGCACAGGCCCGACGACACATCTTCTCGGTGACACCGGACTGACGGCGCGGTACCACCGCGGTCTCTCACGCTAGCCGGATCGCGTACAGCCGCAAAGGGTGCGTTCGTGCGGCCTCACCCGTCCGGTGGAGTTGACTCCATGAGTATGACGGAAAAACCCGGGACGGGGTTCCGCCCGATCCCGCCGTCCGACCGTCCCGTTCCGGCCTCCCCGCCCCTGGCCTGCGGCCGGTACGTGCGGTAGGGGGATTCTCATCCTGGGTGAGGGGAGGGGCGGGGCGTCCGCCCCTCCCGTCAGGCCGGTCGGGCCAGGCCGTCGACGACCTCCGCGCCCGGCAGTTCGGCCAGGGCCGTGCCCGGCAGGACGAGCTTGGAGCGGCGCAGCCCGCTGCCGACCACCACGAAGGGCTGGGCGACCACGGCGGCGTCGACCAGGATCGGCCACTCCTCCGGCAGGCCCACCGGGGTGATGCCGCCGTACTCCATGCCGGTCTGGCGCACCGCCTCCTCCCGGGGGGCGAAGCTGGCCTTGCGCGCCTCCAGCCTGCGGCGGACCACCCCGTTGACGTCGGCGCGGGTGGTGGCGAGCACCACGCAGGCGGCCAGCCGGGCCTCCCCGCCGCGCCGGGCGGCGATGACGACGCAGTTGGCCGACGCCTCCAGGGGCACCCCGTAGGCTTCGCAGAAGTTCGCGGTGTCGGCCAGTTCCGGGTCGATGGCGGCGACCCGGAGCCGCTCCACCGGGGTGGTGTGCTTCCACGCGGCGATCGCGGCGGCGACCGGATCGGCCAGCAGGTCGGGCCGGTCAGCGGCGGCGTGGTCGGTCAGCTGCCACATGGCTCACCTCCCGGAGAACTCGGCCTTGCCGGGGCCCTGCTCCATGAAGCTGCGCATGCCGGTCTTCTGGTCCTCGGTGGCGAACAGCGCGGAGAACTGCAGCCGCTCGATCTCCAGGCCGGTGTCCAGGTCCACCTCCAGTCCGGCGTCGATGGCCTGCTTGGCGGCGCGCAGCGCGACCGCCGGACCGCCCGCGTAGCGGGCCGCCCGGGCCACCGCCGTGCGGTACACCTCCTCGGCGGGCACCACCTCGTCCACCAGGCCGATCCGCAGCGCCTCCGCGGCGTCGACGTGCCGCCCCGTGTAGATCAGGTCCTTGGCCTTCGCCGGGCCGATGAGCCGGGGCAGCCGCTGGGTGCCGCCGGCGCCGGGGATGATGCCGAGCTGGATCTCGGGCTGGCCGAGCTTGGCGTTGTCCGCGGCGATTCGGAAGTCGGCGCACAGCGCCAGTTCGCAGCCGCCGCCGAGGGCGTACCCGGTGATCGCGGCGATGACGGGCTTGGGGATGCGGGCCACGGCGGTGAAGCAGTCCTGCAGCGTGCGGGAGTGCGCGGACATGGCGGCGTAGTCCATGTCCGCCATCTCCTTGATGTCGGCTCCGGCGGCGAACACCCGCTCACCCCCGTAGATGACCGCTGCGGCCACCTTCGGGTCCGCGCCGACCTGGGCGGCGGCCTCGGCGATCTCCCGCTGGACCTGGCTGTTGAGCGCGTTCATCTTGGGCCGGTCGAGTCTGATGACGGCGACCGCCGGGTGCTCGGTGTCGGTCTCCACCCGTACGAACTCCCCCATGTGTCGCTCCTCTCTCTCGGTTCTTCGGTCCCTGCCGTTTCTGCCCTTCTCCCTATCACCTGCGGTTCCGCGGTCAGGGCAGCGCCCCACCCCGACGGGGGAACGCCAACGGTTGGCCCGGTCTGTCCCCCGAAACGGTCACCGGCGGGTGCGGCCGCTTCGCGGGGTCCGGCCCCGTGGACAGAATCGCGGGGAGGGGACGCCCCCGGTCCGGTGACCCCGGGGGCGTCCCCTCCCTGCTCAGCCGAACAGCAGACGCAGCGTGCCCAGGTGGGCCGAGACCGCGTAGGCGGCTCCGAGCAGCAGCGGGCCGGCGACGACGAGCAGGGTGTCGGCGGTCCGCCAGCGGCTGACCCGGGCGTGCGACCGCGGACCGGTGCCGAACGCGCGGGCGTCCATCGCCGTCGCCAGCAGTGTGCCGGTGCGAATGGCGCGGACCAGCAGCGCGAACAGCTTGCCCAGGAAGATCGAGAGCGCGGCCAGCGGGTTGCGTCCGGCTTCCAGGCCGCGGGCCCGGCGGGCCAGGGTGACGGTGCGCCACTGGTCGGCCAGCAGCGGCGCCAGACGCAGCGCGGCGAGCACGCCCATCGCGGGCCGCTCCGGCACCCTGAGCCGCTGCACCAGGGCGTCGGCCAGGTCGGTGGGGTCGCTGCTGGCCGCGGCCAGCAGCCCGGGCAGCGCGATGGCCAGCAGGCGGACCGCCGCGCCGAACGCGCCCCAGGCGCCCTCCTGGCCGTAGAGCAGGTTGACCACTCCGGTGGAGACGCCCATGAGCAGGAACGGAACGCTCAGGACCAGCAGGGTGGACCGGCCGATGCCGCTGAACGGCACCACCGCGGCCGTGACGGCCAGCACCACTCCGCCGGTCACCGGGTCCACCGCGGGGATCAGGCCGAGTGAGAGGACGACCGCCGTGATCAGCTTGGCCGCCGGGTTGACGCCGAGCAGCCAGGACCGGACGCCGCCCGGCCGGCTCCGCCCGGAGGGCGGACCGGTCTCGGTCAGGGGTGCGGAGTTCACCGTGTGTTCTCCGTTCCGGTGCGCAGGACCTCGGTGACCGCGCCGTCGGCGACCCGCAGTTCGACGTCGGCGAGGTGGCGCAGCAGCAGCGGGTCGTGGGTGGCCAGCACGATCGCCCGGCCCTGGGCGCGCAGTCCGTCCAGCAGTTCCACGAGTTCCACCCAGGTGCGGGTGTCCTGCCCGAACGTGGGTTCGTCGAGCACCAGCACGTCGGGGGCGTGCCGGGGGCCGGAGCTGAGCGCGGTGGCCACCGACAGCCGCCGCTTCTCCCCGCCGGACAGGGTGTAGGGGTGCTTGTCGGCGAGGTGGGCCAGCCGCATCCGGTCCAGCAGCTCGTCCGCCCGCGCGGCGGCCTCGGCCTCGTCCGCTCCCGCGCGCAGCGGCGCGAACCGCAGTTCGTCGCGCACGGTGGCGGTGACGAACTGGTCCTCGGCGTGCTGGAACACCGTGCCGACGTGCCGGGCGAGGCGCCGCGCCGGCCACCTGACCAGCGGGCGCGGGTCGGCGTCGGCGAGCGGGCCGCGCGGCAGCACCTGCCCCGCGGCCGGTTTCGCCAGCCCGGCCAGCGCCGTCAGCAGGGTGGACTTGCCCGCGCCGTTGGCCCCGGTGAGCGCGGTGGCGCTGCCCGCCGCGACCGTGACGTCCACGTCGCGCAGCACGGTCGCGGCCCGCCTCCGCCGTCCCAGGGGGGCCGGGGTGCGCAGGGCGCAGCCCACGGCCTCGACGAGGGCGGGACCGCCGGGGGCGCGCCCCGTCCGGGGGGCGGGGTCGACGCCGGGCACCCACACGCCCCGCTCGGCCAGGGCGCGGCCGTGGTCGGCGAACACGGTGCGGGGCGCCCCGTCGGCGACCACCCCGCCTCTCGGTTCCACCACCACGACCCGGTCCACCAGGTCCACCACGTCGGCGACGCGGTGTTCGACGAGCACCAGGGTGGCCCCGGTGTCGGCGAGCAGGCGGGCGAGGACGCCGCGGACCAGCCGCGCGCCCGCCGGGTCGAGGTTGGCGGTGGGTTCGTCCAGCAGCAGCAGGCGGGGGCGCATGGCGAGCACCCCGGCGATGACCAGGCGCTGCTTCTCCCCTCCGGACAGCGCCGCCGTGGGGTGGTTCCGCCCGTGGGGGAAGCCGACGCGGGCGAGCGCCTCGTCCACCCGGGCCCAGATCCGCTCGCGGGGCACGCCGAGGTTCTCCAGCCCGAAGGCGACGTCGTCCCCGGCGCGGGCCATCACCAGTTGGCTCTCCGGGTCCTGCGCGACCAGGCCGACCGCGCCGCGCCGCCGGTTCGCCGGTTGCCCGTCGACCAGCAGCCGCCCCTCCTCCTCCCCGGTGAGGGCGCCGTCGGGTCCGGTGAGTCCGGCGAGCGCGTGCAGCAGGGTGCTCTTGCCCGCTCCGGAGGAGCCCAGCAGCAGCACGCGTTCGCCCGGCTCGATCACCAGGTCGACGCCGCGCAGCGCGTACTCGGCGCGTCCGGCGTGCCGCCATCCCCAGCCGGACAGTTCGACGCGCGCGCCGGCGCCGTCGTGGTTCGCGGTGCGCATCGGACTACCCCCGCGCCGAGGGGAAGGGGGCCAGCGCCCCGGCCGCGGCCAGGCGCGTGGTGAGCAGCCGCGACCCCGCCCCCGCGATGACTCCCGCGCTGATCAGCACGATCACCCCGTAGGTGACCTGGTGGGACAGCGGCCAGGTGATGTGGGAGGTGAGGTTGTCCCGGATGGCGGGGGAGATGCCCCCGGCGACTCCCGCCAGCACGGCCACGCCCATGCCCCAGTGGCGGTAGCGGAAGGCGAGGAAGGTCAGCTCGCTCAGCAGTCCCTGCAGGGCTCCGGAGACGAGGACGGACACTCCCCAGCCGGTGCCCAGCAGCATCTCCAGGGAGGCGGCCGCGAGCGAGGTCAGCAGGGCGGCGCCGGGTTTGCGGATGACGAGTCCGCCGAGGACTCCGGGGACCAGCCACATGCCGTAGAGGACGGCCTGGGCCGGAGGGAAGAAGGCGAACAGTCCGGTGGTGGCGCTCCACAGGGCGCTCCACAGCCAGAAGACGAGGCCGACGGCGACACCGATGACGGCGGACACCACGATGTCCACGGTGCGCCAGTGCAGCGGGGTGGTGCGGTCGTGCCCGGGCCGGGGGGCGGCGGGGCTGGTCATGGTCGTGATCCCTTCGCGTATCACGGAGGGCTCTGCGGCCAAGAGCGCACACCGGTGAGCCGGCGCCCGCCGGAGGAACCGGCGCGCGGGCGCACGCCACCGGCGGCGGTTCCCACGACTTCCTTCGCTGGCATTACCCAGATCAGGTGTGTAAGGGTCTGCGGCTGTGCCGCACTCTCAGCGCTGAGGCGCTCCCCTGTCGTTCGTTGTGCTCCCCCATTATGGCCACGGGGGAGCAACCGGGACCAGTGGCCTCCGCCGTACCGGGGCCGGCCACGTGCCCGGGCGGGCCGCGTCCCGGCTGCCGCCCCGGACACGGCCGCGGTCCTCCCCGTCAGCGCAGCACCAGTCCGCCGATTCCCGTGGCGGGCTCGGGCACCACGGCCAGCCCCGTCTCGGCCGGGTGGGTCAGCAGCGGGTGCCGGGGGCGCACCCGGACCGTGTAGCCGCAGGCGCCCGCACGGTCCAGCGGGACCGTCCCGGTGAAGCGGACCAGCGGCCGCGCGACGTCCTGGGTCTCCAGCGGCGCCAGTTCGGTGTAGGAGGGGTCCACCAGTTCGTCGGACTCGTCGACGCGGCCCAACGCCACCTCCACGCACAGGTCGTCGGGGTCGACGTCCCCCAGCACCAGGGTGGCGCGCACCACCAGTTCCCCGCCCAGCTGCGGCGGCTCCCCCTTGCCGGACACCTCGACGTGCTCGATGCGCACCCCCGGCCAGGCCCGGCGCACCTTCCGCTTCCAGGCGGCCAGTTCCCGGGCGCCGCGCTGCCCGTCGGCGGCGAGCCGCCGCGCGGAGAGCGCCGCGGGCTGGTAGAGCCGTTCCACGTACTCGCGGACCATGCGGGTGGCCAGCACCTTGGGTCCCAGCGAGACCAGGGTGTGCTTGACCATCTCCAGCCACCGCCTGGGCAGCCCCGCCTCGTCGCGGTCGTAGAACAGCGGCGCGACCTGCTCCTCGAACAGGTCGTACAGCGCCGCGGCCTCGATGTCGTCGCGCCGTTCGGGGTCGCCCACCCCGTCGGCGGTGGGGATCGCCCAGCCGTTGGAGCCGTCGAACCACTCGTCCCACCAGCCGTCGCGGACCGACAGGTTGAGGCCGCCGTTGAGCGCGGACTTCATCCCGGAGGTGCCGCACGCCTCCAGCGGACGCAGCGGGTTGTTCAGCCACACGTCGCAGCCGCGCACCAGCGCCCCGGCCAGCGCCATGTCGTAGTCGGGCAGGAAGACGATCCGGTCCCGCACCCGGGGGTCGTCGCTGAAGCGCACGATCTCCTGGATGAGCCGCTTGCCGCCCTCGTCGGCGGGGTGCGCCTTGCCGGCGATGACGATCTGGACGGGGCGTTCCGGGTGGCGCAGCAGCGCGGTGAGCCGCTCGGGGTCGCGCAGCATCAGGGTGAGCCGCTTGTAGGAGGGCACCCGCCGGGCGAAGCCGACGGTGAGCACCTCCGGGTCGAGCGCCTCGTCGATCCAGGTGAGTTCCGCCTCGGTGGCCCCGCGCTGCCGCCAGGAGGCGCGCAGCCGCCGCCGGGCCTCGACGACCAGCCGCTCCCGCAGGGTGCGGCGCATCCGCCAGAGCTCCTCCCCGTCCTTCTCGACGATCCGCTCCCAGCCCTGCGGCGTCTCGAACTCCTCCGGGTCGGTGACCAGGGACCGGGCCGTCTCCAGGGCCTCCTCCGCCACCCAGGTGGCGGCGTGCACCCCGTTGGTGACCGAGGTGATGGGGACCTCGTCGACGTCGAACCCCGGCCACAGCCCGCCGAACATCTCCCGGCTGACCGCCCCGTGCAGCCTGCTGACCCCGTTGACCCGCTGGGCGAGCCGCATCCCCATCACGGCCATGTTGAACACGTCGGGGTCCCCGCCCGGGTAGGTCTCGGCGCCCAGTGCCATGACCCGTTCCACCGGCAGGCCGGGGAGTGCGACGGGGCCGCTGAAGTGGCGTTCCACCAGTTCCCGGGGGAAGCGGTCGATGCCGGCGGGCACGGGGGTGTGGGTGGTGAACACGGTGCCCGCCCGGGTGGCTTCCAGCGCCTCGTCGAAGTCCAGGCCGGCGGTCTCGATGTACTCGCGCAGCCGCTCCAGGCCCAGGAACCCGGCGTGCCCCTCGTTCATGTGGAAGACCTCGGGTTCGGGGTGCCCGGTGCGGGCGCAGTAGGTGCGGACCGCGCGCAGCCCGCCGATGCCCAGCAGCAGTTCCTGGCGCAGCCGCTGCTCGTTTCCGCCGCCGTAGAGGCGGTCGGTGACGCCGCGCAGCTCCGGTTCGTTGTCCTCCTGGTAGGTGTCCAGCAGCAGCAGCGGCACCCGGCCCACGCGCACCACCCACACGTGCGCGGTCAGCAGGTGGTCGTCGGGCAGGGCGACGGTGACCCCGACCGGGTTGCCGTCGTCCTCCAGGCGGGTCATGGGCAGGCCGCGCGGGTCGATCTCGGGGTAGCGCTCCAGCTGCCACCCCTCGGGCGACAGCGACTGGGAGAAGTAGCCGTGCCGGTACAGCAGTCCCACGCCGATCACCGGGACGCCCAGGTCGCTGGCGCTCTTGAGGTGGTCCCCGGCGAGGATGCCCAGTCCCCCGGAGTACTGCGGCAGCGCGGCGTCGAGTCCGTACTCGGCGGAGAAGTAGGCGACCGCCGCCGGCGGCGTGGCCTGGGCGCCGTCGGCGAACCGCTGGTACCACAGCGGGGCGTCGAGGTAGCGGTCCAGGTCGGCGGCGGCCTCGTCGAGACGGGTTCGGAACTCCGCGTCGCCGGAGAGCTCCCGGAGGCGTTCCGGGGGGACCTCGCCGAGCAGCCGGACCGGGTCGTGGCCCACGGACTCCCAGAGTCCGGGGTCGACCGCGGCGAACACGGCACGCGTGGGGGCGTGCCACGCCCAGCGCAGGTTGGCGGCGAGCCTGCCCAGGGCAGCCAGCTCGTCGGGCAGAACGGTGCGGACGGTGAACCTACGAATGGCCTTCACGAAACGGGAGGCTAACCAACAGACCGACCGCATGCGAGCCTTCCACGCCGCCGCACCGCAGATGTCGGCAAATCACGCCTCCCGCCTGGAAATCGCCACACCGGAGATCCTTCGGGAAAAAGATTTACCGCCGCTTTGAATGATCGTGGCAGAAGCGTGAAGAACAGCCGGAGGCAGCGTCGGAACACCTCTTATGTGACATGAAGAATTCCTCTGTGTTTCGAGCTGTTTACCCGTAGATCACGTTGATCACGCAGATGGGAGGGGAGGGGTTGGGGGTCCCGCTTCTCCTGCTCCCTTCCGCCCTTTTTGCTTCCCTACCCTTCGGGTGTGCTACTTGCCCACCGGGCGGATATGTGACTAGCCTCACAAAAATAAATCCGTTCGGACTGTCGGAGAGTGGAGAATTCAGCCCGACTATAGACACAGGAGCGACTCACCCACACTCAGCCCCAAAGCACCTCTTGAAGGTTTCTTGGGCGATTTTTGACAGCTAGGCCCGCCCTCTGCCGCACAACCGCCACAACCCGCCAAACCACCCGGACCTCAACATCTCGATGGTGCACCCGTGATCGGACGATTTCCCATTCTCGACGTCTCGCCCGTGGTCGAGGCCGGGACGGCCAAGGCCGTCGTCGGCGAGACCTTTCCCGTGCGTGCGACCGTGTTCCGCGAAGGCCACGAGGCACTCGGTGCGGGCGTGGTCCTCTACACCCCCGAGGGGCAGCGCCGGCCCCTCGTCCCGCTCCGCGAGGTCGCCCCGGGCACCGACCGCTACGAAGCCGAGGTCACCGTCACCTCGGAGGGGCGCTGGCACTTCGTCATCGAGGCGTGGGGCGACCCGTACGCGACGTGGCGCCACGACGCCGAGATCAAGATCCCGCTCGGCCAGGACGTCGACCTGATGCTGGAGGAGGGCGCCCGCCTGCTCGACCGCATCGCCCGCCGCGTCCCGCGCCGTCCCGCGATCGCCGAGATCGCCGCCGCCCTGCGGGACGAGTCCCGCCCCGCCCACGAACGGCTGGAACTCGCCGTGTCCGACCTCGTCCTCAGCGAACTGGCCGAGCGCCCGCTGCGGGAACTGGTCACCCGGTCCAAGCGCTTCCCCGTGGTGGTCAGCCGCCGGCGCGCGCTGTTCGGCTCCTGGTACGAGTTCTTCCCGCGCTCCGAGGGCGCGGTGCTCGACACCGAGGACGGCGAACCCCGCTCTGGCACGTTCGCCACCGCGGCCAGGCGCCTGCCCGCCATCGCCGACATGGGGTTCGACATCGTCTACCTGCCGCCCATCCACCCGGTGGGCCACTCCTTCCGCAAGGGGCGCAACAACTCGCCCCTGGCCCAGCCGGGCGACCCCGGGTCGGTGTGGGCGATCGGCTCCTACGAGGGCGGCCACGACGCCGTCCACCCGGACCTGGGCACCATCGAGGACTTCGACGCCTTCGTGGCCCGCGCCCGCGAACTCGGGCTGGAGGTCGCCCTGGACCTGGCCCTCCAGGCCTCCCCCGACCACCCGTGGGTCAAGGAGCACCCCGAGTGGTTCACGGTCCGCGCCGACGGCTCGATCGCCTACGCGGAGAACCCGCCCAAGAAGTACCAGGACATCTACCCGCTCAACTTCGACAAGGACCCCGAGGGGATCTTCGCCGAGGTGCGCCGGATCGTGCGGTACTGGATGTCGCACGGTGTGCGCGTCTTCCGCGTGGACAACCCGCACACCAAGCCGGTGTCGTTCTGGGAGCGCCTGCTGGCCGACATCGCCGCGACCGATCCCGACGTCATCTTCCTCGCCGAGGCGTTCACCCGGCCGGCGATGATGCACACCCTGGCCAGGATCGGGTTCCACCAGTCCTACACCTACTTCACCTGGCGCAACACCAAGCAGGAACTGGAGGAGTACCTCACCGAGCTCACCGGTGAGGCGGCCGCCTACATGCGCCCCAACTTCTTCGTCAACACCCCTGACATCCTGCACGCCTACCTGCAGCACGGCGGGCGCCCGGCGTTCGAGGTCCGGGCGATCCTCGCCGCCACGCTCTCCCCGACCTGGGGCATGTACTCCGGCTACGAACTGTGCGAGAACCGCGCGCTGAAGCCGGGCAGCGAAGAGTACCTCGACTCGGAGAAGTACCAGTACCGGCCGCGCGACTGGGACGCGGCCGAGGAGGCCGGGATCACCATCACCCCGCTGATCCGCAAGCTGAACTACCTGCGGCGCAGCCACCCGGCCCTGCAAGAACTGCGCAACCTGCGGTTCCACCACGCCGACCAGCCCGAGATCATCTGCTACTCGAAGCGGTTGGCCTCCGCCGACCAGGGGCGTGACGACACCGTCCTGGTCGTCGCCAATCTCGACCCGCACCACACGCGCGAAGCGACCGTCTGGCTCGACATGCCGGCGCTCGGCTTCGCCCCCGGCGACCACATCACGGTCACCGACCAGTTGTCGGGAGATTCGTATCACTGGGTAGAGGCCAACTACGTCCGCCTCGACCCGCACGTTCAGACCGCTCACGTATTCACAGTCACCTCTGCCTAGGGCCCCGAACCGAATCACGCCCGCATCCGGGGTCCTGTGGGAACGCAGTGGACAGCCAACACAGGTGGAGAAGTCGATGACCACACCCGAGCCGGTTCCCGGCACCAGCCGCACACCCCTCGTGTCCGTCCCGGACACGTTCACCCATGAGAAGCCGCGCGATCCCTACTGGTACAAGCACGCGGTGTTCTACGAGGTCCTGGTCCGCGGCTTCTACGACTCCAACGGAGACGGCACCGGCGACCTGCGCGGGCTCATCGAGAAGCTGGACTACCTCCAGTGGCTGGGCATCGACTGCCTGTGGCTGCTGCCGATCTACGAGTCCCCGCTGCGCGACGGCGGCTACGACATCTCCGACTACATGAAGATCCTGCCGGAGTTCGGGCAGATCGCCGACTTCATCGAACTGGTGGAGAAAGCCCACGAGCGCGGGATCCGGGTCATCACCGACCTGGTCATGAACCACACCAGCGACCAGCACCCGTGGTTCAAGGCCTCCCGGGAGGACCCCGACGGCCCCTACGGCGACTTCTACGTCTGGTCCGACACCACCGAACGGTACGCCGACGCGCGCATCATCTTCATCGACACCGAGCAGTCCAACTGGGCCTACGACGAGGTGCGCGGGCAGTACTACTGGCACCGCTTCTTCTCCCACCAGCCCGACCTCAACTTCGAGAACCCGGCGGTGCAGGACGCCATCCTGGAGGTGATGCGGTTCTGGCTGGACCTCGGCATCGACGGGTTCCGCCTGGACGCCGTGCCCTACCTGTACGAGCGTGAGGGCACCAACTGCGAGAACCTCAAGGAGACCCACGAGTTCCTCAAGCGGATCCGCGCCGAGGTGGACCGCCTCTACCCCGACCGGGTGCTGCTGAGCGAGGCCAACCAGTGGCCCGCCGACGTCGTCGACTACTTCGGCGACTTCGAGTCCGGCGGCGACGAGTGCCACATGAACTTCCACTTCCCGCTGATGCCGCGCATGTTCATGGCGGTCCGCAGGGAGCAGCGCTACCCCATCTCCGAGATCCTCGCGCAGACCCCGCGCATCCCGCGCAACTGCCAGTGGGCGATCTTCCTGCGCAACCACGACGAGTTGACGCTGGAGATGGTCAACGACGAAGAACGCGACTACATGTACGCCGAGTACGCCAAGGACCCGCGGATGCGCGCCAACGTGGGCATCCGGCGCCGCCTGGCCCCGCTGCTGGAGAACGACACCAACCAGATCAAGCTGTTCACCGCGCTGCTGCTGTCGCTGCCCGGCTCCCCGGTGCTGTACTACGGCGACGAGATCGGCATGGGCGACAACATCTGGCTGGGCGACCGCGACAGCGTGCGCACCCCCATGCAGTGGACGTCCGACCGCAACGCCGGGTTCTCCCGCTGCGACCCGGGCCGGCTGTACCTGCCGCTGATCATGGACCCGATCTACGGCTACCAGGCGATCAACGTCGAGGCCCAGCTGGACAACCCCAGCTCCCTGCTGAACTGGACGCGCAAGATGATCCAGATCCGCAAGCGGCACCCCGTCTTCGGCACCGGGCAGTTCACCGAACTGCACGCGAGCAACCCCAGTGTGCTGGCGTTCGTCCGCGAGTACGGCAACGACCGGATGCTGTGCGTCAACAACCTGTCCCGTTTTCCGCAACCGGTCGAACTGGACCTCCGCCGCTTCGAGGGGGTCACGCCGATCGAGTGCACCGGAGGAGTGCATTTCCCCCCCATCGGGGAACTGCCCTACCTGTTGACTCTTCCCGGGCACGGCTTCTACTGGTTCCAGCTTCCGCCGGTCCCCGAGGAGCAGCCCCTGGCCAGTCCCGTGACCGCTATCACGGCCGTCCTGCCGGAGCCCGGCGCCGCGGACGACACGGCGTCCGACCCGACCCAGCGGTCCGCACAACGGTCCTGAGGAGAAACGGATCTGTCTGTCATGACTCGGCTTGAGGAGCTACTGACCACCTGGCTTCCGACCCAGCGCTGGTTCGCGGGCAAGGGGGTGGCCGTCGACGCCCTGCGGATCGAAGCCGCGCACGTCGTCGTCCCCGGCCTCCCCGGCCTGCGCATACTGGTGGTGGCGGTCACCCAGGACGGCAGAACCGACCGCTACCAGGTGCTCCTCGGGCTGCGCAGTCCCGGCGCGGTTCCGGACGAACTCGCACACGCCGTCATCGGCGTGTGCGAGTCCCCCGCCGGCCTGGACGGCCCGTCGACCGTGGCGGCCTACGACGCCGCGCACGACACGGTCATGACGGCGCACCTGCTGTCCGGGATCGCGGAGAACCGCGACGTCGGCGCGGTGCGGTTCCGCACCACGCCCGGGACCGGGGTGCACACCGGGCTGCGCAGCCTGGTGCTGACCGGTGAGCAGTCCAACACCACCCTCGTCTACGGCGAGGAGTACGTGCTCAAGACGTTCCGGCGGCTGTGGCCGGGACTCAACCCGGACCTGGAGCTGACCTCGGCGCTGGCCGGGGCGGGATCGGAGTTCGTCGCCCGGCCCCACGGCTGGATCGAGGTCGACGTGGCCGACCCCGCCACCGGACGGACCACGCCCACCACGCTGGCGATGCTCCAGGAGTACCTGCGCAGCGCCACCGACGGCTGGGTGCTGGCCGCGACCAGCGTGCGCGACCTGTACGCCTCCCCGGGGCTGCCGCCCGGCGAGGCGGGCGGCGACTTCGCGGGCGAGGCCCAGCGGCTGGGCGCCGCCACCGCCGCGGTCCACCGGGACCTGGCCCGCGTCCTGCCCACGGACGTGCTCGGCTCCGAGGCCCAGTCGCGCCTGGCCGACGCCATGACGGCCCGGCTGCACACGGCGGTGGCCGAGGTGCCGGAACTGGCTCCGCACGCACAGACGCTGTACGCGGCGTTCGAGGCGCTGCGCGACTCCCACGCCGACCTGCCGGTGCAGCGGGTCCACGGCGACTACCACCTGGGCCAGGTGGTGCGCACCGACTCCGGGTGGGTGCTGCTGGACTTCGAGGGCGAACCCGCGGTCCCGGTCGGCGAACGGCAGAAGCTGTCCAGTCCGCTGCGGGACGTGGCGGGCATGCTGCGGTCGTTCGACTACGCCGCCCGGTACCAGCTGGTCGGCCATACCGACGATGCCGCCCTGGTCACGGCGGCACGGGCGTGGGCGCAGCGCAACCGCGAGGCGTTCTGCGAGGGCTACGCCTCCGGCGGCGGGGTCGACCCGGAGAAGCACCAGGTCGTGCTGCGCGCGTTCGAGTACGACAAGGCGGTCTACGAGGTGATGTACGAGGCCCGCCACCGACCGCACTGGATCAGCATTCCACTGGACTCGATCACGGCACTGACCGGGTGATCCCGGTCTCCCTGGTCCGTCCCGTCCTCTCCGCGGGGCTCCGACCCCCTTCTCCCGATCCTTCGACCGTTACGGATGACCATGACCGACGCACTCCTCGCCGAGATCGACACCCTCGTCTCCGGAGCACACCACAACCCGCACGGCCTGCTCGGAGCCCATCCGGGACCGGAGGGGGTCCACGTGCGCGCCCTGCGCCCGCTGGCCCGCTCCGTGCACGTCCTGCTGCCGGACGGCAGCCGGGTCGAACTGCCCCACCTGCGCAGCGGGGTGTTCGCCGGCACGGTGCCGGGCACGCAGGTCCCCGACTACCGACTGGTGGTCCGCTACTCCGACGACGGCGAGGAGCTCGTCGTCGACGACCCCTACCGGCACCTGCCCACCCTCGGTGAACTGGACATCCACCTCATCTGCGAGGGGCGGCACGAAGAACTGTGGCGGGCCTTGGGCGCCCACACCAGACGTTTTCCCTCGGTCTTGGGCGAGACCGCCGGGACGGCGTTCGCGGTGTGGGCGCCCAACGCCCGCGGCGTGCGTGTCGTCGGGGACTTCAACCACTGGGACGGCACCGGGCACCCGATGCGCTCCCTGGGCGCCTGCGGCGTGTGGGAGCTGTTCGTTCCGGGGGTCGGCGACGGCACCCGCTACAAGTACCAGGTGCTGGGCGCCGACGGCGTGTGGCGGGAGAAGGCCGATCCGATGGCGTTCGCCACCCAGGTGCCGCCGGAGACCGCGTCGGTGGTGTTCACCTCCCGCCACGAGTGGCACGACGACGCCTGGCTCGCCGAACGCAAGACCGCAGACCTCACCCGGGAGCCGGTGAGCGTCTACGAGGTGCACCTCGGCTCGTGGCGGCCCGGCCTGTCCTACCTGGAGCTGGCCGACCAGCTGGTGGACTACGTCCGCGAGATGGGCTTCACGCACGTGGAGTTCCTGCCCGTCGCCGAGCACCCGTTCGGCGGGTCCTGGGGCTACCAGGTCACCTCCTACTACGCGCCCACCTCCCGCTTCGGTTCCCCCGACGACTTCCGGCACCTGGTGGACCGGCTGCACCAGGCGGGCATCGGGGTGCTGCTGGACTGGGTTCCCGCGCACTTCCCGCGGGACGAGTGGGCGCTGTCCCGCTTCGACGGCACCGCCCTGTACGAGCATCCCGACCCGCGGCGCGGCGAGCACCCCGACTGGGACACGCTCATCTTCAACTACGGCCGGACCGAGGTGCGCAACTTCCTGGTCGCCAACGCGCTGTTCTGGCTGGAGGAGTTCCACGTCGACGGGTTGCGGGTGGACGCCGTGGCCTCGATGCTCTACCTGGACTACTCCCGCGATTCGGGCCAGTGGGAGCCCAACGCCTACGGCGGCCGGGAGAACCTGGAGGCCATCGACTTCCTCCGCGAGCTGAACGCCACCGCCTACCGGCGCAACCCGGGGATCACCATGATCGCCGAGGAGTCGACGGCCTGGCCCGGGGTGACCCGCGCCACCGACACCGGCGGCCTCGGCTTCGGCTTCAAGTGGAACATGGGCTGGATGCACGACACCCTGGCCTACCTGCGACACGACCCGGTGCACCGGCAGTACCACCACAACGAGATCACCTTCTCGATGGTGTACGCCCACAGCGAGAACTACGTGCTGCCGCTCTCCCACGACGAGGTGGTGCACGGCAAGGGCTCCCTGCTGTACAAGATGCCCGGGAACGAGTGGCAACGCTGCGCCAACCTGCGGGCGCTGCTGGGGTACATGTGGGCGCACCCCGGCAAGCAGCTGCTGTTCATGGGGGCCGAGATCGCCCAGGGCGAGGAGTGGTCGCACGACGCCGGGGTGCCGTGGTGGCTGCTGCGGTACCCGCACCACGCCGGGGTGCGCCGTCTGGTGGCCGATCTCAACCGGCTGTACCGGGACACTCCGGCGCTGTGGAGCCAGGACACCGTTCCCGAGGGCTTCACCTGGCTGGACGGCGGCGACGCGGGCGGCAACACGCTGTCGTTCCTGCGGTGGGGCGACGACGGCTCGGTGCTGGCCTGCCTGGTGAACTTCAGCGGCGGTCCGCACCCGGAGCGCCGGGTCGGCCTGCCCCGCGCGGGCCGGTGGCGGGAGGTCCTCAACACCGACGCCGTGCTCTACGGCGGCAGCGGGGTCTCCCAGCCGGGGGTCATCGAGGCCTCCGAGGAGACCCCGTGGCAGGGCCAGCCCGCCTCCGCCCTGGTGACCTATCCGCCGCTGGGGGTGTCCTGGCTGGTGTTCGACGGGGAGTGAGCCCCGGGGAGGCGGCCGCCTCCCCGGGCGCCCCGCTAGTCGTCGTCGCGGTCCTCGTCCTCGTCTTCGTCCCGCCGTTCCTGCTCGCTGTTGCGCTGCTTGTACTCGGTGACGTCCATCGACTCGGCGACCGTGAGGTAGAGGCTGTCGTAGCGCTGGTCCACCGACCAGGCGTAGACCAGCACGTCACTCTCCGGGAGGAACCACAGCCGCACCTCGAAGACGTCGTCGTTCTCGCAGGTCACCTTCCAGGTGGAGTAGTGCGACCGGAGTCCGTCGGCGTGGGTGGTCAACCCGTCGCCGACCAGGTTCAGCTTGGACTCCCTGATCCCGACGTTCCCGGCCTCGGCGGTGTTCAGGCTGCGGCAGGTGTCGGGTTCCGCGGCCCAGCCGTCGTCCTTGTGGAAGGCGCTGTCCTTCTTGGGCCAGTTGGCGGGGTGCCGCTCGGCGGCCTTGGGCCGCACCTCGATCGCACCGTAGCCGCAGGTCGCCTGCCCGGGGGGACGCATGCACAGCACTCCCTCCCCCTGGTCGACCTCCCATCCCTGGGGTGCGTTGATCTTGACCCCCTCGATGTTGAGGGGGGTGAACCCCGCGGGCGGGGGAGCCTCGGCGGCCGTGAGGACACCGCCGTACGTGGCGTCGGGTTCGGGAACGGGGGGACGCTCCGACGAGGCCGAGTCGGAGCCGCCGCACCCCGTCACGGCCAGCGTCGCGGCGGCCAGGGCCGCCGCCGCACGGACGGGGGGACGCTTCCGAGGGGCTTCGAACCGCGCTCGGCTGGGGATGCCGGACATGCGATTCCCTTCTCTACACGCTTGACCTCAACGACGATAGCGGGCGAATCTGGCGTTCTGCGCCACACTCCGTGACACCGACCGCCCAGACGCGAGAGGACCCCCGGTGCGCATCATCGGCTACTTTCCCCAGTGGGGCATCTACGACCGTCACTACTTCCTGCGTGACGTCCACTCCAGCGGACAGGCCGCCAAACTCACCCACCTCACCTACGCCTTCGGTGAGTTGGACGAGCAGGGCGTCTGCGTCATGACCGACGAGGCGACCGGGGACGCCTGGGCGGACTACCAGTGCCGGTTCAGCACTTCGGAAAGCGTAGACGGCAGGGGCGACTCCTATGAACAGCCCCTGGCCGGAAACTTCAACCAGCTGCGGAAACTGAAGAAACGGCACCGGCACCTCAAGGTCGGCATCTCCTTCGGCGGCTGGAACGCCTCCAAGTACCTGTCCAACGCCGCGCACACCCCCGAGTCGCGGGCGGCCTTCGCCTCCTCACTGGTCTCCCTCTACTTCGACGGCAACCTCCCGGTGCTGCCGGGCGAGCCGCAGGGCGGTCCGGGAACCGCCGCGGGGATCTTCGACTACGTCGACTTCGACTGGGAGTGGCCGGGCTCCGACGGGCACGAGCACAACGTGGTCCGCCCCGAGGACCGGCGCAACTACACGCTGCTGCTCGCTGAGACCCGCCGCCAGCTGGACGACTTCACCGCGCGGACGGGCCGCCCGGTGGAGATCAGCGCCTACCTGCCCGCCGACGCCGAGCGCATCGCGGCGGGAATCGAACTGGAACTGTTCGACTACCTGGACTTCGGGATCGTGCAGGGCTACGACTTCAACGGCGACTGGGACCTGACCACCAACCACGCCTCGCAGCTGTACACCCCCCGCGACGATCCCTCGCCGCGGAAGCTCAGCCTGGACACCGGCGTGGTCAACTACCTGGAACTGGGCGTGCCCCCGGAGAAGCTGGTCATCGGCGTCCCCGGGTTCGGGCGGGGCTGGCGCGGCGTCCGCGGCCGCCGCAACGGCCTCTACCAGCGCGCCCGGGAGGTGGCCCCGGGCACCTGGGAACCGGGCGATGAGGACTACCGGACCCTGGCGCGCCGCCCCGGCAGGCGGTTCCGCGACCGCGAGCACGGGGCGCTGTGGCTGTACGACGGGGACGAGTTCTGGAGCTACGACGATCCCGAGGTGATCCGGCAGAAGGCCGCCTACGCCAAGGACCTGGGACTGGCCGGGCTGAGCCTGTGGTCGCTGGACAACGACGACTCGCACGGCTCCCTGGTGCGCGCCATGCACGGGTGAGCGGCCGCGCGCGCCGCCCAAGCCCGGTCCCGTTCCGGAGATCTCGGGAGGAACCGCTCGTCTAGGCTGAGGACCATGGTGGATGTCGCGAAGCTGTTCGACCCCGTGACCGCGATCCGGCGGCGGCGCAGTGCCCCGCTGGTCCTCGAACTGGACCTGACCGAGGGAATCACCGACGAACCGCCCGGTGATCCGCTCGGCCAGCTCATGGCGATGCGGCGGCAGCGGCTGTTCGACGTCGTCGAGGGCATCCGGCGCGGCGCCCGCGACCCCCGGGTCCGGGCGCTGGTCGTCAAGATCGGCTCCCACCCGATCGGCATGGCCAAGGTGCAGGAACTGCGGCAGGCCGTCGCCGTGTTCCGCCGCGCCGGCAAGGCCACGGTGGCGTGGAGCGAGTCGTTCGGGGAGTTCGGCCCCGGCTCCCTGCCCTACTACCTGGCCACGGCGTTCGAGGAGATCGTGCTGCTGCCCTCGGGGTCGGTGGGGCTCACCGGGGTGAGCGCGGAGAACACCTTCTTCGGCGAGGCCGTGGAGAAGCTCGGCGTCGAGTACCAGGCCGGGGCGCGGCACGAGTACAAGACCGCCGTCAACGTGTTCACCGAGCGCGGCTTCACCGAACCGCACCGGGAGGCCAGCGGCCGGATCGTCGAGTCCTTCACCGAACAGCTCGTGGCGGGCATCAGCGCCGGCCGCGACCTGACCGAGGACACGGTGCGCGCGCTCATCGACCGGGGCCCGTTCCTGGCCGCCGAGGCCCTGGAGAGCCGTCTGGTCGACCGGATCGCCTACCGCGACGAGATCTACACGGAGCTGCTGGACCGCTGCTCCGCCCCCGGCGCCCCCGCCCACCTGCAGTACGTCTCCCGCTACCAGCGGACCCGCTCCCTGGCCGACCGGGTCCCGGCCGCGCACCGCGGCGGCTACGTGGCGCTGATCTCCGGGGTGGGGCAGATCGTGCCCGGGCACAGCCGCCGCTCGCCGCTGGGCGGGGGCGCGGCGATGGGCTCGGAGACCGTGGCGGCGGCGTTCCGCGCGGCCCGCCGGGACCCGCACGTGCGCGCGGTGGTGTTCCGGGTGAACAGCCCCGGCGGCTCCTACACCGCCTCCGACGTGATCTGGCGCGAGGTGGTGCTGACCAGCCGGGCGGGCACCCCGGTCGTGGTGTCGATGGGCGAGGTCGCCGGCTCGGGCGGCTACTTCGTCGCCGCGGGCGCCGACGTGATCGTGGCGCAGCCGGGCACGATCACCGGTTCGATCGGCGTGTTCGTGGGCAAGGCGGTGCTGTCGGGCCTGCTCGACCGGCTGGGGATCGCCAGCGACGCCGTCGACGGCGGCCGCCACGCGGGCATGTTCAGCAGCAACCGCCCGTTCAGCGACACCGAGTGGGAGCGCGTCAACACGATGCTCGACCACATCTACGACGACTTCGTCGGCCGGGTCGCCGAGGGGCGGGGGATGACCCGCGAGCAGGTGCACGAGGTGGCCCGGGGCCGGGTGTGGACCGGCCAGGACGCGCTGGCCAAGGGCCTGGTGGACGAGGTGGGCGGACTGGAGACCGCGGTGCGGCTGGCCCGCGACCGGGCCGGTCTGCCGCCGTTCGCCCCGGTGCGGCACTTCCCGCGGCTGGGGCCGCTGGAGCGGCTGGTTCCGGCCGAGTCGAGCGAGGACAGGGCGGCGCAGGCACGGCTGCGGCTGAGCGCGTGGGGTCCGCTGGCCGACCTGTCGGCCCGGCTGGGGCTGCCCGCGGCGGGTCCGCTGGTGATGCCGGGGACGTGGGAGATCCGGTGATCACGAGCGCGGAGTTCACCGAGACCCTGGCCCGTTTCGCCACCGGGGTGACCGTGGTGACCATCGCCGAGGGCCGCGACGACATCGGCAGCACGATCAACGCGTTCGCGTCGATCTCGGCGGATCCGCCGATCGTCATGGTGAGCGTCACCTCGACCAGTTACCTGGCCGAGGTGATCGACCGGCAGGGGCGGTTCGCGGTGAACGTGCTCAGCGCCCGCCAGAAGGCCATCGCGGGCCGGTTCGCCGCCGCGGGCCGTCCCAGCGCGCGGCTGCTGCTGGCGTCGGAGCCGCACCACCGGGGGGAGCGGACCGGCGCGCTGGTGCTGTCCGCCGCGGCCGCCGCGTGCGAGTGCGAGGTGGCGCAGCGCATCGTCGCGGGCGACCACACCGTCTACCTCGCCTCCGTGGTGGCCCTGCCCCGGGTGACCGGGGAGGCCGACGGTCCGCTGGTCCGCTACGGCCGCCGCTACCGGACGCTGGGCTGAGCGCCGCCCGACCGGGCTCGGACCGCGCCGCCGGTGGGCGCGCAGGCGCGGCCTCCCGGGAGGGCGGGGGGTGCCGGGGGCGGGTTCACCGGACGTTCGCCGCCAGCCAGTCCGCGAGTTCGGCCAGGCTGGACACGATCACGTCGGCCTGGGCGGCCTCGGGGCGCTCGGCGTGCAGGTAGCCCCAGGGGCCGCGGCGGAGCAGGGCGGTGCGCAGGCCGGCGGCGCGGGCCGGGATGACGTCGTTGTCGACGCGGTCGCCCACGTAGAGGATCTCCTCGGCGGCGTGTCCGGCCTCCTCGATCACCCGGGTGAAGAACGCCCGTTCGGGTTTGGCCACGCCCCACGCGGCCGAGACGTGGATCTCCTCGACCGGAAGGTCCATGGCGCGCAGCGCGTCCTCCGCCTGGGCGGGCTGGTTGCCCGCGACGAGCACGCGCAGGCCCTGGGCGCGCAGCCGCTCCAGGGTCGGACGGACGTCGGGGTAGAGGTCGTCCGCGTCGAAGTTCTCCCGCAGCGAGTGGGGTTCGTCCCGCTGCCACGCGGTGATCTCGGCGTCCAGGTCGAAACCGGGCTTGACCAGCCGGAAGGCGTCGAGCATCGGGCGCCCCTCGGCGAGTACCCCGCCCAGGGTGCCGAAGAAGGTGAGGTGGGGGACCCCGAGGCGGTCGGCCCAGCGGCCGAAGATCCGGGTTTCGTCGATCAGGGTCTCACCGACGTCGAAGACCACGCTGCGAATCATCACAAAAAGGACGCTAACACAACGCCTTCCCAGGTGGTCCGCCTGTGCGGGAGGCGGTCAGCTCGGCGGGCGCAGCACCGCGAAGGCGTCGGTGATCTCCAGTTTGCGGGTGCGGAACCGGAAGAGCGCCGCGGGACGGCCGCCGGAGCGTCCCGAGGGCACGCTTTGGCCGGTCTCCTCGATCTGCCCCCGGCGCAGCAGTACCCGGCGCAGGTTGGTGGCCGCGACGTCGTGGCCCAGGGCGGCGCGGTAGTAGCGGGCGAGCTGGGACATGGTGAACTCGGGCGGAGCGAGCGCGAACCCGATGTTGGTGTAGGAGAGTTTGGCGCGCAGCCTCCGTCTGGCCGCGCCGACCATGACCGCGTGGTCGAACGCCATGGGCGGCAGTTCCGAGACCGGCCACCACTCGGTGTCGTCGGGGACGAGCGGGTCGATCCCCGCGGGCACCAGGCCGAGGTAGGCGGTGGCCAGGACGCGGCCGAAGGGGGCGCGGTCGGGGTCGCCCCAGGTCTCCAACTGCTCCAGGTGGGCGAGTTCCCGCACGTCGACCTTCTGGGCGAGCTGGCGGCGGATCGACTCGCCCAGCCCCTCGGTGGTGCCGAGCCGTCCGCCGGGCAGCGCCCACAGCCCCTCGCACGGAGGGCGGCCGCGCCGCCAGACCAGCACGCACAGGCGGTCGTGGCGGATCTGGAAGACCACGGCCAGCACCTCGTGGGCGCTCCCGGGGTCGCCCCCGGTCGGATGCGCCTGGGCGGGTCTCACGAGACTTCCTCCGACCCCGTCCAATATCCACCCCCGGTTCCTTCCGTCCACTGGGAATCATGTTAAGCTTCCCCGAGTTTTTGCCTATGAGACAAAAACCATCCGGCCCACCGGCACCCGACAGCCCGCCCCACCGGGCGGGCGCCCGGTCCATCTGAAGGAAGAAGCACCGACATGGCAACGGTCACCGCCCCCGCGGACACCATGACCCGACAGGAGTGGGCCGAGGAGGTCCGCCGCCTGGCCAGGGAACGCGACGCGGTCATCCTCGCGCACAACTACCAGCGCCCCGAGATCCAGGACATCGCGGACCACACCGGCGACTCCCTGGCCCTGTCCCGCCTGGCGGCCAGCGTCGAGGCGAGCACCATCGTCTTCTGCGGCGTGCACTTCATGGCGGAGACGGCCAAACTGCTCTCCCCGGAGAAGACGGTCCTGCTGCCCGAGCCCGAGGCCGGCTGCTCCCTGGCCGACACGATCACCGCCGAGGACGTGCGCGCCTGGCGTGCCGAACACCCCGACGCGGTCGTGGTCGCCTACGTCAACACCACCGCCGCGGTCAAGGCCGAGACCGACATCTGCTGCACCTCCTCCAACGCGGCCGACGTCATCCGCTCGATCCCCGAGGACCGGGAGATCCTGTTCCTGCCCGACCAGTTCCTGGGGGCGCACGTCAAGCGGGTCACCGGCCGCGACAACATCCACGTGTGGATGGGCGAGTGCCACGTGCACGCCGGGATCGACGGCCACACCCTGCGGGAGCGGGTCGAGGCCGAACCCGACGCCGAGCTGTACGTGCACCCCGAGTGCGGCTGCGCCACGTCGGCGCTGTACCTGGCCGCCTCCGGCGCGGTGCCCCAGGAGCGGGTCAAGGTGCTGTCCACCGGCGGCATGCTCAGCGCCGCGGAGAAGACCGACGCGCGCAAGGTCCTCATCGCCACCGAGACCGGCATGCTGCACCAGCTGCGCGCGGCCAACCCCACGACCGTCTTCGAACCGGTGAACTCCCGGGCGGAGTGCCACTACATGAAGATGATCACCGCCGAGAAGCTGCTGTCGTCCCTGCGCGACGGCACCACCGAGATCACGGTGCCCGAGGACGTGGCGGCCCGGGCCCGCACGTCGGTGGAGCGCATGATCGCCATCGGCTCGCCCTCGCGCGGCGGCGAGTGACCCCCGTCGCGGCGGGGCCGGCACGGGTGACCGGCCCCGCCGCGACGCCGGAGAAACCACGACACCCCTTGCTTTTTAGACAAATATTCCGAAAAGCAGAGACAAGCCCCGCCCTGGTCGCTACCGTCTCAAAGAACCCCGGCTTTTCCCTCGATTAGGGACAGACCGGAAAGCGACCGAGGAAGCGATGCGAGCGGAGGGGCTTTGACTGCGTCGCAGAGACCGGACCGACAGCGGGTGAGCGAGGACCACGCGTTCGCGACGCTCCTGCGGGAGGGGCAGGGGTACGAGCGGTGCTACGACGCGTTCGCCGCCTCGCTCTACCGCTACTGCTGGACCCTGCTCGGACCGCGGAGCGAGCAGGAGGAGGACGCCGTAGCGGCGGCCGTGCACGAGACCTTCCTGGCCGCGGTCGAGCTGCTTCCCCAGCTCCAGGACCTCGACCTGTTCCGCTCCTGGCTCTTCGCGCTGGCCAGGGCCGCGTGCGAACGGCGCGGACTCACCCCGGACTCCCCGTACGCCCTGCTCTCCGTCCACGAGGAGGAGCAGCCCTTCGTCGAGGTGCTGGGCACGCTCCCGCCCAGCCAGCGGGAACTGCTGGAGCTGTCCCTGCGGCACAGCCTGTCGCACACCCAGACCGCCGTCGTGCTGGGCCTGGACCCGGAGACCGTGAGCGACCTGTGCCGGTCCGCCGCCCAGCGGGTCGCGGACCTGGTCACCGAGAAGAACCAGGCCGAGGACGGCTCCGGGGCCCGGTGGATCATCGCGGACGTCCCGCTGGCCCTGAACTCGGTCGCGCTGCCCGGGCCGCCGCGGCACCTCCGCGAGCAGGTCGTCGCCGACTGCTCCGCCTCCGAGGCGGCCCCCCGGCGCCAGGCGGCGGCCGCCCTGGTCCGCCCCCTGGGCGCCAACGGCTTCCCCCTCCAGCGGGTCCGCGGGACCGACCCCGGCACGGCCGGTCCCGACGGTCCGGAGGCGGCGGCGGCCCCGGAGGAGCACACGGCCCCCGCCTCCTCGCTCGACGCGGACGCCGAACCGCTGTCCGCCCCCGCCGCCGCTCAGGCCTCCGAGGAGCCCCAGCGCCTGTCCGGATGGCTGCTTCCGGCCACGGCCGGGCTGGTCACCGCACTGGTCGCGTTCACCCTGTGGGGGCTCGGCGCCTTCCTGAACAGCTCCGACGACACCCTCGCGGGGGCGCTGCCGCCCGTCGACGGGGTGACCGCCAGTCCCATGTCCGAGCACGCGCCCCAGAGCACCGAACCCGACTCCGGCGGTGCGCCCCCCGTCGAGGTCTCCGAGCCGGCGTTCGAGCCCCCGCCCGCGGTGGAGCCCGAGCCCGCCGCCGAACCCGAGCCGGCACAGCCCGGCGGAGCGGACGGCGGAACGGGCGGCGGGACAGACAGCGGGACGGGTGGCGGTGCAAGCGGCGGTGCGGGCAGCAGCACGGGCGGCGGTGCGGAGTCCGGCGGCTCCGCCCCCTCGACCGGGGGAGCCGAGCCCGCGGCTCCTCCCGCGCCCCCTCCCGCACCGGCCGCCCCGCAGGAGCCGGTGTCCGAACCCCGGGAGGAGCCGGTGTCCCAGCCCGAACCGGCTCCCGCCCCCGCCCCGGAGGAGTCCCCGCGCCGGCCGGGCAGCGGGGTGGTCTCGCTGCTGGAAGGGGTGCTGGGGCTGCTGGGTCTGAGCGGCAGGCGCTGACCGCTCCACTTCCGGCGGGCGGCCCCGAGCTCCGGCTCGGGGCCGCCCGGCCGTCTTCCGGACCGCTGCCCCGCGGCCCGGGCCTCCCCCGAGCCGATGTTTTCGGTGAGCGACCGGAGGGTAACGGAGGTAGCCTCCGCCCCCGGCCGTCCGGTACCCCCGGGAAGAGCCCGGGAGCGAACTGGTGGGTAATATGCGAGGCGGGTGACGGACAGGTGGCTTGTCGACAGTGTCGGAACGGGGGGCAGCCAACACGTCGCGTCATGGACACCGCCCGACGTCCCCACCGCCCCGAGTGACTCCGCCGCCATCGTGAGCGTGCGGGACCCCGCCCGACGCCAACGGGTCGGCCCGCGGCTCCTCGCCTGTGATGGGTTGTCTGCCACATGCCTCTTGACCGTCCTCTGCGCATTGCCCTGCTCTCCTACCGAAGCAAGCCGCACTGTGGCGGCCAGGGTGTCTACGTCCGACACCTCTCCCGAGAACTCGCCGCGCTCGGACACCAGGTGCGGGTGCTGTCCGGCCAGCCCTACCCCGTTCTCGACGACGGCGTCGCACTGGACCGGATCGCCAGCCTGGACCTGTACAACGACGCCCACCCGTTCCAGGCCCCGCCGATGCGCCAGTGGCGGGACTGGATCGACGCGCTCGAAGTCACCACCATGTGGACCGCGGGCTTCCCCGAACCGCTCACCTTCTCCCTGCGGGCCCTGCGCGAACTACGGGCCCGCCGTGACGAGTTCGACGTGGTGCACGACAACCAGACCCTCGGCTACGGCCTGCTCGGCGTCCAGGCGGCCCTCCCCCTCGTCACCACCATCCACCACCCCATCACCGTGGACCGCCGCATCGAACTGGAGTCCGCCACCGGCTGGCAGCGCCTGTCCAAACGCCGCTGGTACAGCTTCGTGAACATGCAGGGCCGGGTGGCCCGTCGGCTGCGGTCCATCCTGGTTCCCTCGCGCTCCTCCGCCGAGGACGTCGCCCGCGAGTTCCGGGTGCGCCCCTCCGTCATCGACGTGGTCCCGCTCGGCGTGGACACCAGGTTCTTCCACCCCCGTCCCGACGTCTCCCGTGTCCCCGGCCGGATCGTCTGCGTGGCCAGCGCCGACAGTCCGCTCAAGGGGGTCGCGACGCTGCTGCGGGCCGTCGCCAAACTCGCCACCGAACGCGACGTCGAACTGACCGTCGTCAGCAGGCCCCAGCCGGGAGGCCCCACCGAGCAGCTCGTCGACGAACTGTCGCTGCGGGACCGCGTCACCTTCGTCAACGGCATCGACGACACCGAGCTGGCCTGCCTGCTGTCCAGTGCCCAGATCGCGGTGATCCCCTCGCTGTACGAGGGCTTCTCCCTGCCCGCCGTGGAGGCCATGGCCACCGGGACCCCGCTCGTGGCCAGCCGGGCGGGCGCCCTGCCCGAAGTGGTCGGTGAGGACGGCGCCGGACGCCTGGTGCCTCCCGGCGACGCCGAGGCGCTCTCCGCAGCGGTGGCCGAACTGCTGGACAACGACGCCGAACGCGCCCGGATGAGCGAGGCCGCCTGGCGGCGCGTCCAGGAACGCTTCACGTGGCGGGCGGTGGCCGAGGCGACCGCCCGCCACTACGTCTCCGCCATCGAGGCCGCCCGACACACCCGGACGGACCGCTCCGCCCGGGCCTCGTAGTTTCCCGTGACCCCACCGTGAACGCGTGTTCTCCGCACACGTGACACCGCAGGTACGACCAGAAGGAGCGTCCTCTGATCACCGTTGACTTCACTCTGTTCCCCGTCGGTCCCGGCAAGCGGGTGTTGGACCTGGGCTGCGGTGGCGGCCGGCACGCGTTCGAGGTCTACCGCCGAGGAGCCGACGTGGTGGCCTTCGACCAGAACGAGAACGACCTGGCCGAGGTCTCCGCCATGTTCGCCGCCATGCGCGCCGAGGGGGAGGCCCCCGCCGAGGCCGCGGCCGAGACCGTCAAGGGCGACGCGCTGGCCATGCCCTTCGACGACAACTCCTTCGACCGGGTCATCGCGGCCGAGATCATGGAGCACATCCCGCACGACACCGCCGCCATGGCCGAGATGTACCGTGTGCTCCGCCCGGGCGGCATCGCCGTCGTCACCGTGCCGAGCTGGCTGCCCGAACGTGTCTGCTGGGCGCTGTCGGAGGAGTACCACACCGTCGAGGGCGGCCACATCCGCATCTACACCCGGGCCGAACTGGAGGCCAAGCTCAAGGCCACCGGGTTCGAGATCGGCCCGCACCACCACGCGCACGCCCTGCACTCGCCCTACTGGTGGCTCAAGTGCGCGGTGGGCACCGACAACGACTCCCACCCGCTGGTGCGCGCCTACCACGACCTCCTGGTCTGGGACATGCTCAAGGCCCCCCGCCTCACCCGCCTCACCGAACGCGCGCTCAACCCGCTGATCGGCAAGAGCGTCGTCGTCTACCTCCGCAAACCACGGCACGGCGGGGACACCGGATGAGCGCGCACGACCTTCCGGAACTGCCCGGCGTCCTGCGGGCCGACGACCTCGTGCGCAGCGCCGACTACCTGCTCAACACCCAGGAGCCCTCCGGGGCGATCCCGTGGTTCCCCGGCGGCCACCTGGACGTGTGGGACCACGTCGAGTGCGCCATGGCGCTGTCCACGGTCGGCCACCACGCGGCGGCCGTGCGCGCCTACGACTGGTTGACGACGGTGCAGAACCCGGACGGCTCCTGGCCCGCGAAACTGCGCCAGGGCAGGGTCGTCGATCCCCTCCGGGAGGCCAACCACGCCGCCTACGTCGCTGTCGGCGTCTGGCACCACCTGCTGGTCAGCGGTGACGACGCGGTCGCGGAGCGGCTGTGGCCCACCGTGCGCGCCGGGATCGGTTTCGTGCTGGGCCTGCGCACCGAGCGGGGAGAGATCCTCTGGGCACGCGACACCGACGGCCGTCCGGGCGACCACGCACTGCTCACGGTGTGCGCGAGCATCCACCACTCGCTGCGCTGCGCCGTCGCGCTCGCCGAGTACCTGGACCGCCCCCAGCCGGACTGGGAGTTGGCCGCCGCGCGCCTGGCGCACCTGATCTGCGACCACGAGACGGTCTTCGCCGACCGCAGCCGCTACTCGATGGACTGGTACTACCCGATCCTGGGCGGCGCGATGCGCGGCGAGCGGGCCGAGGAGCGCCTCGCGGAGCGTTGGGACACCTTCGTGGTGCCCGGTCTGGGCATCCGCTGCGTCAGCGACCAGCCGTGGGTCACCGGGGCCGAGACCTCGGAGCTGGTGCTCGCGCTGGCCGCGGTCGGCGAGTACGACCGGGGGGCCGAACTGCTCGACTCGGTCCAGCACCTGCGCGACCCCGACGACGGCGCCTACTGGACGGGTTACCAGTTCGTCCACGACGTGCGTTGGCCGGTGGAACGCAGCACCTGGACCACCGCCGCGATGATCCTGGCCGTCGACGCGCTGTGCGGGGCCACTCCCGGAGCCCGGGTCTTCACCGCTGTCCCCGGTGCGGCGGAGCAGAGCGCCGAGGGCTGCTGCGACCGGCCGGTGGCGCTTCCGGTCAGGTGACCGGCCGGCTCCGGTGCCGGGACCGTGCAACAGGGTGCGGGCCGCCTCCCCTCCCGGGAGGCGGCCCGCACCCCTGTCAGCCTGTCGGCGACCACCCCTCGGTCGTTCCGCTTCCGGGGTCTCCGGGGGGCGGGATGCCGGGCTGGGGCACCTCGGGCTCGGGGACCACGGGCTCGGGGACCACGGGCTCGGGAACCACGGGCTGGGGCACCTCGGGTGCGGGGACCGCGGGCTGCCCGTTCTCCGGAGCCGACTCCTCGGAGGTGCTCTCGTCCGTCGTGGTTTCCTCCGGTTCGGGCGCCGGCGCCCAGTTCGGCGATGATCCGCCGAACGTCGGCGAGGGGAAGTCCTTGACGGGTTCGCCCTCCAGTGCCTTCTGCATGAAGGTGCGCCACACCGTCGCCGGGAGGGTGCCGCCGGACAGGGTGCCCCAGCCGGGCACGGAGAACCTCTCGTTGTCGCCGCTGTAGATGCCCACCGCCGCGGACAGCTGCGGCGTGTAGCCGACGAACCAGGCGGCGACGCTGCCGTTGGTGGTCCCGGTCTTGCCCGCCGCGGGGCGTCCGATACCGGCCGCGGTGCCGGTACCCGAGTTGATCACCTGGCGCATCGCATAGGTGGCGTCGGCCGCCTGCTCCTCGGTGAGCACCCGCTTGCGTTCCGGTTCGGGGCGCTCCTCCTCCCCTTCCTTGTTGATGATGGAGGAGACGACGTGCGTCTCGATGTGCTCGCCGCCGTTGGCGAAGGTGGCGTAGCCGCCCGCCTGGTCGGTGGGGCTCACGCTGTTGGCGCCCAGCGGCAGCACCGGCACCAGGTCGATGCTGCCCTCGGGCAGCCCCATGTCGTAGGCGGTCTCGGCGACCTTCTCCAGTCCGACCCGCTCGGCCAGGTCGATGTAGCCGAGGTTGTTGGAGACGGTGGTGGCCTGGATGAGGTTCATCGCGCCACCGGGGGCGTTGCCCGCGTTCTGGATCATGGTGCCGTTGATGTACCGCGGCCCGTTGCCGTTCACCACGGTGTACAGCCCCAGCCCGTCCTTGAGGGCGGCGGCCAGCACGTACGGCTTCATCGCCGACCCCGCCTGCGCGGTGCCCAGGAACGCGCTGTCGTACTGGTTCTCGAAGTAGTCCTGGCCCCCGTAGAAGGCCACCACTCCTCCGGTGGACGGGTCGACCACGCTGAGTCCGACCCGCACCCCCTCCGGCAGGTCGTCGACGGGCACGGTCTCCTGCACGGCCTCGTAGGCCGCCTCCATCAGGTCCGGGTCGAAGGTGGTGTGGATCTCGTAGCCGCCCCGGTTGATGTTGTCCTCGCTGTAGCCGAGCTCCTCCAGCTCCTTCATGGCCTGCTGGAACATGTAGCCCTTGTAGCCGCTCAGGTCGATGTTGTCCTGGGGCCGTTCCGGCAGCGGCTTGGGGAACTCGTACTCCGCGGCCTCGGCCTCGGTGATGGACCCCATGTCCACCAGGCCGTTGACCACGTACTCCCAGCGGTTCTCCATCTCGGGCGTGGTGTCGCTGTCGGCGAACCCGAACTTGGTGGGCTGCTGGATGGCCGCGGCCAGGAACGCCGCCTCGTCGGGGGTGAGGTCGCCGACGTTCTTGTCGTAGTAGGCCTCGGCTGCGGCCTGGATACCGTAGGCGTTGCGCCCGAAGTAGATGGTGTTGAGGTACTGCTCCAGGATCCACTCCTTGGGCTGGGAGCGGTCGACCTTGAGCGCGATGATGATCTCCTTGAGCTTGCGCTCGATGGTCTGCTCCTGGCTGAGTCCCTCGTAGTAGTTGCGCACGAACTGCTGGGTGATGGTGGACCCGCCCTGGACCTGCTTTCCGGTGACGGTGGACCAGACCGCGCGCGCCGTACCGGTGAGGGAGACGCCCGGCTCGTCCCAGAAGCCGCGGTTCTCCGCGGAGAGGATGGCGTTCTGGACGTGTTCGGGAACGCTGTCGAGGGAGACGGGCTTGCGGTTGACGCCGCGTTCGGTGAGGACCGAGCCGTCGGCGTAGTAGAAGACGGAGCCCTGCGCGGTGGCGTCGGCCTGGGCGGCGTCGGGGACCTCGAAGGCCGTGTAGGCGTAGGCGAAGCCGCCGGCCACGAGGCCGACGAGGAGCACCGCCGCGATCAGCCCGACACGGGTGATGCGCCACCACAGCGGTTTCTTGCGTTTGGGTTTGCCCTTCTTGTTCTTGCCTTTGCCGTCAGGGCCGGCGCCGCCCGCCGCGGTGGTGGTGGGCGGGGGCGGGGTGGCGGGTCCGGAGTCGCCCGTCCGCCCGGCCGACTTCATGAAGCGTGGGGGCAGGGGGCGCCGTCGGGAACCGGGGTCGGCCGGGTTGTGGCTGAAGACCGCGGTGGTCTCGGAGGTCGGTGCGGAGGGGGGTGCGGGCTGTTCCGGGGCCGCTCCCACGGCCGGGACCTGGATGGTGGCCTCGTCGAGGCCGGAGGACTGTCCGGCGGCCGGTGCGGACGGCTGGATCCGCTCAGTCTCCTCCTCATCGACCGACCCGGAGCCCGAACCGATCCGCTCAGTCTCCTCCTCGTCAACCGACCCGGAGCCCGAACCGATCCGCTCAGTCTCCTCCTCATCGACCGACCCGGAGCCCGAACCGATCCGCTCAGTCTCCTCCTCATCGACCGACCCGGAGCCCGAACCGATCCGCTCAGTCTCCTCCTCGTCAACCGACCCGGAGCCCGAACCGATCCGCTCAGTCTCCTCCTCGTCAACCGACCCGGAGCCCGAACCGATCCGCTCAGTCTCCTCCTCGTCAACCGACCCGGAGCCCGAACCGATCCGCTCAGTCTCCTCCTCATCGACCGACCCGGAGCCCGAACCGATCCGCTCAGTCTCCTCCTCGTCAACCGACCCGGAGCCCGAACCGATCCGCTCAGTCTCCTCCTCGTCAACCGACCCGGAGCCCGAACCGATCCGCTCAGTCTCCTCCTCATCGACCGACCCGGAGCCCGAACCGATCCGCTCAGTCTCCTCCTCGTCAACCGACCCGGAGCCCGAACCGATCCGCTCAGTCTCCTCCTCGTCAACCGACCCGGAGCTCTCGGCCTCCTGGTCGGTGTCCTCCGCCGGCGGCGTGGTCCCGGCCGGTCCGTCCTGGTCGTCGGACCGCTGCTCGTCCCCGCCGTCGGCGTTCACGGGATCGGTACCCTTCCCTCCGTTCTCGTCGAAGTCGAGTCCGTACTCCTCGGCCAGGCTGCGTGCCACCCTGTCCCGGAAGAAGCTGCCGCTGTCCTTGAAGGCGCTGGCCTCAAGGTAGGGGGAGTCGCCGTCCGAGGCGAACCATTCGGGCTCGCCTTTGTCCTCGGTCGCGTCTCCGTCCTCGGCGACACGGTCGGCGTCGTCCTCGGAACCGGACTCGTTGCCGTTCACATCGTCTCTTGTCACGGAAGAATCGGCGACAGTCGCTTCCTCGGTCTCAGGGCGCGGAATGTTGTCGCCGTTGCTGCTCTCGCTCAGTTCGTCGCCCCCTGGCATCGTCGCTCCCCACACTTTGCAAGCGCTAACGATTTGACGCGCAGACGGGGGCGATGGGTTCACGAAAAGGTCGTTTTGAGACAGGCGTTACTGGGGGCCGCCTGCTCCCTGCCGTTTACGATACCGGCCTTCGGTGACGGAGCGGCCATCCTGCTGTTACTCAGCGTTGACGATGCAGCACCCGTAGCGATCCCTGGGCCCGTACCTCGACGAACTCCCCGGAGTCCAACGCCCGCCGGTAGATGTTGTAGGGCGGCCGTCCGCCGTCCGCCGGATCGGGGAACACGTCGTGGATGACCAGGGCGCCTCCGGGGCGCACGTGCGGACTCCACCCGGCGTAGTCGGCCTGGGCGGCCTCCTCGGTGTGCCCGCCGTCGATGAAGAGCATGCCCAGCGGGGTGTTCCACAGGCGCGCCACCTCGGCGGAGCGGCCCACCACCGCGATCACCTGGTCCTCCAGGTCGGCGGCCGCCATGGTCTCCCGGAAGGCGCCCACGGTGTCCAGTCGTCCGGTCGTCGGGTTCACCAGGGAGGGGTCGTGGTACTCCCAGCCCACCTGGTGCTCCTCGGAGCCGTGGTGGTGGTCCACGGTGACGACGACGCCGCCGACCTGGCGGACGGCCGCGCCCAGGAACACGGTGGACTTGCCGCAGTAGGTGCCGATCTCCAGCACCGGCCCCAGGTGGGCGTGGGCCAGCGCGGTCTCGTACAGGACGAGCCCTTCGTCCGTCGGCATGAAGCCCTTGGCGTCCTCGGCCACGCGCAGCAGGTGGTCGGGCATGGGTGTGGTCACGGCCGTCCTCTCGTCCCCGGTCCGCCGCGTCCCGCCGGCGGACCCGCGGTCCTCTTCCGCCGGGTACGCTACCGGCCGCCCCACGAACGCAGTCGGGCGGCGGCCTCGTCCAGCACCTCGTCCCGTTTGCAGAAGGCGAACCGGACCAGGTGGCGCCCCTCGCGTTCGTCGGCGTAGAAGACCTGCGCCGGTACGGCCGCGACCCCGGCCTGGCGGACCAGGGAGCGGACCAGCCGGGCTCCGTCGTCGTGGCCGAGCGGGCGGATGTCGGCCATCACGAAGTAGGAGCCCTGGGTGCGTCCCACCCCGAAGCCCGCGGCGGCCAGTCCGGCGGCCAGCCGGTCGCGTTTGGCCTGGAGCGCGTCGCGCTGGGCGCGCACCCAGTCCATCCCGTCGCGCAGTGCGTCGGCGACGGCGAGCTGCTGGGCGCCGTTGGCCGCGTAGGTCAGGAACTGGTTGACGGTGCGCACCGCCCGCACCAGGGGTTCCGGTCCCGTGACCCAGCCGACCTTCCATCCGGTGACGGAGAAGGTCTTGCCCGCCGAGGAGACGCTGAGCGTGCGCTCGGCCATGCCGGGAAGCGCGGCCAGCGGCAGGTGCGCCACCCCGTCGAAGGTCAGGTGTTCGTAGACCTCGTCGGTGAGCGCGATGACGTCGTTCTCCCGGCACAGCTGCGCGATCAGCGTCAGCTCCTCCGCGGTGAACACGGTGCCCGTGGGGTTGTGCGGGGTGTTGACGATGATCATCCGGGTGCGGGGGGTGATCGCGGCGGCCAGTTCGTCGGGGTCGAAGGTGTACCTGGCGTCGTCCGCGGACGGCCGCAGCGTCACCGGGCGTCGCACTCCCTGGGCGAGTGCGATGACGGCGGAGTAGGAGTCGTACATCGGCTCGAACAGCACGACCTCGTCGCCGGGTTCGACCAGGGCGAGCACGCTCGCGGCGATTCCGGCGGTGGCTCCGACGGTGACGTACACCTCGGTCTCGGGGTCGTGGGTCAGGCCGTAGCGCTCCGCGCGGTCCGCGGCGACCGCGGCGCGCAGTTCGATCCGCCCGTACCCGGGCGGATACTGGTTGACTCCCTCCCGGATGTGCCGGGCCGCCCCCTCCAGCAGGGAGTCCGGTCCGTCGGTGTCCGGGAAGCCCTGTCCCAGGTTGATGGCGCCGGCCTCCTCGGCCAGCCGGGTCATCTCGGCGAAGACGGTCTCGCCGAACCCGCTCATCCGCGTCACCAGAGGTTCGTCCACGGCCCCACCCTAGTCCGCCTCTCCCCCGGACCGGGTTGTGTGCCGCGGCGGTCCGGTGCGGGCCTACCGCGTCCCGGTCACGACGCGATCCCCCGGCGCAGGCGGACCTCGGCGAGCGCCTCGTGCAGGCGCGCCATCTCCTCGTCGCTGAACCCCTCGATGAGGCGGATCATGGTCGCTTCGCGGTCCCCTCCCTCGCGCAGCACTTCGCTCATGACCCGCGCGGTGTGCTCCTCCCGGCTCTCCCGAGGCTGGTACCGCCACGCCCGCCCCACCTTCTCGCGGTGCAGCACCCCCTTGTTGAACAGGATGTTGGCGACGGTCATGACGGTCGTGTAGGCGACATCGCGCCGGTAGGTCATGGTTTCACGGATCTCGCGGACCGCGAGTGCGCGGTCCGCGGTCCACAGGGCGTCCATGATGGCGGCCTCCAACTCGCCGAACTCCCTCGTCTTCATTTGTCCCCACCTCCAGGGCAGCATGCTAGAAGCGGGGATGCGCCAATCAGGGCGGAACGCGGCCTGGCGCACCGATCCGTGCCCTTCTCCGGACAGAACCGCCGTTTTCACCGTCGCGGGGGCGATCCAGCCCGTGAATTCGGGAACCGGGGACGCGTTTCCGTGCCCCGCCCGGCGGCCGGGGCCCCCTCAGAGCAGTCCCCGGATGTGGAGGTCGGTCTGCTCCGCCAGGTTGCGCGGGATGACGTAGGGGCGTTCGGCGTTGATGTCGGGCCAGTTGTCCTGGACCTCCTCGGCGGTACCGCGCTCCAGCACCACGCCCGGGCCCTCGGCCACGAACACCCGGGCGATCCGGCCGCCGCCCACCGAGTAGACCTCTCCGGTGGTGGGGCAGTCCTCGTGGGCCAGCCACAGCACCAGCGGGGTGACCTTCTCCGGGCTGAGCACGGCCGCGGCGTCCGCGGGGAACAGGTCCTCGGTCATCCGGGTGTAGGCGATGGGGGCGATGGCGTTGGCGTTGATGTCGTACTTGGCGCCTTCGATCGCCAGGGTCTTGGTGAGTCCGACGACGCCCATTTTGGCGGCCGAGTAGTTGCTCTGCCCGAAGTTGCCGAACAGCCCCGAGGGCGAGGTGGTGTTGACGATCCGGCCGTAGCCGTACTCCCGCAGGTGTCCGAAGGCCGCGTGGGACACCAGGAAGGAGCCGCGCAGGTGGACGGCCAGCACCTCGTCCCACTCCCGGGGGGAGATGTTCTTGAAGGACCGGTCGCGCAGGATTCCCGCGTTGTTGACGATCACGTCCACCCGGCCGAAGGTGTCGGTGGCCTTCTCGATCAGCGACTGCGCGCCCTCCTCGGTGGAGATGTCCGCGGTGTGGACCAGGGCGCTGCCCCCGTGGGTGCGGATGCGGGCCGCCACCGTGGCGGCGGCCTGCGCGTCGAGGTCGTTGACCACCACCTTGGCCCCGCGCGCGGCGAACCCGAGGGCGTGGGAGCGGCCCAGTCCGTGTCCGGCTCCGGTGATGACGGCGACTCTTCCGTCGAACCGCAGCTCGCCCATTGCTTCCTCCTCCGTGAGGCGTCCGGGATCGGGGTTCCCCGGGCGCGGGGTCGGGGAAACCGGCCGGTCGCCGGTCGTCCCCTCGCGGTGCGCGGGCGCGGTCGGCGCAGCACCGCCGTCCGCCGCGGCACCACGGGGCCAGAGGAAAGTACCCGATCCGCGCCCGGTGCGCGGTCGTTTTGGGACACGGTTTCGACACGGGGCGCTCCGCCCCGGGCGGGACGCGCCGGAACCGGCGCGATGTCCGCTTTTGAGCTGCTTCGACGGCCCTCCCCCACCACCTGTGCAAAAATGTGAAGCAGATCACAGGATTAGCCGCAAGCGGAGGTGGGGATGTTGCACGGGACACCGCCCAACTCCGCTCTCCAGCAGCAGGGCACCGGCGATCCTCGCTGGTGCCTCCCTTGATTTGTGAATAAATGTTAGGTATATCCCAGCGTGGCACTGTGCTGGAGGTGCCGCGGGTGCCTCTGGCAAAGTAGCCTGTTACCACGAGACGGGCCGCTGGGGCCTGCCCTGGCGTGGTCACACGCAGTACAGCCACATCCACCTGACCACCCGTCTCACCATCAATTCACAAGCGAGCTGCGGAAGAGGGCGATCTCCGCCGTGTCGTCTGAGGCATCCCAACCCCTGACCGATTTCGGCCCGAACGAGTGGTTGGTCGACGAGCTTCACCGGAAGTACCTCGCCGACCCCAACTCTGTTGACAAGGCATGGTGGAACTTCTTCGCGGACTACAAGTCCGGATCCGCCGCCGACGGGGCAACCTCCCCTGCCAAGGGCACCTCATCCGTCGGAAACGGTGCCAGCGGCGCGGCCAAGGCCGCGGCCCCGAAGGCAGCCACCGGCGGCGCGGCCAAGGCCTCCCCCGCCCGATCTGCCGCGACCACGTCCGCATCCGCCACGAAGCCCGAGGGCGCTGCCGGTGAGGCGCTCGCGGTGTCCGAGGAACGGCTCCGCGGAGCGTCGGCGCGCACCGCCGCCAACATGGAGTCCAGCCTCGCCCTGCCCACCGCCACGAGTGTGCGGTCGGTGCCGGTGAAGCTGCTGTTCGACAACCGCATCGTGATCAACAACCACCTGCGGCGCGGACAGGGCGGCAAGGTCTCCTTCACCCACCTGATCGGCTACGCCATGGTCAAGGCGCTGGAGTCGGTCCCGGTGATGAACTACTCCTACACCGAGATCGACGGCAAGCCCGCCGTGGTCAAGCCCGAGCACGTCAACTTCGGGCTGGCGATCGACCTGGCCAAGTCGGACGGCTCCCGGCAGCTGGTGGTGCCGAACATCAAGGCCGCCGACACCATGAACTTCAAGGAGTTCTGGAGCGCCTACGAGGAGGTGGTGCGCAAGGCCCGCACCAACAAGCTCACCGTGGCGGACTTCCAGGGCACCACCATCAGCCTCACCAACCCGGGCGGTATCGGCACCGTGCACTCGGTGCCGCGGCTGATGCCGGGCCAGGGCACCATCCTGGGCGTGGGCGCCATGGAGTACCCGGCCGAGTTCCAGGGCGCCTCCCCGGAGACCCTGAACGACCTGGCCATCAGCAAGGTCATGACGCTGACCTCCACCTACGACCACCGCATCATCCAGGGTGCGCAGTCGGGCGAGTTCCTGCGCACCATCCACCAGCTGCTGCTCGGCGAGGACGGCTTCTACGACGAGATCTTCGAGGCCCTGCGCATCCCCTACGAACCGGTGCGCTGGGTGCAGGACATCTCGATCAACCGGGACAGCCAGCTCGACAAGGCCACCCGGGTCCAGGAGCTCATCCACGCCTACCGCGTGCGCGGGCACCTGATGGCCAACACCGACCCGCTGGAGTACAAGCAGCGCCGCCACCCCGACCTCGACGTCCTGGAACACGGCCTCACGCTGTGGGACCTGGACCGCGAGTTCCCCACCGGCGGCTTCGGCGGCAAGCCGGTCATGACGCTCCGCGAGATCCTGGGCGTGCTGCGCGACACCTACTGCCGCACGGTGGGTATCGAGTACATGCACATCCAGAGCCCCGAGGAACGGGAGTGGATCCAGGCCCGCGTCGAGCGGGAGCCGGAGAAGATCAGCCGCGAGGAGCAGCTGCACATCCTGCGCCGCCTCAACAGCGCCGAGGCGTTCGAGACCTTCCTCCAGACCAAGTACGTGGGTCAGAAGCGCTTCTCCCTGGAGGGCGGAGAGTCCCTGATCCCGCTGCTGGACGGGGTGATCTCCAAGGCCGCCAAGGCCCAGCTGGACGAGGTCGTCATCGGCATGGCGCACCGCGGCCGCCTCAACGTGCTGGCCAACATCTGCGGCAAGTCCTACGCGCAGATCTTCGGCGAGTTCGAGGGCAACCTCGACCCGCGCAGCGCCCACGGGTCGGGCGACGTCAAGTACCACCTGGGCACCGAGGGCACCTTCACCACGCCCGACGGTGAGAAGATCGCGATCACGCTGGCCGCCAACCCCAGCCACCTGGAGACCGTCAACCCGGTCGCCGAGGGCATCGTGCGCGCCAAGCAGGACGTCCTCAACAAGGGCTCCAACGGCTTCACCGTCCTGCCGATCCTGATCCACGGCGACGCCGCGTTCGCCGGTCAGGGCGTGGTGGCCGAGACCCTGAACCTGTCGCAGCTGCGCGGCTACCGCACCGGCGGCACCGTGCACATCATCGTCAACAACCAGGTGGGCTTCACCACCTCGCCCAAGGACAGCCGCTCCAGCGTCTACGCCACCGACGTGGCCCGCATGGTCCAGGCGCCGATCTTCCACGTCAACGGGGACGACCCCGAGGCCGTGGTCCGGGTGGCCCAGCTGGCCTTCGCCTACCGGCAGGCGTTCAACAAGGACGTCGTCATCGACCTGGTCTGCTACCGGCGTCGCGGGCACAACGAGGCCGACAACCCCTCGTTCACCCAGCCGCTGATGTACGACGTGATCGACGCCAAGCGGTCCACCCGCAAGCTGTACACCGAGGCGCTGATCGGCCGCGGCGACATCTCCGTGGAGGAGGCCGAGCAGGCGCTGCGCGACTACCAGGAGCAGCTGGAGCGCGCCTTCACCGAGACCCGCGAGGCCGCGAAGAACCCGATCGAACCGGGGTCGGTGATCAAGCCCGAGGTGTTCACCGAGGGCAGGATCGACCACTCCGCCACCGAGACGGCGGTCAGCGAGGAGGTCATCAAGCGGGTGGTGGAGACCCAGGTCTCGCTGCCGGAGGGCTTCACCGTGCACCCGAGGCTGCTGCCCCAGCTGCAGCGCCGCGTCCGGATGGTCGAGGAGGACGCGATCGACTGGGCGCTCGGCGAGACGCTGGCGTTCGGCTCGCTGCTGATCGACGGCCACCCGGTGCGCCTGGTCGGCCAGGACAGCCGCCGCGGCACCTTCGGCCAGCGGCACGCCGTCCTGGTGGACCGCAAGACCGGTGCGGAGCACACCCCGCTCAAGGCCTTCGACCGGGGCACCTCGAAGTTCTACGTGCACGACTCGCTGCTGAGCGAGTACGCGGCCCTGGGCTTCGAGTACGGCTACTCGTTGGAACGCCCCGACGCCCTGGTCGCCTGGGAGGCGCAGTTCGGCGACTTCGTCAACGGCGCGCAGACCGTCATCGACGAGTACATCAGCTCGGGTGAGCAGAAGTGGGGCCAGCGCTCCAGCGTCACCCTGCTGCTGCCGCACGGGTACGAGGGCCAGGGACCGGACCACTCCTCCGCGCGCATCGAGCGCTTCCTGCAGCTGTGCGCGCAGGAGAACATGACGGTCACCATCCCGACGACCCCGGCGAACTACTTCCACCTGCTGCGCTGGCAGGTGAAGTCGCCGTACCAGCGTCCGCTGATCGTGTTCACGCCCAAGTCGATGCTGCGGCACAAGGCGGCGGTCTCGGCGGTCTCGGAGTTCACCTCCGGATCGTTCCAGCCGCTCATCCCGGACACCAGCGGTATCGCGCCGGACGACGTGCGGCGCGTGGTGCTGTGCTCCGGCAAGCTCTACTACGAGCTGGACGCCGCCCGGAAGAAGACCGGGGACACCCACACCGCGATCATCCGGGTGGAGCGGCTCTACCCGCTGCCGATCGACGAGATCCGCCAGCAGCTCAAGGCCTTCCCCAACGCGGGCGAGGTGCTGTGGGTGCAGGAGGAGCCGGCGAACATGGGGCCGTGGCCGTTCGTGGCGCTGGTCTTCTCCGAGCAGCTCGACCGCCCGTTCACCCGGGTGTCGCGTTCCGCGAGCTCCTCTCCCGCCGCGGGTTCCGCCAAGCGGCACGAGGTGGAGCAGCAGGCTCTGGTGAACACCGTCTTCCCGCCGACCGCCTGAGGCAGGAGGCCGATGTACTTCACCGATCGCGGAATCGAGGAGTTGGAGAAGCGCCGCGGCGAGGAGGAGGTCAGTCTGGCGTGGCTCGCCGAGCAGCTGCGGACCTTCACCGACCTGCACCCGGAGTTCGAGACCGCCGTCGACCGGCTGGCCACCTGGCTGGCCCGCGACGATGAGGACGACGAGTAGCGCGGCCTCCGCGTGACTCTCCAGGCCCCCGGCCACTGCGGCCGGGGGCCTTTCGCGTTCTCGGGGCGAGGCCGTCCCCGGTCCGGGGTAGGGGACTCCCGGAGGGGAGGTCGGGGACTTCCCCGGTATCTCGCGACATATCTTGAGACTGGCGCCATCGCGACATATCGTGTTTCCAGAGGCGCTTACCAGAAGGGGACCGCGATGGCACGTTGGACCATCGACCAACCAACCACACGCACACTCGACGGGATCGTGGCCCTGCGCGTGCGCGTCATCGGCGGCCACGTCAACATCCTGCCGACGGACGACCCGGTGACCTTCGAGGTCTCCGAACTCTCGGGCGAACCGCTGCTGGTCTCGCACGAGGCCGGAATCCTCACCATCACCTACGACGACCTGACCCGCGACGGAGTCCTGGACCGGTTGAAGCCGATCCAGCTGGGCAGCTACCGGGACCTGCCCCGCCGCAGCGCGACCGTCAGCGTCCGCGTTCCGCACGACTGCCCGGTCGAGGTCACCGCGGCCACCGCGTCGGTCGTGGTCGCCGGGATGAGTGCCAAGACCCAGCTGCGCGGCGGATCGGGCGACGTCACCCTGGACGGCGTGGGCGGTGAGATGGAGGTCAGCACCGTCTCCGGAGACCTGGAGGCACGCAACCTCACCGGCAGGCTCTCCTACAAGAGCGTCAGCGGCGACCTGGAGGTCGCCGGCGGTCAGTTCGCCGAGCTGTCCGCCAAGACCGCCTCGGGGGAACTGCTCGCCGACGTCGACCTGGCCCCGGCCGCCCGGGTCGCCCTGGGGACCGTCTCCGGCGAGGTGGCCCTGCGCCTGCCCGCCGACACCTCCGCCACGGTCGACCTGCGCTCCGCCACCGGGACCCTGGACTCGGCGTTCAGTCTGGACCGGAAGGACGCCCGCGGACTCAGCCGGCTCAGCGGCACGATCGGCTCGGGGATCGACCCCGCCACCGTCACCACGACCACCGTCTCCGGCGCCGTCTCACTGCTGCGCCGTGCGGCCGACACTCCGGCCGCAATCCCGAAGGGGGACGCATGAGCACCATCTTCGGCCACGGCCGACTCCGCCTCTACCTGTTGAAACTGCTGGACGAGAGCCCCCGCCACGGTTACGAGATCATCAGTCTGCTGCGGGACCGGTTCCTCGGCATCTACTCCCCCTCCCCCGGCACCATCTACCCCCGCCTCGCCCGCCTGGAGGAGGAGGGGCTGGTCACCCACGAGGAGGTCGACGGACGCAAGGTCTACCGGCTCACCGACAAGGGCCGCGCCGAACTGCGCGACCGCAGCCGGGACCTGGAGGACCTGGAACGGGAGATCACCGAGTCGGTCCGCGACATCGCACAGGCCGTGCAGCGCGACGTCCGCGACACCATCAGCCACCTGCGGGAGGAGTTGAAGTACGCGGCCCAGAGCACCCGGCGCGTCCGCTCCGAACAGCAGAAGGCCGGGAAGGCCGGAAAAGCCGGGAAGACCGGTGACGTCTGGAGCCGGGTCGCCGACGAGGAGGAGCGGACCGGCGGGGACCGCCGACGGGACCGGGGGGAACGCGAGCACGGCTTCCAGTGGGGCCGCGAGTGGAGCCGCGAGTGGGAGAAGTTCGCGCACGGCTTCGGCTGGGTCTCCTGGGGCCGGGGCCCCCGGGAGCGCGCGGCGTTCGGCGACTTCGAGCAGACCCTGCACGACTTCACCGAACGGGTCCGCGGCCTCGTCCGCGAGGCGGGCAGCGTCAGCGAGGCCGCCGTCGCCGACCTGCGCCGCATCCTGGACGAGACCTTCGAGGTCATCCGCCGGGACACCGCCAACTGGGGGCCTCCGGCCCCCGACTCCGCCTCCCGGCGCTCCACCGAGGGCACGGAGGGGGCGGACGGCTCCGAGAAGGGAACGGACGACTCCACGAGCTGAGCGGCACGCACCCGCGGCCCGCTCCGAGGAACCGTGACCCCCGGGGGCCGGGGAGGGCCCGCCCCGGCGGTCCGGTGCCCGTGACGGGGAACGGCCCGGAGGGAGAACCCTCCGGGCCGTCCGCTGCTCCGGACTTCCGGGCGTCAGGCCCGGGCCACCCCGTCCTTGCGGGCCTGGTCGGCGACGGCCGCGGAGACCGCCGGGACGACCCGCTCGTCGAACGGGCTGGGGATGATGTAGTCGGGCGCGAGGTCGTCGCCGACCAGGTCGGCCAGCGCGGTGGCCGCCGCGAGCTTCATGTTCTCGGTGATCTGCGTGGCCCGCACCTCCATCGCGCCGCGGAAGACGCCGGGGAACGCGAGCACGTTGTTGATCTGGTTCGGGAAGTCGCTGCGCCCGGTGGCCACGACCGCCGCGTACCGGTGGGCCACCTCCGGGTGGACCTCCGGGTTGGGGTTGGCCATGGCGCAGATGATGGCGTTGTCGGCCATCGTGGCGACGACCTCCTCGGGCACCTCGCCCGCCGACAGGCCGACGAACACGTCGGCTCCGACCAGCGCGGACTCGATGGACCCCTGAAGTCCGGCCTTGTTGCTGATCGCGGCGAGCTCCGCCTTGTACTGGTTGAGCCCGGGCCGACCCTCGTAGATGAGGCCCTTGCTGTCGGCCACCGCGATGTCGCCGATCCCGCCCCTGATCAGCATGCGGGAGACCGCGATCCCCGACGCCCCGGCTCCGGACACCACGGCCCGCAGCTCGCCGAGCTCCCGACCGGTGACCCGGGCCGCGTTGCGCATCGCGGCCAGCGCCACGATGGCGGTGCCGTGCTGGTCGTCGTGGAAGACGGGGATGTCGAGACGCTCCCGCAGCCGCCGCTCGATCTCGAAGCAGCGCGGAGCGGAGATGTCCTCCAGGTTGATCCCGCCGAAGGACGGCGCCATGCGGACCACCGTCTCGACGATCTCGTCGACGTCGGTGCAGGCCAGCGCGATCGGCACCGAGTCGACCCCAGCGAACTGCTTGAACAGCAGCGCCTTGCCCTCCATGACGGGCAGGGAGGCCTCCGGGCCGATGTCCCCCAGTCCGAGCACGGCGGTGCCGTCGGTGACGACGGCGACGACCTTGTTCTTCCAGGTGTAGGTGTCCACCAGTTCCGGGTTGTCGGCGATGGCGGTGCAGACACGCGCCACACCCGGTGTGTAGGCCAGGGACAGGCCCTCCTGGTCCCTGACCTCGATGGTGGAGTGGACTTCCAGCTTGCCGCCGCGATGCAGAGCAAACGCGGGATCGTCGTCAAGCCGGGAACTGTGGTCGCTGGTCACGTGAAAACCCCTCAGTGAATCCGTGCGCGTCCCCCTCGGCGTTGACGGGGACAGTGATGCGGTGGGAAGCAGCGAGCGGAGAGGGTCGAAGAGGCGTGTGGGGGGACTCGTCCACACCGATCGTCTGCGACCGGTTGCGGCGGTCGGACTCTCCGCAACGGTTGTGCGGAAGCGCTGCCAGCGGTACGGGGGGTGGCCCGTTACTCAATCATCTCACAACGGTGACCCCAGACCCATGCCAGGAGGGGACGATTGACATCTATCACCCCACAACTCGGTGTGCCATGCGACGCTCTCACAGCTTCCGCACGCGACAGATCGGCCCGCTCACCGGCAGGCCGGCACCTCAGAAGGAGGAAACCGACGTGAAGGACCTGCGGTACCCCGCGGAATCCGCGACAGACCGGGACACGCAGCTCTCCGCTCTCCGCAGCCGCCTGCCCTACCTGGTGGCGTTGCCCACGGCGGCCGTGCTGACGCTGAGCGCCTGCGGAGGCGGAGGCGAGGAGGCGGCCGAGGGAGGCGGCTCCCCGGCGGTGGCCGTCGACGAGGAACTCGCCGCGATGGTCCCCGAGGAGATCGCCGGGCGGGGCGTCATCACCATCGGTGTGGACAGCGAGTACCCGCCGGCCGAGTTCCTGGACACCGACGGGCAGACCGTCCTCGGTTTCGACGTGGAGCTGTTCGACGCCGTCGCGGGCAAGCTCGGTCTGGAGACCAAATGGCAGTCCGCCCAGTTCGACTCCATCATCACCGGCGTGAACTCCGGCAAGTACGACGTCGGGGTCTCCTCGTTCACGATCACCGCCGAACGGCTGGAGAACGTGACCATGGTCAGCTACCTCGTCGTGGGCACCCAGTGGTTCGGGCTGGCGGGCAACCCCGAGGGGGTCGACCCCGACGACGCCTGCGGCAAGCGGATCGCGGTCCAGGCCGGCACCATCCAGGTGGACGACATCGAGGCGCGCAGCGACAAGTGCGTCGACGAGGGCAAGGACCCCATCGAGATCCAGCAGTTCGAGAGCCAGACCCAGGCGACCTCGTCGGTGGTGTCGGGGCAGAGCGACGCCAGCCTCGCCGACCTGCCGGTGGCCGCCTACGCGATCGAGCAGACCGGCGACAAGCTGGAGACCTACGGGGAGCAGTACGAGGCCGCCCCCTACGGCGTGGTGCTGCCCAAGGAGGAGACCGAACTGGCCGAGGCGATCCGGGCCGGCTTCGCCGCCATCATGGAGGACGGCACCTACGACGAGATCCTCGCTGAGTGGGGCATCGCCAGCGGCGGTATCGAGACGCCCGAAGTCAACCCGGACGCGGAGTAACGGTCGACTGTGAACACGCGAACCGGTCCGTCCCGGGCGGAGACCTCCCCGCCCGGGACGGGCGCCCCCGAACTCATCCGGGCCGTTCCGGTCCGGCACCCCGGCCGCTGGGTCGCCGCCGGGGTGCTGCTGGTGCTCACCGCCATGTTCGTGCACATGCTCGTCACCAACGAGGCGTTCAACTGGCCGTTCATGGCGGCGAACATGTTCTCCGAGCCGGTGCTCCTCGGGGTGCGCACCACGCTCGTGCTGACCGTGCTGGCGATGCTCATCGGCGTCCTGGTCGGTGTCGTCGTCGCGATCATGCGGCTGTCCGGCAACCCGGTGCTGGCCGGGGTCGGCTGGCTGTACACCTGGTTCTTCCGGGCGGTGCCGCGCCTGGTGCTGTGCGTGCTCTTCGGCAACCTGGGAGTGCTCTACAACCGCATCGACCTGGGCCTGCCGTTCGACCACTACTGGGCGCCGCTGCTGGGCCTGGACACCGGTGCCCGGTTCTTCTCCTTCGACACCCGGGACCTCCTCACCCCCTTCGTCGCGGCCCTGTTGGCGCTCGCGCTGTCGGAGGGCGCCTACATGGCCGAGATCGTGCGGGCGGGCCTGCAGTCGGTGGACCCGGGCCAGACCGAGGCCGCCCAGGCACTGGGCATGCGGCGGTTCACGGTACTGCGCCGGATCACGCTGCCGCAGGCGCTGCGGGTGATCGTGCCGCCGACCGGCAACGAGGCCACGGCGATGCTCAAGGACACGTCCCTGGTCGCCTACGTGCCGCTGACCACGGAGCTGTGGTTCCAGTTGCAGGCCATCGGCAACCGTACCTACGACCCGTTCCCGATGCTGGTCGCCGCGTGCCTGTGGTACCTGGCGATCACCAGCGTGTTCATGATCGGCCAGTACCTGCTGGAGCGCTCCTTCACCAAGGGCGACCGGCGGGCGGGGGCCGGGGTGAGGCTGCTGCGGGTCCAAGCCAGGAATTGAGGCGCTTCGATGGTCGAAGACAACACTTCCGCGGCGGACAGCCGCATGGTGGTGGCCGACAACGTCCACAAGCACTACGGGCGGACCCACGTGCTGCGCGGGATCGACCTGGAGGTGCGGCGCGGCGAGGTGTGCTGCGTGATCGGGCCGTCCGGCTCGGGCAAGTCCACCTTCCTGCGCTGCATCAACCACCTGGAGAAGATCAGCGCCGGCCGGCTGTGGGTCAACGGCCAGCTGATGGGCTACCGGGAGAAGGGCGGCAGACTCCACGAACTGCGCGAGTCGGAGATCGCCGCGCAGCGCCGGGAGATCGGCATGGTGTTCCAGCGGTTCAACCTGTTTCCGCACATGTCGGTACTGGCCAACGTGATGGAGGCGCCGGTCCAGGTCAAACGGGTGCCCCGGGACGAGGCCCGCGGCATCGCGATGGACCTGCTGGAGCGGGTCGGCCTGGCCGACCGGGCCACCGCCTACCCGGAGCAGCTGTCGGGCGGACAGCAGCAGCGGGTGGCGATCGCCCGGGCCCTGGCGATGAGCCCCTCGCTGATGCTGTTCGACGAGCCCACCAGCGCGCTCGACCCCGAACTGGTCGGCGAGGTCCTGGACGTGATGAAGGACCTCGCCGAAGGGGGGATGACCATGATCGTGGTGACCCACGAGATGGGCTTCGCCCGCGAGGTCGGCGACACCCTCGTCTTCATGGACGGCGGTGTGGTGGTGGAGCGCGGCACTCCCCGGGAGGTCCTCGGCTCCCCGCAGCACGAACGGACCCAGGCGTTCCTGTCCAAGGTGCTGTGAGGCCCGTCGGGGCCGCGGGGGCGGCGGGAAGCCGCCGCCCCCGCGGCCCCGACCGCCCGGCACCGGGGTTAACGTGGACGGGTCGTCGGCACCGACTCGTCATGCTGTGAGGTCTGCTGTGATCCGTCCCGCCCGGCCCGAGGACGTTCCCGTCATCGCCCAGCTGGTTCGCGATCTGGCGGAGTACGAGAAGGAACCGGAGTCCGCGACGGCCACCGAGGAGGACTTCGCCGCCGCACTGTTCGGCGCGCATCCGGCGGCCTTCGCGCACGTCGCCGAGCACACCGCTGAGGACGGCTCCACCGAGGTCGTGGGGATGGCCCTGTGGTTCCGCAACTTCTCCACCTGGACCGGACGCCACGGCATCTACCTGGAGGACCTGTACGTGCGCCCCGAGTTCCGGGGGCTCGGCTACGGCAGGGCGCTGCTGACCGAACTGGCCCGGATCTGCGTGGCCCGCGGATACCGGCGGCTCGAATGGTCGGTACTCGACTGGAACGCCCCGTCCATCGAGTTCTACAGGTCGCTCGGCGCGGTCCCCATGGACGGGTGGACGGTCTACCGCCTCGACGGGGACGCACTGCTCAAGCTGGGACAGTAGCCGACCCCGGCGCGGCTGCCCCGGGAAGCACCTCCCCGGGGCAGCGGTCGGGAAGCCGCTCGCGCGCGGTTCCCGGACGGCCCGCCGGGCCGCGGCACCGTCCCGCTCTCGCGTCTCCCGCTCGACGAACGCCTCGCGGGCCGCGTGCATGCTCCGTGGCGGTGGTCCGGGAAACCCCCTCCCGTCGACGCTCCGGCCCGCGGCCCCAGCGGATGGCGCCCGCGGCGCAGACCTCCTCACCCTGCGTGAGCGGAAACGGATCAGCGCGCACCTGTCACGCACCCGGGGGGAACAAGATAGATTGCTTACAAGCGGCAATCTCGCTTCCCTAAGGAGGGACGTGACCGAAGACACCGCTGTACCGACGGCGGACGCCATGAGCGTGAGAGACACGGTGACGGTCCGTATGCCCGCGGACAGCGCCTATCTCTCCGTGCTCCGCACGGCCACAGCAGGGCTCGCCGCCCGTCTCGATTTCACGCTGGACGAGATCGAGGATCTGCGCATCGGTGTGGACGAGGCGTGCGCGATGCTCCTCACTCAGGCACTGCCCGGTACAGACCTGACCACGGAGTTCGAACTCACCGGGGACGGGATGCGCATCAGCGTTTCGGTGCTGACCACGGACGGTCGGCCGCCGGCGCGCGACACCTTCGCATGGACCGTGCTCTCGGCGTTGGCCGGTGACGTCGACGCTGTCGTCGGCTCTGATGACCGGGTATCCATCGTCCTGCACAAACGCCGCGACCCGGTGGAGTCGGTGTGAGTGAAAGGGGGCCCGCTCTGACGGCGCAAACGGAACACTCAACGCCTGACCGGGCCCGTGCGCGGGAGCTGTTCGAACGTCTGGGAGAACTCGACCCGGACTCGCCGGAACGCCAGCGCATCCGGGACGAACTCGTCGAATTGCACCTTCCCCTGGTGGAATACCTCGCCCGGCGGTTCCGCAACCGGGGCGAGTGGCTCGATGACCTCACCCAGGTGGCCACGATCGGGCTGATCAAGTCCATCGACCGCTTCGACCTGAGCCGCGGGGTGGAGTTCTCCACCTACGCGACCCCGACCATCGTCGGCGAGATCAAGCGGCACTTCCGGGACAAGGGATGGGCGGTGCGGGTTCCGCGCCGTCTCCAGGAGCTCAAGCTCTCGCTGACCAAGGCCGTCAGCGAACTGTCCCAGCGGCAGGGCCGCGCTCCCACGGTCGCCGAACTCGCCGAGTACCTCAAGATGACCGAGGAGGAGGTGCTTGAGGGGCTGGAGTCGGCCAACGCCTACTCCACCGTGTCCCTCGACGCCCCCGACAACGGTGACGAGGACGCTCCCGCGGTCGCCGACTCGCTGGGGATCGTGGACGAGTCCCTGGAGGGCGTGGAGTACCGGGAGTCCCTCAAGCCGCTCCTGGAACGGCTGCCTCCCCGGGAGAAGCGCATCCTGCTGCTGCGTTTCTTCGGCAACATGACCCAGTCGCAGATCGCCGCGGAACTCGGCATCTCGCAGATGCACGTGTCCCGGCTGCTGGCGCGCACGCTCGCGCAACTGCGTCAGGCTCTCACCACAGACGACTGACCGATACGTTCCGCCCGCGTCACGGTCACCGGCGCCCGTGGCGCGGGTCTGTCATCTCCGGTTGCGGGAACCGCCCTCCGCCGGGAAGAGGGTCGCCGTCGTCGGCGGGGCCAGCACCAGGGCCAGGGTGAGGAGCGCGAAGGCCCCCAGGCCGAGGCTCATCCGGGGCTGCTCGCTGGTCCACAGGTAGTAGGCGACCACCAGGGCGAAGATCTGGGTCAGCACGACCGGGGTGCGCGCCCAGTCCCTGAGGTTGAACAGGCCCCAGGAGACGTAGCAGAGCGCGGCGCCGCCGCCGAAGGCGAACACCGCCAGGGGAAGCGCGAAGCTGATGTCCGTCGCATGGCCCAGCAGCGTGTTGACCAGGACGTAACCGCCGAGGACGAGCAGCAGCAGCCCGAGCAGCGCTTCACACGCCACGGCGAGGACAAGGGTGATCGGTCGTCGGGACACGGCTTCACTGTAACCCGCTCCCTCCGGCCCCCGTGACGGGACCTTCGGCCCCCCGAGGGGGTCCCCTGCCCGTGCCCCGTGCCCGCGGGCGGTCAATAGACTGGCCGGGTGCGCGCCCTGTTCATCTCCAACCCCCAGGCCACCACGACGACCCCTCGTTCGCGTGAGGTGATCGTCCGTGCGCTCGCCAGCGACATCAAACTCGACACCGCCCTGACCGAGTACCGGGGCCACGCCGTGGAACTGGCCAGGCGGGCCGCCGAGGACGGCTACGACATGGTGATCAGTTTCGGCGGCGACGGGACTGTGAACGAGGTGGCCAACGGCCTGCTCGCCGTTCCCGAGGAGCAGCGGCCGATCTATGCCGCCCTGCCGGGCGGCAGCGCGAACGTGTTCGTCCGCGCCCTGGGGCTGCCCGTCGACCCCGTGGAGGCCACCGGGGCGATGCTGGAGGCGCTGCACACCGGGTCGCGGCGCACGGTGAACCTGGGGCACATCGACGGTCCGGACGGGGGGCGCTACTTCACCTTCTGCGCGGGGTTCGGCTGGGACGCCGACGTGGTGCACGAGGTCGAACGGCAGCGGCGGCGCGGCCGCCGGGCCTCCCCCGCCCTGTACGTGGCCATCGCGCTGAACCTGTTCCTCCGGGGCGGTGTGGGCGGCGACCCGTCGCTGAGCGTGCGGATGCCGGGGCGCCCCCCGGTGCCGGACCTGTACTTCGCGCTGGTGACGAACACGACCCCGTGGACCTACGCGGGGCCGTCCCCGGTGCAGCCGACACCCCGGTCGCGTTTCGAGCTGGGCCTGGACGTGTTCGCGTTGACCAGGGTGGACACGATGACCACGGCCAACGTGCTGCGCATGATGTTCTCGGCGAAGGGGGTGCCGCCCCGGGGGAGCGGCTACCTCACCTGGCACGACCGCGCGGAGTTCACGATCCAGTCGCGGCGGCCCCGAGCGTTTCAGATCGACGGAGAGTACCTCGGGCACCGACAACAGGTCAATTTCCGATCGGTTCCGAAGGCGTTACGAATTGTGGCTTAAGGGGACATAAAACCGCAGGTCAGGGCGCCTGTGACGTACGCGACACCCTATAACGGGCTTTAGTGCGCCATCTCTCTTGAAAGCTTCTCTTAACCCTGCCACGCTCAAAGTATCGCCGCACGTTACGGGCACGTTAACGGTTGGTTCCGGGTTCGACGGTCGCGGATTCCTCGGCATCCGCGCGTAGCGACCGTCGCAGACCACCGCGACGTCCCGTGTGGGGCGTGCGAAGAAAGGGAGCGGGGACCGTTGGACACACCATCACTGCGGCCCCGAAGCGCCCTGCTTCGTGAACTGTTTCACAAGGTTGACGCCCCGACCGCCTCACCGTGAGGAGTGACCCGCATGGACTGGCGCCATCACGCTGCCTGCCGTGACGAAGACCCCGAACTGTTCTTTCCGATCGGCACCTCCGGTCCGGCTCTGATCCAGATCGAAGAGGCCAAAGAGGTATGCCGCCGTTGCTCTGTCAGCACCGCCTGTCTGCAATGGGCTCTGGAGACCGGCCAGGACGGCGGAGTCTGGGGCGGTATGAGCGAGGACGAGCGCCGCGCCCTGAAGCGCCGCCGCTCCGTCCTTCCCGCCGCCCGACTGCGTACCGCGGTCTGACCAGTCCGTCTCGTCTCGTCTCAGTTGTAGTACTGGACCTCGTGGTCCACCGGCAGATCCAACAGGACCTTGGTGCCGCCGCCCTCCTGGGGAGTCATCTCCAGACGGCCCGCGAGTTCGCCCGTCACCAGGGTCCGAACGATCTGCAGTCCAAGGCTACTACTGGTTTCCAGGTCGAAGTCGGCGGGGAGGCCTGATCCGTTGTCGACGACCTCGATGATCAGTCGCCCCGTCCCCCTCCCACCGTCGTCCGTTCCCGGCACCGGCGCCTGACGGCGCACCCGCACCTCGATGGTGCCGGGACCGTACTCCAGTCCGTGCTCGACCGCGTTCTGCACCAGTTCGGCCAGGACCATGGACAGCGGGGTCGCGACCAGTGCGGACAGCAGGCCGAAGTGCCCCACCCGGCGCGGCGCCACCGCCGCGCCGGTGGAGGACACCTCCGCGGCCATCTCGATGACGCGGTCGGCGATGTCGTCGAAGTCCACCGTCTCGTCCGGGGTGTGGGAGAGCATCTCGTGGACGATCGCGATCGACCCGACCCTGCGCACCGCCTCCTCCAGCGCCGCCCGGCCCTCGGGGTTGTGCAGCCGGCGGGCCTGCAGCCGCAGCAGGGCCGCGACGGTCTGCAGGTTGTTCTTCACCCGGTGGTGGATCTCCCGGATGGTGGCGTCCTTGGTCATCAGCTCCCGCTCCCGGCGGCGCAGCTCGGTGACGTCGCGCACCATGACCAGCGCCCCGATCCGCTCCCCGCTGACGGTCAGGGGGATGGCGCGCAGCTGGACGGTGGTCCCGCGGGCCTCCACCTCCGCCTCCAGCGGCACCCGGCCGCCCGCGGTCCAGCTCAGGGATTCGTCCCGGGGGTCGGGGTCCGCGGACAGCTCCACGGTGGTGCGCGCCAGCGACGTTCCGACCAGGTCCGTGGCCAGCCCCAGACGGCGGTAGGCGGACAGGGCGTTGGGACTGGCGTAGACCACCCGGCCCTCGCGGTCCAACCGGAGCAGGCCGTCCCCGACCCGGGGGGAGCGGACCATCAGCGGCCCCTGCTCACTGAACGGGAAGCCGCCCTCGGCGATCATCTGCGCCAGGTCACTGGCGCTCTGCAGGTAGGTGAGTTCCAGGCGGCTGGGAGTGCGTGCGGCGCTGAGGTTGGTGCTGCGCTGGATCACCCCCAGCATGATCCCGTCCCGACGCACCGGGATCGTCTCCTCCCGTACCGGGACGCCTCCCGACCAGTCGGGGTCGCCCTCCCGGCAGATCCGTCCCTCGCGCCAGGCGCGGTCGATCAGCGCGCGCTTGGTCCGCATCGGCGGGGGCACGGGGTCCTGCTCCTCCGGGCCCTCGGGCGCGTCGGGCAGGACCGTCTCGACGAGGTCGTCCTGGAAGGCGGTCGGCCCGGTGGTCGGCCGCATCTGGGCGACCGCGATCCACCCGTCGTTCTCGCGCAGCCGCGTCCAGAGCAGCAGATCCGCGAAGGACAGGTCGGCGAGCAGCTGCCAGTCGGAGACCAGGGCGTGCAGCCACTCCAGGTCAGCCGTGGTGAGCGCCGTATACCGTCGGATCAGATCGCTGAGGTGAGGCACTCACAAATCATCCCACGGGGGAAGGCATACTCAAGAGATGCATCTTTCTACCAATGGCCTAGACCAGTCGCCGCCTTCCGGCGTCCCGACTACGCGTCGGACCGCCGGCACTGCGAAGATGCGTCAAACGCCGAACGGGCGGGGAGTGGTGGAGGAAATCGACGTGACGGGTCAGCGAACTGTTGAGGACAGCCCCCGGGTTCCGAAGTACTACCAGGTCAAAAAACAGCTCCTGGAACTGATCGAGACGATGCCCGCCGGCAACCCGGTGCCACCGGAGCGTACGCTGGCGACCCAGTTCGGCACGTCCCGCACGACGGTGCGGCAGGCGCTCACCGAGATGGTGGTGGAGGGACGCCTGCTGCGTATCCAGGGCAAGGGGACCTTCGTCGCCAAACCGAAGGTGACCCAGGTGCTGCAACTGACCAGCTACACCCAGGAGATGCGCTCGCACGGCCTCCATCCGGACACCCGGATCCTCGACGTCAGCTATGTCAACGCGGACGAGGAGCTGGCCGGCCTGCTGGCCATCCGGCTCGGCGGCCGGGTGCTGCGCATCGAGCGGCTGCGGCTGGCCAACGGCGAACCGATGGCCGTGGAGACCGCCCACCTGCCCGCGCGCCGGTTCCCGGGACTGCGCCGCCGCCTGGACCGGCACGCCTCGCTGTACGAGGCGCTGGCGACCGTCTACGACGTGCACCTGGCCGAGGCCGAGGCGACGATCGAGACCGTGCTGGCCACCCCCAGCGAGGCCCGGCTGCTCGGGGTGGACGTCGGGCTGCCGCTGGTCCTGCACTGCCAGCACAGCTTCGACGCCGAGGGCCACCCGGTGGAGTGGGTGCGGTCGCTGTACCGCGGCGACCGGTACAAGTTCGTCACCCGCCTGCGCCCCCCGAAGGAGCGGAACTAGGGGACGGATCCCGCACGGCTCCCGGGGGACCGAATCCTGTGAGGCACCTCACCCACGAGTGCTACTCACTGGTAATTTACTGGTGGGCGGACCTCTTCCGCCCCCATTCGGTTACCGCACCCAAGGAGCGTGACGGCACATGGGCTCCTCTCCCTTCTCCGGGCGACTCACCGGCCACGGCGGCAGGCACGCCGTGGAGGTCGCCCGCCACCACGGCGTGGACACCATCTTCACGCTCTCGGGCGGGCACGTCTTCCCGGTCTACGACGGCGCGGTCCAGGCCGACCCCCCGATGCGCCTGCTGGACGTCCGCCACGAGCAGACCGCCGTGTTCGCCGCCGAAGCCGTCGGCAAACTCACCCGACGGGCCGGCTGGGCGGTGCTCACCGCCGGGCCGGGAGTCACCAACGGCGTCAGCGGGGTGGCCACCGCACACTTCAACGGCTCCCCCCTGGTCGTGGTCGGCGGACGGGCGCCGGACAGCCGCTGGGGCCAGGGCCTGCTCCAGGAACTGGACCAGCCGCCGCTGTTCTCCCCGATCACCAAGCGCGCGTGGACCGTCCACGACCCCGCACTGATCGGCCCGGCCCTGGACGAGGCGTTCACCCTCGCCAACGCCGCGCACCGGGGCCCGGTGTTCCTGGACATCCCGATGGACCGCCTCTACGACCAGGCCGAGGTCACCCTGGAGGGAGACGGCTCCGCGGCCGACCGCTCCCCCGACCCCGACGCGGTGGCCGCCGTCGCCCGCCTGCTCGGCGAGGCACGGCGACCGGTGCTGGTGTACGGCTCGGACGTGTGGCTGGACGGTGCCGAACAGGTCGCCCTGGAGGCCGCCGAGGAACTGGGCGTCCCGGTGATCACCAACGGCCAGGGACGCGGCGTGCTCCCCGCCGGACACCCGCTGCTCGCCACCCGCGCCCGGGGGCTGGCCCTGGGGAGTGCCGACCTGGTCGTCGTCGTGGGCACCCCGCTGGACTTCCGGCTCAACCACGGCCTGTTCGGCGGCCGCGACGGCGCCCCACTGGCGCGCACCGTGCACATCACCGACTCCCCCGCCCAGCTCGCCACGCACCTCACCCTGGCGGGAGCGGTCTGCGGCGACCTGGCACAGATCCTGCGCGCCCTGGCCGAACAGGCCAGGCCCCGCCCCGAGGTCGCCCAGTGGCGGACGGAGGTGGCCGAGGCGGCCGCCGCGACCGCGGCCAACGACCGCGAGGCCCTGAACAGCGACGCCTCCCCCATCCACCCCGCCCGCATCTACGGCGAACTGAACCGGATCCTGGACGACGACGCGGTGGTGATCGGCGACGGCGGCGACTTCGTCTCCTACGCGGGCAAGTACGTGGAGCCGCGCCGCCCGGGCCACTGGCTGGACCCGGGACCGTTCGGCTGCCTGGGCACCGGGATGGGGTACGCGATCGCCGCCCGCCTGACACACCCCTCCTCCCAGGTGGTGGCCCTGTTCGGGGACGGCGCCCTGGGCTTCTCCCTGGCGGACGTGGACACCCTCGTCCGGCACGACCTGCCGGTGGTCATGGTGTGCGGCAACAACGGCATCTGGGGCCTGGAGAAGGCGCCGATGCAACTGGTCTACGGCTACGACGTGGTCGCCGACCTGGCCCCGCAGACCCGCTACGACCAGGTGGTCACGGCGCTGGGCGGCGGCGGGGAACTCGTCACCGACCCCGCCGAGATCGGTCCGGCGCTGCGCCGCGCCTTCGACTCGGGCGTCCCCTACCTGGTCAACATCGTCACCGACCCGGAGAACGTCTACCCCCGCAAGACCATGGGCGTGTGAGCTCCGGGGCCGGGCTCACTCGCCGCGGCGCGCCCCGGCGAGGAAGCGTTCGCGGTGGACGACGACGCGCTCGACGGTTCCCACGGCCACCTGGCGGCCCTCCTGGGTGACGGCGACCTCGAAAGCCAGCCGTCTGCCCTCGACCCGGACCAGGTGCGCCGTGGCCACCACCCGCGCCCCCACCGGCGTGGGCGCGGTGTGGGCGAGCCGGACCTCCGTGCCCACCGTCGTCCGCCCGGCGTCCAGGCGCCCGGCGAGCGCGGCGACGGTGGCGGCCTCGGCCAGCGCCAGCACCCGCGGGGTGCCCAGGACGGGAACGTCTCCGCTGCCCAGCGCCGCGGCGGTGTCGGCGTCGGTGACCGTCAGTTCCGCGGTGCCGGTCAGTCCGGCGTCGATCGGCATGGGGCCGCCTTCCACTCGTGTGCCGTGCTTCCTACTCGACCACCGCGAGCAGGTCGCCCTCCCGGACGACGTCGCCCTCGGCGACGGCGATGTCGACGATCCTGCCCGGATCCTCGGCCAGTACCGGGATCTCCATCTTCATGGACTCCAGGATCAGCAGCGTGTCGCCCTCGGCGACCGTGTCGCCCGCCCGCGCCGTCACCTTCCAGACGCTCGCGGCCGTCTCCGCGCGGATCTCGGCCATCGCCCGCTTCCCTCCCGTGTTCGTCGGCCGGTCGGTTCCGGGGGATCCGGGGGACACCTGTCGTCGGCTGCTTCCCGCGAGGGCGGAGGCGGGTGGGCCGCACCGCGTCGGGCCCCAGCATAGCGACGCGCCCTCCGCTCCCCGCCTCCCACAGCGCCCGCGGCGCGGGCGCTGTGGCCTCAGTCGCCCCGCCAGTGGAAGTCCGGCCGCTGCAACACCGTCGCCAGCGCCTCGACCACCACGGGGTCGTACTCGTGCCCGGTGTCCATGCGCAGCCGCTGCAGCACCGCCTCGACGCGGTCGCGGTCCGCGGAACCGCCGACCAGGTCGTCGAAGGCGTTGGCCACCTTGATGATCCGGCTGCCCAGCGGGGGCGGCCCCGCCTCGCCGTCGCCGGTGTACGGCTCGCACTGGCGGCGGACCAGTTCGGCCACTCCGTCGAGCACCCCGGTCTCGCGGACGATCGCCGCACCGAGTTCGGCGATGCTGCGCTGCTCCCGGGGGGAGGCCAGCACGGTGGCGCCGCTGGGGATGGGATCGCGCAGCGACAGCTGGCCGATGTCGTGCATGAGGGCGGCGTACTCCAGCTCCAGCAGCTCCGACTCCGACATCCCCAGCTCGCGGCCGATCCCCTGGGCCAGCCGGCTGACCCGGTGGGAGTGCCCCGTCTCGACGTAGCCGCCGACCTCGGTGACCCGGGACAGCGCCCGCACCGTCTGCAGGTAGGTGAGCCGGATCTGGGCGTAGCGCCGGAAGGCCACCTGGGTGACCAGCAGCGGCGCGGTGAACACCAGCAGCGTGGTCAGTCCCATGACGTGGACGGACAGCGCCATCAGGATGGCCGAGGCCCCCACCGCCATGCCGATGGCCACCTGGGCGCGCATCTCGTCGCGCACCGTGACCCCGAAACGGGTGCGCAGGCGGTCGGCGCGGATCGCGGCGGCGGCCACCGAGTCGGCCGCCCACACCCCCACCACGATCACCGCCATGAGGAGCAGGGTCATCCACCACAGCGGCCCCTCCAGGTCGATGAGGGCCACCAGGGGGCGGAAGAGCAGGGCGATGATCGCGACGTTGAGCAGCCTGCGGGCCAGGTCCCCCCAGTGCGGCGGGCGGCCCACCATGACGTGCGGCAGTTCCCCGAGCGCCATGCCCACCGCGACCACCGCCACGACCTGCACCCCCGAATGGGGGACGGGGTCGCCGGCGATAGTGAAGAGGAAGGCGTAGGACATGGCGGAGGCCGAGGCGATGGGGGCGGCCTCGCGTCCGCCGGGCAGTGCGATGCGCGCGAACTCCCCCAGGGCGACCAGGACTCCGAAGGCCAGCGTGACCCGCGGCTGTTCGAAGCCGCTCACGGCGGCCGTCCACAGCAGTGAGCCCGCCGCACTGACCAGCGCCGCCCCGATCAGCAGCGGGCGGGTCCAGCCGACGGCCCGCCACTGCCTGCCGTGGCGGGCTCCCCGGGATCTGTGCGGTGAGACGGTCGGCGCGCTGTTCATCATGATCCGGCCGTCTCCTCCACGACCCCGACCGCGACGTCGGCTCCCGTCTCGGCCGCGCCCGCCGGCACGACCTCGGCCGGCGCCTCCTCGGCTCCGCCCTCCGCCCCGGTCGGCGGCGTCTTGGCCGCGAGGCTCTCGCACTCGTCCTTCAGCGGCTCGACGAGGTCGGGCACCTCCCAGCCCTCTCGTTCGACCGCGCGGACCAGGGCCTCGACCATCCGCGGATCGAACTGGGTGCCCGCGCACCTGCGCAGTTCGGCGATGGCGTCCTCGGCGCTCCACGCCGTGCGGTAGGAGCGCGTGGAGGTCAGGCAGTCGAACACGTCGGCCACCGAGACCAGCCGGGCTGCCTCGGGGATGTCCTCGCCCGCCAGTCCCTTCGGGTACCCGCCGCCGTCCATGCGCTCGTGGTGGTGCAGGATTCCGGCCAGCGCCTCGTCGAGGAAGCCGATCTCCCGCACGATCTCGTAGCCCCGCATGGGATGCAGTTGGATGGCCGCGAACTCCTCCTCGGTGAGCTTCCCGGCCTTCTGGAGGATCTTGGTGGGCACGCCGAGCTTGCCGATGTCGTGGAGCATGCCCGCGTAGCGCATCGTCTGCACCCGCTCGGCGGACATGCCCAGCTCCTCCGCGATCATCGCGGCGGCCTTGGCCACCCGCATGCAGTGGCCCCGCGTGTAGTAGTCCTTGGTCTCCACCGCCTGGCACAGCGTGGCCAGGGTGGCCTCGTGGGCGCGCTGCTGGAAGACGTACTGGTCGAAGGCCCAGCGTGCGATGAACAGCGGAAGCAGGACCAGCAGCACGGCGAACGGGCCGACCGCGCCCCAGATGGCGGCGATGAACAGGCCGAGCATGGCGTAGCCGATGGAGGACAGCTCCAGGGTGGCCAGCGGCCGCCACCGCATGTGGCGGGGGCGTTTCAGCCGCAGCTCACCCAGGGACCGCATCAGCCCGGTCATCAGCAGTGTGTTGCACAGGGAGAACGTCAGGACCGCTGCGGTGAAGGGGAGGATGATCCACGGGAACATCTCCGGTTCCGGGACCCCCATCCTCCCACCGAGCAGTTGGAACACCGTCCCCGAGGCGTATCCGGCGACCACGAACTGCGCTCCGTTGAAGAGCCGTTTGACGAGGTCCTGTCTCCGGATGACCAGCCCCGAGGCGATACCGACAACGGCGGCGCCCACCGGTCCCACCAGGACGACAGCGGCAAGAGAGGCCGCCGAGGCCGGCGAGATCCCCGTCTTGCCGCTGTCGACCATCGTGGCGATCGATTCGGCGATCACGAACAGGATCGCCAGAAGCAGGAGAGTGCCCAGGTCGACCTCTGCTATGGGGCCGAGGAGCACTCCCAGGAGTATGACGGTGGCGGCACCGAGCACGACAAGGCCCACGTACAACCGCGCGGCCACGGGTAGGGCACGCAATTCCCGCTCCTTCTCGTCGTCCTGCAGCCGACCATTCCGCCATGCTCCCAGAGATCCGGACCTACCACCAGGTCCATCCGGTGACCGTCGTGACGAACATGGCCACGGCGGCCAGGTGCAGCATGAGACCGTTGAACAACCAGAACATCCCTATCCCCGCCTTTCTAGCGCCCCCCGCGCTTTTCGCCTCGCAAACGAAGGCATGAAATTTCCTCCCTGAAGGGGATGTGGCGGCTAGTTTAACGGCAATCGCGGCGTGCGACATTCAATCGCCCCGAACTCACCCCGATCGGTGGCGAAGAAGCGCGGTTCCGCTTCCAAATTACGGAATTACGAATCTGCTTCGTAATGAGCGGAGTGACGCTCCGCAATCAGTCAACTATTTAAAGATAGCTCAATATCGCCCCTCCGGACGCACTCCCCCAGGGCAGCGGAAGGACCGGTGGACCACCGGATATCACTCTGCGTAGCAGAATGTAACTTTCCAGCCAAGAACCGGTCGGACCCTTTCTCGGCGGGGCTCCGCCGTCCGCCGTGCGGGACCGGGACGACACGCCCGTCCCGGAAGGAGGGGCCAGAAAACCAGACACCACCCCACCCACCCGACAATCACCACAAAACAGTCACCCAATAACAAAAGCCGGGGCGCCGTGCGGATGGTCCGCACGGCGCCCCGGCTTCTCCTCCGGCCTCCCGGAGGATCGGCGGGGTTACTCGACCACGCTCTCCGGCTCGCGCAGGCCGGACCGGGCCTGCTCCAACTGCGCCAACAGCCTGGCCCGCAGCTGCACCGGGGCCGGATCGCACCCGCAGCACTTGGCCAGGACCTTCTTCACGGCCTCTTCCAGGCCGTACTCCTCCAGACAGGGGGCGCACTCCTCCAGGTGCTGCCGAATGTCGTCGCAGTTGGCCTCCTCCAGTTCGCCGTCGAGGTAGGCGTAGACCTTGTCCAATACCTCACTGCACGGGGTGGCGTGCGGTTCCTCGCAGCTCATCGCCGGTCCTTCCCACCATTCGCCGCGCCCACGGACTCCCTCTCCGAAGCGGAGAGGAAACCGCGCTCCAACGCGTACTCCTCCAACAGAGAACGCAGCTGACGTCTGCCGCGATGCAGCCGGGACATCACGGTGCCGATCGGAGTGTCCATGATCTCGGCGACCTCCTTGTAGGCGAAACCCTCGACATCGGCGAGATAGACCGCGATGCGGAAGTCCTCCGGCAACTCCTGGAGAGCCCGCTTGACATCGGTGTCCGGAAGGTGCTCCAGCGCCTCGGCCTCGGCGGACTTCAGTCCGCTGGAGGTGTGGGAGGCCGCTTGGGCGAGCTGCCAGTCCTCGACGTCCTCGGTGCCGGCCTGCCGCGGCTCACGCTGCTTCTTGCGATAGGAGTTGATGAAGGTGTTGGTGAGAATCCGGTAAAGCCACGCCTTGAGGTTCGTTCCCTCCTTGAACTGGTGGAACGACCCGAACGCCTTGGTGAACGTCTCCTGCACGAGGTCCTCGGCGTCCGCCGGGTTGCGCGTCATGCGCAACGCGGCCGAGTACAACTGGTCCAGAAGCGGCATGGCGTCCCGCTCGAACCGAGCCACCCGTTCGTCGATGGTCTCCTGCCTCTGACTCAACCCCGTCGGCCTCCTAGCACGGTTCTCCCTGGTGGCAACCGCAACCTCACCATATGTGGGGAGCGATTCGAACCGCACATGCGCCGGGCCGGCCGCACCCGCGGACCGCTCCCGTTCCAGGGTTCCCGTGGAAACCGACATCAACCACTCCCGCGCCGCGCCCCACCGTCCGGATGGGGATGTTTCCCGATGACGTGGATAGGAACAACATCGGGGACGGCCTGATTCCTGGTCCGCCGCGGCTCGTCCGACGACCCGGTACCGCACGACACCCACAAGATTCTTCCGGCATCGGCTGTATCCGCCGGTCACATCGTGCGAAAGTGGGGTGAGACCCCCAGACGGCGACATTCGGCGAGGTCCGACAGGGCGGGCCCCGACCCCGTGCGCGGGGTACGGCCGTCTGGGGCGTCGGGCGCCCCGTGCCCACCGGACAGGAGAGGAGTGTGCGTGCGTCTCACCGGTTCCGCACCCCAGCCTGCGACATCACAGCTGTCCGCCGACTCCGCGGCCGACACCACGATCTCCCGCCTCACGGCGAGCCATCCCGCGACGGCCGGCTCCCCATCGGCCTACTGGAGGTTCTACTGGGCGGTGGCCGCCGCCCAACTCACCCGCTGGCTCCCCCGTGAGCCGGGGCGTATCCTCGACCTCTCCGGCCCCGGCTTCCGCGCCTCCTCGCGCGCGGTGGCCGCCGGACACGACGTCGTCGCCCTGCTGCCCTCGGTGGACTCGGCCCCGAAGCGGACGCTGACCCTGGTCAACGGCCACGCCCCCGTCCGCCCCGACCGCCGCCCGGGCCGCCTCCGCTCGGTCGTGGGCGACTCCGCCCTGCTGTCCGGCTTCGCCTCGGAGGTCTTCGACGGCGTCATCGCCGACAACCGGGTGCTCTCCCAGCACCTGGTGGCGGAGGCGAGCCTGGCCGAGATCGCGCGGGTCCTGCGTCCGGGAGGCCGCGTCCTGCTGTGCGTGGACTCGGTGGTGCTCGGCATGGCCGTGCTCGCCGAACAGGACTGCTGGCCCGAACTCAGCTACGCGCCCAACGCCGACGTCCTCCTGGTGCCCTGGCCGGACGGCACCATCACCCGGTGCTTCACCGGTGAGCAGCTCGGCGAACTGCTCACCGAGGCGGGCCTGGAACTGGAGTGGATCAAACCCCGCACCGTCCTGTCGGCGTCCACCGTGGAGAAGGTGCTGAACGACCACCCCAGGGCCCTGAACCGGCTGGTGGAGATGGAACTGAAGGCCGCCGACTCCGGCGAGGGCGAGGACGTCAGCATGCACCTGCTGGCCAGCGCCCGCAAACCCCGGTGAGCCGCCTGCCGTGACCGGCTCCGGTCCACCGCTGAAAGACCGGAGCCGACCACGCGATCCGCCCGGCGCGGCGCTCGAACACCGGTTCCGGACAAGGGAACGGCGACCCTCGGCGCCACTCCTCCGGGCGTGGCCACCCTACTGCGGCCCCCGTCCGGGATTCCACCGCTCCCCCCGCCCCGGCGGCGCCCCGACACGGCGCGGGCCACGGTTTCCGCAGCTCACCCAGGGAAGGGAAAATCCTGGTAAAAAGCTTGCCGGGGTCCTCGTCAGAACAGTGTCCCCGAACCGCCTTCGGATTCCGTGGCAGCCGGGGCGAGCAGGTGCGGGCCGTTGTTGCGCACCGTGTTCACCTCGGGGCCCACCTCGTAGACGGTGAAGTCCGCCACCGGCGTGGCGTCCAGGACCGGCAGCAGGTCGTCGGGGGTCGCCTCGGGGTCCAGCCAGACGTCCCAGTCGCGCTCCCCCACGACCACCGGCATGCGCTCGTGGATGTGCGCGAGTTCGGGCGCGGCCTGGGTGGTGACGACCGCGAAACTCCACAGCCAGGCGGCGGGGTCCTCCTCGGGGAGGCCCGGATCGCGCCACCGCTCGAAGATCCCCGCCAGAGCCAGCGGCGCGTCGTCGGCGTAGCGGACCGCGAACGGGCGCTTGCGCGTCTTCGCCTTGCGCGACCGGTGCTGGGGGTCGGTGGCCGGGGAGGTGCCCGGCTGCGCCTCACCGGAGGAGTGCAGCAGCTGCCACTCGTAGTAGGCGTCGGCGGGCAGCAGGCAGCGGCGGCGCGCGAACGCCGCCCGGAAGGCCGGCCGCTCCATGACGGTCTCGGCCCGGGCGTTGATCATCCGGTAGCCCACGTTGGCGTCCTTGGCCCACGACGGCACCAGCCCCCAGCGGAGCGTGGCCAGGTGCCGCGGCCCGGGCCGCCCGGCGTCCGGCTCGCCCGGAGCCCGTCCCAGCACCGCGTAGGCGTGCTTGCCGGGGGCGACGTTGTAGTCGGGCGCGAGTTCCTCCCGGGGCGGCCAGGCCCTGGGTGCGTCCGCACCGGGCACCGGGGCCTCCGACTCCGTGAAGCCGAAGGCGAGCTGGATCTCGTCCCTGCCCCGCGCCAGGGCGTACCTACCGCACATGCTCCCAGCTTAAGGACCGGGCGACGGCGTTCGGTCAAAACCCCGGCAACCTCTGCCATGACACACCCGGCGGACGCGGATGTTCCCGGCGCAGGCGGGTAGAGCGGTGTCCATCACCCCGGTGCGCACCGGGGTCCCCGTCCTGCCCGCGTCAAGGAGAGAGACACCGTGGGAGTACTACGCACCCAGGCCCGGCGCCTGCTCGCCGTCCCGTTCGTCCTGGAGGGGATCACGGTCCTGCGCGACCCCGTCCCGCGCGCCAAACAGCTCGCGCCGGTCGTCCGCGGCCTCGCCGCCCGCTACCCGAGCGTGCCGGAGGCCCCCGAGGCCCTGGTCCGCCTCCAGGGCGTACTGGGCGTCGCCGGCGGGGCGCTGCTGCTGGCCGGCCGCGCGCCCCGCACCGCCTGCGTCCTGCTGGCGGTGCAGTCGGTGCCGACCGTGCTGGCCGAGCTGCGTGAGGCCCGCGAGGGAGACCCCGACGACCTCGGACGGCGCCGCTCGACCGCGGTCAAGGACCTCAGCCTGTTCGGCGCGCTCGTGCTGTCGGCCACCGAACCGAAACGGCGTCCCTCCCGGCTGCGCCGCCAGGCCGCCGAGGCGGTCGGACAGCTCCGCACCGGGCCCGCCCGCTCCCGCCGCCGGGCCCGGCACCGCACCCGCCCGGTCCCCGTGCGGGTCCCGCGGCCGCGGCGGTGACGTCCGGCTCCGCGCCGGAACGGCGCTCCGGCGCGGAGCCGTGCCCGCGGCCGCGGCTCACCCCGCCGCGCGGACCGTCGGCTCGTGGTGGACGGGGAAGTCCAGCGACCTCGCGACGAAGCAGAGCTCGCGGGCCCGGTCGTGCAGCCCGCGCGCCGTCTCGACCATGTCCGGGGAGGCCACCGTCACCGCCGGACGCAGGGTGGCCGAGGTGAACTCCCCCGACCCGTCCGGATGGGTGACCATCTCGGCGGTCGCGGTGTCGGCGTAGTCGACCACGACGACCTCGGACGCCGCGGCCACCGCCAGGTAGGACAGCATCTGGCACTGCGACAGCGCGGCCACCAGCAACTCCTCCGGGTTCCACCGGGAGGGGTCGCCCCGGAAGGCCGAGTCCGCCGATCCCGGAATCGTCGGCTTCCCGGCGGCCGCGACGTCGTGGGAGCGCTCGTATCCCCGGTAGCTGCCGGTCCCCTCCCCGGTGTTGCCGGTCCAGCGGACCCTGACCTCGTAGTGGTGCTGCTTGGCCCTGCCGATCACCACGGCGGCCCCCTTCCCTGTCCGAACGGGCTGGCTTCCGCCCCCCGACTACCACCCGCCGGCCCTCCCTATCCACAGCTCCCCGTCCGCTTTCCCCGCCGGGCCGCGTTCCCGGATAACCTTCAGGCATGGCTGAAACCGCGTCGCACTGGCCCGCCCCGACCGTGTCCCGTCCCGTGGACGCCACGGTCAGCCTGCCCGGCTCCAAGTCGATGACCAACCGAGCGATGATCCTGGCCGCGCTGTCGGAGACCCCCAGCGTGGTCCGCCGCCCCCTGTACAGCCGCGACACCGTCCTGATGGCGGGGGCGCTGCGCGCGCTCGGCATCGCGGTGGACGAGGTGGACGGGGACTGGGCGGTCACCCCCGCGCCGCTGGCCGGCCCTGCCACCGTGGACGTCGGCAACGCCGGGACGGTGATGCGGTTCGTGCCGCCGGTGGCCGCGCTGGCCCGCGGCGACGTGTCCTTCGACGGTGACCCGCGGGCCCGGGAGCGGCCCGTCGGCCCCCTGCTCGCGGCGCTGCGCGCGCTGGGCGCCGACATCGACGACGGCGGACGCGGCGCGCTGCCCATGGTCATCCGCGGCCGGGGCGAACTGCCCGGCGGCGCGGTCACCCTGGACGCCTCCGGCTCCTCCCAGTTCGTCTCCGCCCTGCTGCTCAGCGGCGCGCGGTTCGCCAAGGGCGTGGAGGTGCGGCACGTGGGGCCGCCGGTCCCCTCCCAGCCCCACCTGGACATGACCGTGGAGATGCTGCGCGCGGCCGGGGTCGAGGTGGACACCGACACCCCCGACGTGTGGCGGGTCGCCCCGGGAGCGGTCCGGGTCACCGAGATCGCGGTCGAACCCGACCTGTCCAACGCCGCACCGTTCCTGGCTGCCGCCCTGGTCACCGGCGGACGGGTGACGGTCCGCGACTGGCCGCAGCGCACCACCCAGCCGGGGGACGCGCTGCGCTCCCTGTTCACCGAGATGGGCGGCCGTGTGGAACGCACCGCCGAGGGACTGACCCTGCACGGCACCGGCGAGGTCCGCGGGATCACCGTCGACCTGCACGACGTCGGCGAACTCACCCCGACGATCGCGGCCGTGGCCGCGCTGGCGTCCACCCCCTCGCGCATCACCGGTATCGCGCACCTGCGCAGGCACGAGACCGACCGGATCGCCGCGCTGGTCCGTGAGATCAACCGGCTCGGCGGCGACGCCGAAGAACTCCCCGACGGCCTGGTCATCCGCCCCCGCCCGCTCCACGGCGGCGTGTTCCACTCCTACGACGACCACCGGATGGCCACCTCCGGCGCTGTCATCGGGCTCGTGGTGCCCGGGGTGGAGGTGGAGAACATCGCGACCACCGGCAAGACCCTGCCGGACTTCCCCGGCCTGTGGAGCGGAGTCGCCTCTTGAGGGACGGCCGCCACCTCGACGAGGACGATGTCCGGGTGCGTGCCCGGGGAGGTTCCCGACCACGCACCCGCAGGCGTCCCAAGCACGAGAACGCCCAGCCGGCGTTCGTGACCGGCGTGGACCGCGGACGGTACCGCTGTCTGGTGGGCGACCGGTCCGTGGTGGCCATGAAGGCCCGGGAACTCGGCCGGGGCAGCATCGTCGTGGGCGACATCGTCGCTCTGGTCGGCGACCTCTCGGGACGGCCGGGCACCCTGGCGCGGGTGGTGCGGGTCGAGGAGCGCTCCTCGGTGCTGCGCCGCACCGCCGACGACACCGACCCGGTGGAACGGGTCATCGTCGCCAACGCCGACCAACTGGTCATCGTGGTGGCCCTGGCCGACCCGGACCCGCAGCCGCGGTTCATCGACCGCTGCCTGGTGGCGGCCTACGAGGCGGGACTGGACCCGCTGCTGTGCCTGACCAAGTCCGACCTGGCCCCGCCCGATCCCCTGGTGGAGACCTACGCCCCCCTGGGGCTGCGCTGGGTGGTGACCCGCCGGGACGGCGACCTCTCCGCGCTGCGCGCCCACCTGACCGGCCGGATCAGCGTGTTCGTCGGCCCCTCCGGAGTGGGCAAGTCGACCCTGGTGAACCTGCTGGTCCCCGAGGCGCGGCGGGCCGTCGGCCACGTCAACGCGGTGACCGGACGGGGACGGCACACCTCGACCTCGGCGGTGGCGCTGCCCATCGGCGCTCCGGCCAGCGCCGAGAGCCTGGAACAGCTGCGCGCGGCCCGCGAGGGCACCGTCGACCGGGAGGAACTCGACCACGGCTGGATCATCGACACCCCGGGGGTGCGCAGCTTCGGGCTGGCCCACGTCTCCCCCGACGACCTGGTGGCGGCCTTCCCCGACCTGGTGGACGCGGTGACCGAGTGCCCGCACCACTGCTCCCACCTGGACGGCGACTGCGCCCTGGACCGTTGGCTGGCCGACAGCAGGCTCACCCCGGACCGCGTCGCCTCCTTCCGCCGCCTGCTCGCCAGCCGGGAGGGCGACCTCCAGCGCTGAGTCCGTGTCCGCGCCACGCGGGGCGGACCTGGCCGCCGTCCGGGGAAGGACGGTAGCGTTACCGGCCATGGCGGCCTTTGATGATGACCTGCGTCTCGCCCACGTCCTCGCCGACGCGGCGGACGACCTCTCGCTCCGGCACTTCCGCTCCCTCGACCTGAAGGTCGACACCAAACCCGACCTGACCCCGGTGACCGAAGCCGACCGGGCCGTCGAGGAGACCCTGCGTTCGGTCCTCTCCCGTGCCCGTCCCCGGGACGCGGTGGTCGGCGAGGAGTACGGCAGAACCGGACACAGCGCCCGCTGCTGGGTGCTGGACCCGATCGACGGCACCAAGAACTACGTGCGCGGGGTCCCCGTGTGGGCGACGCTGATCGCGCTGCTGGAGGGCAACCAGCCCGTGGTGGGCGTGGTGTCGGCGCCCGCCCTGAACCGCCGCTGGTGGGCCTCGAAGGGCGGCGGCGCCTGGACCGGCCGCAGCCTCACCAAGGCCACCCGCTGCCAGGTGTCCGCGGTCTCCCGCCTGGAGGACGCGTCGCTGTCGTTCTCCTCGCTGACCGGCTGGGAGGAGCAGGGGCGCCTGGACTACTTCCTGGACCTGACCCGGTCGGTGTGGCGCACCCGCGCCTACGGCGACTTCTGGTCGCACGTGATGGTCGCCGAGGGCGCCGTGGACCTGTCCATGGAGCCGGAGCTGTCGCTGTGGGACGCCGCCCCCCTCCCGCTCATCCTGGAGGAGGCGGGCGGCCGGGCGACGGACCTGCGCGGCGGTCCGTTCACCGACGGAGGGCCACTGGTGTGCAGCAACGGAGTGCTGCACGACGCCGTGCTGACCCAGCTCAACGGCGGCCCCACCCCGCTGCGGCCGGTCTGAGCCCTGCGGCCGGGCCGGTTGTCGGGGACACGCACCGCGCACGTTCCACTACTCTGATTCGTGCTCGGGGCTGCCGTGCCCACGCAGCCCCGGCAGCGTGCCCCCTGGGGCCCCGTGCCTCCTGCGCCCCGGCCGAGAAAGGGCTTCCTCGACGTGCTGCGCTCCATCACCGCCGGGCTGGTACTGGCTTTCGCCGGCTCCCGCGCCAACGTGGCCCGCACGATCCTGTCCTGCGCCGGGATCGTCATCGGCATCGGCGCCCTGATCACCGTGGTGACGGTCGGCGACGTCGGCGAACGCTACGCGCGGGCCTACAGCGAAGCCGTCGCCGGCCGGGCCGCCACGCTCCAGGTGGATCTCATGGTCCGCCCCGGGAACCTGGAGGCGTTCGAGGCGGACCTGCTGCGCGCCGGGGGCAGCGCGGTGTCGCTGGACACCTGGCTGGGCGGTCCACTGATCCGCAGCGCCGGCACGACCGTGCCGGAGGCCTCGATCACCGCCGTCGACGCCTCGCTGAGCGACATCCGCAGGCTGGAGATGGTGCGGGGGCGCTGGTTCGCCGAGCAGGACCGGGCGTCCCTCGTCCCGATGCTGGTGGTCAACGAGGAGCTGGCCGACATCCTGGGGGACGGGACCGACGTGCAGATCGGCTCCCGGCGCTGGCTGGACGCCCGCGTGGTCGGGGTGGTGGAGTCGAACGCCTTCTCCTCCTACCCTCAGGCCTACCTGCTCCGCGCGCCCGCCTCCGCGGAGCTGCTGTCCTCCTCCGAGGAGGACATGCAGTCCTACAGCGTCCTGCTCCCGCCGGACGACGCCGACCCCGAGGCCTTCCTGGCGCGTCTGGAATCGGCCGCATGGCGCTGGGACCTGCCGGCGTCGAGCGTCCGCGAGGCGGTGTCGGTCTGGCGCTCCGACGACGCCGCGGAGGTCCAGGAGATACTCGACTACCTGTCGCTGGGACTGCTGGGAGTGGCTTCCATCACCCTGTTGACCGGGCTGTTGGGGGTTCTCAACGTCGGCCTGGTCACGGTCCGCGAACGCCGTCGGGAGCTCGCGACCTACCGGGCGCTGGGCGCCAGTTCGCTGACCCTGTTCGTCGCGGTCGTCACCGAGGCCGTCGTCGTCTCGGTGGTGGCCGGGGCGATCGCGCTCGCCCTGTGTCTCGCGGGTGCGTGGGGCGTCGACCTCCTCGCCTCCCCGTACCTGCCCTCTGACGTGTCGGTCTCCGTACCGCCCGAAGCGGCCCTGGTGGGCCTGTCCGGAGCGGCGTTCGTCGGCCTGCTGGCCGGAGTCATCCCCGCCTGGCGTGCGCTGCGCGCGTCCGTGGTGGCCGGGCTGCGGGAATAGGAACGGTGGAAACGTGAAGAAGTGGATCACTCTCGGCCTGACCGTGGCCGTGCTCCTGGGCGGTCTGGGATTCGGCGGCTACGTGCTGTTCTCCTCGGTCGTCCCCCCGCCCGAGCCGGATCCCCCCGGAACCGAGCCCCTCACCGAGGGGCAGCCGGTCGAGGTACGGCGCGCGGACATCGAGTCCCGCATCGTGCTGGACGCCACGATCGTCGCGGAGCCCGGGGTCGCGGTGAAGGTCCGGACGGCGGGAACCGTGGCCCGCGTGTGGCTGGCCGACGGGCAGCGGGTCGAGCGGGGCGCCCCTGTCGTGACTCTCACCGTGCCGGCCGCGGACGGGGAGGCGGCCGGTGCGGAGGATTCCGGGGTCGCCCCCACCACCGAGACGGTCGTTCGGGCCCCCGCCAGCGGGACCCTCTCCGGGCTGGGCGACCTCGCGGTCGGCGACCCGGTGGACCCCGGGGAGATCGCACAGATCACCGAGGACGAGTTCCGCGCGGTGGCCTCGATCGCCCCCAACGACGTCTACCGGTTCTACGAGGAGCCCGAGGAGATCCTGCTGCAGATCGACCGGGGTCCGGCTCCCGAGGCCTGCGAGTTCCTCTCGCTGGAGGCGGGCGGCACCGTTGCGGAGGACTCCGGGGACGGCGGGCCGGGCGGCGGTTCGGCGGGGGCGCTCGAACTGGCCTGCCGGGTCCCCGACGGGCTGCGGGTGTTCCCCGGCGTGCGGGGCCAGCTGTCGGTCGTGACCGGTCAGGCGAGGAACGCGCTGGTCATTCCCCTGACGGCGGTACGGGGGTCGGTGGACGAGGGCGAGGTCCTCCTCGTCTCCGAGGACGGGTCGACCCAGGTCCGCGAGGTCGCGTTGGGCATCTCCGACGGGGAGGACGTCGAGGTGCTCTCCGGGTTGAGCCTCGGCGACCGGGTGGTGGACCCGATTCCGCTGGTCGAGGAGTTCGACGTGCCGACCTTTCCCGGCGCCGAGGAGTACGGGGAGCCGGACCTCTGGACGTCGGAGGAGTGACCCGGTGGACGATCTCTTCGCCTTCGAGGAGCCGGAGGTTCCGTCCGGCCCCCTGTTGCGCCTGCACGACCTGCGGCGCAGTTTCACGGTCTCGGGGACCACGATCGACGTTCTCAAGGGATGCTCTCTGGAGGTCGCCCGGGGCGAGGTCGTGGCCGTGGTCGGACAGTCCGGGTCGGGCAAGTCCACGCTGCTCAACATCATCGGGCTGCTGGACAGCGCGGATTCGGGAGAGCACCTGTTCGACGGTGTCGACGTGTCCCGGCTGCGTGAGGGGCAGCGGGCCCGGCTGCGCAACGAGCGGATCGGTTTCGTGTTCCAGCAGTTCCACCTGCTGGAGCGGCGCAGCGCACTGGCCAACGTGAGCGTCCCCCTGGTGCTGGCGGGGGTGCCGCTGGTCCGGCGCCGTGCGCTCGCCCGGCAGCTGCTGGAGTCGGTCGGACTGGGGGAGCGCCTCTCCTCCCAGCCGCACCAGCTGTCCGGCGGTGAGCAGCAGCGGGTGGCGCTGGCCCGGGCGTTGAGTCTGAACCCCGCGCTGATCCTCGCCGACGAGCCCACGGGCGCCCTGGACCGGGACAGCAGCACGATGATCATGGACCAGTTGCTCGGCCAGGCCCGTTCCCGCGACACCGCTGTGATCGTGGTGACCCATGATCCGGAGGTGGCCGCCCGTGCCGACCGGACCGTCACCATCGTCGACGGGGTCATCCGCTAGCCACCGCGGCCCCCGGGCTCTTGGACGTTTCCTCCCCGGGCCGCCGACACGACTCGGGCCGACCGCGATACCGCGATCGGCCCGAGTCCGCTGAGTAGCGGGGACAGGATTTGAACCTGCGACCTCTGGGTTATGAGCCCAGCGAGCTACCGAACTGCTCCACCCCGCGTCGGTGTGCTCACCACATTAGACGCGGTTTCCAGCAGACGCAAATCAGGAACCGCGGCGGCCCCTCCCGCCCCCGCCGGCCGCATAACGCCCCACCCCGGGGGTAGAGGGGACACGCCGACACCGGCAGACGGACAGCACGTCCCCCGCACGCTCTCCCCGGACCCTGCTGACCGCCGACCGGCGGCGATCCGCGCCGCCCTCCTGCGACGGCACGTCCGACGCACACAACGGTGAACGACGATCATCACTGTGAGGGAGAAGCAGATGTCAGTTCCCGGAGCAAACCGTGGCTTCTCGGCCTTCGACTCCCCGGTCCAGAAGGCGGCGCTCGCGTTCAGCGCGGTCTTCCTCCTGATCGGTGTCCTGGGGTTCATCCCCGGCATCACCACCAACTACGACCAGATGCAGTTCGCCGGACACCACTCCGAGGCGATGCTGCTGGGACTGTTCCAGGTGTCGGTGCTGCACAACATCGTCCACCTGTTGTTCGGGGTCGTCGGCCTGGCCCTGGCCAGGTCCTTCAACGGGGCCCGGGGCTTCCTGATCGGCGGCGGCCTGGTCTACCTGGTGCTGTGGCTGTACGGCCTGGTCGTCGGCGAGGAATCGGCGGCGAACTTCGTGCCGCTGAACAACGCGGACGACTGGCTGCACCTCCTGCTGGCCATCGGCATGCTCGCCCTGGGGTTCTACCTGGGACGGCGTTCCGTGGGCGCAGGACCGAAGCGCACCCCGGCGGCTCCGCGCATGTAGGGAGGAGCGTGGAAAACACCGTGGCCCCCACGATGTCGTGGGGGCCACGGTCGTGCCCGGGGCACTGTCGTAGCGGGGACAGGATTTGAACCTGCGACCTCTGGGTTATGAGCCCAGCGAGCTACCGAACTGCTCCACCCCGCGTCGGTGTTTCCCAACGTTAGCGCGCTCCGGCGCCAACGCCAAATCGATTCCGCCGCGGGGCGCCCGGCTCCGGGGCTCCCGCGGTGGCGTGGGGAGCGGCTCCCCACGCCACCGCGGCCGGACCGGTGGGGGAGGGCTACTCGCCCCCTCCTCCGTCTCCGGCTGCCGCCTCGGCGCGGTCCAGCGCCTCCTTCAGCCGTTCGTTGGCCTCGCCGTAGGCCGCGAAGTCGCCTTCGCGCAGCGCGGTCTGGCCGTCCTCGTACGCCGCGGCGGCGTCCTCCAGGGCCTGGGCGAGGTCGCCGTCGGCCGGAGCCTGCTCGCCCTCCTCGGCGGTCCCCTCCTCGGTCGTGGGCTCCTCCAGCGGCGCCTCTCCCCCGTCGAAGAGGTTGTTCAGCGCCTCCTGGAGGTTGCTGCCGATGGCGACCTGGTCTCCGAAGCCCACGAGGACCTGCTGCAGCAGCGGGTAGGAGGCATCGCTGCCGCCGGCCTGCACGTAGAGCGGTTCGACGTAGAGCAGGCCGCCCGCGAACGGCAGGGTGAGCAGGTTCCCGTAGGTGACCTGGGCGGAACTCTGCTCCAGGGGGAGCAGCACCTCACGGACCTCCGCCGAGGACTGGAAGGTGTTCTGGATCTGCCCCGGCCCCTGGACCGCGGTGCTCCGCGGCAGCTCCAGGACGCGCAGCTGGCCGTAGCCCTCGGAGGTGGCGTCGCTGTTGACCGCCATGAACGCCGCCAGGTTCTCCCTGCCCCGCGGAACGAAGGTCGAGGTCAGCGAGTACATGGGCGCCTCGTCGCCGGGGAAGCGGATGGTCTGGCGGTAGGGCGGCTCCGGGTTCTCCCCGGCCTGGGGCTTCGGGTCGTTCGGAACGGTCCAGAAGTCCTGCCCGCCGTAGAAGGCGTCGGCGTTGGTGATGTGGTAGCGCTCCAGGATCTTGCGCTGCACCTTGTACAGGTCGTCCGGGTAGCGCAGGTGCGACAGCAGGGTGTCGCTGATCTCACCCCGGTCGGTGACGACTCCGGGGAACGCCTTGGACCAGGTCTGCAGGACCGGGTCCGTCTCGTCCCAGCCGTACAGGGTCACGGTGCCGTCGTAGGCGTCGACGGTGGCCTTGACCGAGTTGCGGATGTAGTTCACCTGGTTGCCCGGCAGCGCGTTGACCGCCGTGGTGTTCTCGGTGAAGGTGTCCGTGGTGGCCTGGGCCAGGTCGATCGGGGTGGAGTACGGGTACCGGTCGGAGGTGGTGTAGGCGTCCACGATCCACACGATCTTGCCGTCCACCACCGCCGGGTACGCCTTGCCGTCCACGGTGAGGAAGGGAGCCACCTTCTCGACGCGCTCGGCGGGGTCGCGGACGTAGATGATCTGCGACTCGTTGCTGATCGCGTTGTTGAGCAGGATGTTGACTTCCTGGTACTTCACCGCGTACATGAGCTTGTCGAAGAAGCTGCTCAGCTGTACGCCGCCCGCGCCGTCGTAGTAGTTGTTGGCCTGCCCGCTGCCCCCGCCGGGCTGCTCGGAGGAGCCGGGCTGCTCCGCTTCGGGGCTCGGCTGCTCCTCCTCACCCGCCTGCTCCTGCGCGGGCTGCTCCTCCTGGCCGTCGGCGGGCGCCCTGGCCTCGTCGGCCTCGGGCGAGGGGGACGGCGTCGGGGTGACCGCGTCCTCGGTCGTGGGGACCTCCGGCGCCTCGGAGTCGACCGGGTAGTCGTACTCGGCCTCGGCGTTGACGATCACGTAGTCGGCGCCCTCGCGGCCGAAGTAGATGCGCGGCTCGTAGCCCTCCCCGGTCTGGGACAGCTCACCGGTGGGCGGGATGTTGTACTCCAGGAACACCGGGCGGCCCTCGGAGTCCACCTGGTTGCCCGCGGCGGCGACCATGCCGAAGCCGTGGGTGTAGACCAGGTGCCGGGTCAGCCACCGGTCCTCCTGGCTGGGCGGGCCGTCGAGCTCACGGGCGGCCACGATGGTGTCGACCGTCTCGCCCTCCGAGGTGGTGTAGCGGTCGACCTCCAGGACCTGCGGGAACTGGTAGAAGCCGCGGACCTGCTGGAGCTGCTGGAAGGTCTGGGAGACCACGGCCGGGTCCACCAGGCGCACGCTGGGGATGGTCTCGGCCTCCGCGGCCAGTTCGGAGGTGGTCAGCTCGGTCTGCGCGTCGTAGTCGATCACCTCGATGTCGTCGACGCCGTACGCGCTCCGGGTGGCCTCGATGTTGCGCTGGATGTAGGGGTTCTCCAGCCGCTGCTCGTTGGGGGAGACCGTGACCTGCTGGACGATCGCCGGGTAGACGCCGCCGATCAGCACCGCGGAGAGGAGCAGCAGCCCCAGGCTGACCAGCGGCACCATGGCGTTCTTGAAGTAGATGTTGGCGAAGAACAGCACCGCGCACACCAGCGCGATGATGAACAGGATGATCTTGGCGTACAGGACCGCGTTGACGTCGGTGTAGGAGGCACCGAAGGTGTAGCCGCGAGTGGAGAAGACCAGGCCGTACTGCTCCAGCCAGTAGTCGGCGGCCCGCAGCAGCACGAAGACGCCCAGCAGGACGGACAGGTGCACGCGGGCCGCCGGGGTGACGCGCTGCCCCTGCGACTGCAGTCGCACCCCGCCGTACAGGTAGTGCACCACCACACCGGCGATGAACGCGATGACCACGGCGGTGTACAGGTAGCCGAGGAGCACCTGGAGGAACGGGTAGACGAACGTGTAGAACGAGATGTCCCACCCGAACTGGGCGTCCTGGGAGCCGAAGTCGGTGGAGTTGGCGAACTGCAGGTAGGTCTGCCACTCGGCGGTCGCGGAGGCCCCGGTGAGCAGCGCGAGGCCGCCGACGAGCCCCCAGAAGAAGACCTTGCGGTGGGGGTCGATGGAGGACCGGTAGCGGTCCAGCCCCTGCTGTTCCAGGCTGAACGGCCGGTAGGCGGGTCTGGTCCGGTAGGCGAAGTAGACGCTGAGGCCGACGGCGAGGGCCATCAGCAGCGCTCCCCCGACGAAGAGCAGCGCCCGGGTGCGCAACTCCGTCCAGAAGACCGTGGTGTAGCCGACCGAGTCGAACCACCGGTACTCGGTCCAGAAATTCGCGGCGAACATGATGCCCGCGATGATGACGACCACGGCCGCGCCGACCGGCGCGAGCAACCGGGACCGTCGGGGCATGCGCGCGGTCGGCGCGCCTGGCGATCGGAAGCTCACGCCTCCCCCTCGTTCCTACTGGTTATCGTTGCACTGGTCCCCGGGAGGAACCGGAGGCGGACCGGGCCGTACGGCCGTCCGCCCTCGCCTCCGCCGGGGGACTCGGTGCTGGTCGAATGTGCGGACATGGCGTCCCCTATACAGTGGCAACTTACCGAGACCCCGTCGGGTTCCCGCTTCACCGCGTCGAAACCTGGCCGAGACGGCTTCGACACCCCGTCCGCGAGGATGGCTGAGTCCCCTGGGACGACCCTTCACCTCGACCATACTTCGCACCGCACGGGAACGTGTGCCGATCCGTCCCCCGACAACCGCTCCGAGGGCAGGAGACAGAACAGGTGTCCTTCAACATTCGCGAAGCCGTGCTGAGCCTGGAACGCCACGCGTCCGAGCAGGGATGGGACCAGCCCATCCGGATGTACGCGCTGGTGCCGACCGCCGACCTGGTGGCGCGGGAGCCCCACCTCGCCGAGATGCTGGGCCTCCCCGGGGAGGCGGACCCCGGCGACCTGACCCCGGTGGAGCAGGAGCCGCTGCCCGGCGACGTGCCGCTGGAGGAGGTCCTGGGCAGGATCATGTGGCCCGAGGCGGTGGCGGGCTGCGCGCTGGTGATGGAGCGGCTGGTCGTCCGGGGGTCGGACGAGACCCTGGACCCGCCCCGGGAGGGCGACGCCGCGGCCTGGGCCAGGGAGCAGCCGGGGGCCGAGGAGGTCCGCATGGTGGCGGGTGTGCTCCGGGACGGCGGCCGGTACTCGGCCCTCCGGATGCGCGCCCACGACTCCGCGGACCAGGTGCTCAACGGGGAGGACCTGATCCCCGGCCTGACCGCGGCGCTGGCCCTGACCTTCGAGGAGGACTGACCGGGGCGGCGCGGGCCGACGCGCCGGCGGTGCCGAGAGGCCGCGGGGCGCGGCCGGGCGGGCCCACCGGGGCGGCGCGTCCGGTGGGTCAGCAGCGGGGGAGCGCGTCGGTGTCGCCCGCGCGGATGGCCTCCAGCGCGTCCACGGCCTCGCCGAGCGTCTCCACCCGGACCACCTCGATCTGGCCGGTGACCGCGGACTCGAAGGTCTGGTCGCAGCTCTCCGCGGCGACCAGGAAGTACTCGGCGCCCTCGCGTTTGGCGCTGACCATCTTCTGCTGGACCCCGCTGACCCCGCCCACGTTGCCCTGGGGATCGATCGTCCCGGTGCCGGCGATCCGGTGCCCCCCGGTGAGCCCCTCGGGGTCGAGCCGGTCCATGATCCCCAGCGCGAACATCATCCCCGCGCTGGGGCCGCCGACCCGGCCGACGCTGATCTCGACCTCGAAGGGGAAGGTCATGTCGGTCTCGACCGTGACACCGATCACCGGCTCCCCGGCGCCGGACTCGACGGTGCCGACCTCGACCTCCTCCTTCCCGCCGTCGCGTTCGACGAGGAGGCGGACCGGGTCTCCGGGGGAGCGGTCCTTGACCGCCGCCACCACCTCGTCCTTGTCGGCGACGGGCTCGCCGTCGACCTCCACGATGACGTCGCCCGGGCGCAGGACCCCCTCGGCCGGGTGGCCCTGGCTGACCGTGTGCACCGTCGCGGCGGTCTCGTAGGCGATCCCCAGCTCGTTGAGCGCCGCGGCCACGGCCGCGTCCTGGGAGTTGTCCATCTGGGCCGCCTGGGTCTGGGTGACCTCCTCGGCGCTGGTGTCGGGCGGGAACACCGCCTCCTCCGGCAGCACGGCCTGGCTCGGGGACAGCCACGCGCTCAACGCGGTGAACAGGTTCATCCGCGCGTCGGGGCCGCCCGAGTACTGGACGGTGACCATGGACAGCGCTCCGTCGTGCTCGTGCACGGGGTGCCCCTCGATCTGGATGACCTGCTCCCCGTCGAGTTCACCGAGCGTGTTCAACGCCAGCCCGGGGGAGGCCACCACGTACGGGACGGGGACGGCCAGCGCTGCGAGCGTGAACCCGACCAGCAGGACCGCGGACACGATCAGAGTCATCGCACGACGGAGCATGGCCGCAAGCCTATGCGGACCGGCCTTCCGCCGTGACACCGTGGCGGGGTCGGGCGTCAGCAGGCCCCCACCCATTCGCTGTCGCCCCCGGTGAACGTCTGGTGCTTCCAGATGGGCACCTCCGCCTTGATGTCGTCGACGAGCCGGCGGCAGGCCGCGAACGCCTCCTCCCGGTGGGAGGCCGCGGCGGCGACCACGACCGCCAGGTCGCCCACCGCGAGGTCGCCGACGCGGTGCAGGGCCGCGACCCGGTGGAGGGCGCCCTCCCCGGCGTCGGCCACGACCTTCTCCATGACCTCGCGCATCCGCTGCCCGGCCGTGGGATGGGCGGAGTAGGACAGCGCGGTCACCCCGCGACCGCGGTCGTGGTCGCGGACGGTCCCGACGAAGAACGCGGTGCCTCCCGCCCGGGGGTGTGCGACGGCCGTGAGGACCTCGTCGACCGAGAGCGGGGTGTCGCGGATCTCCGCGAGTGCGATGGCTTCCACGCCCCAGACAGTACCAATCGCCCCCGCGGACGCGCCGACACGCCGCGGGGGTGTGGACGGCGCGGCGCGCCGGGACGGCCCAGCCTCAACTCCTGCGCCGTTTGCGCAGGTGGTGGGCTGCGACCGCGGTTCCGATCGCGGCGACCGCCGCTCCGGCCGCCCCGGCCGCGGTGATGGTGACCTCCTTGCGGCCGAGGGTGCGGCCGACCAGGGCGGGGGTGCCGGAGCGGTGGTCCAGCAGCGTCCGCAGCGCCCCGACGTTGTCGTGGGCGGGGCGCCACCCCGCCTCGTGCAGCGTCGCGCAGTCCACCACGCACGGGTAGACCAGGAACTTCAGTTCGCTGGCGGGCGCAGGCGTGATGCCCACCCGGTGCAGTCGCTGGGTGGCGCCGAAGGCCAGGTTCGCGGGGAGTTCGAAGGAGCGCATCTGGGCGATCTCCTCGACCTCCGCGTGGTCGAGGAAGCCGTCGCAGCCGACGGCGAGCGCCCCGCCCTTGCCCTCGGTCTCGGTGCGCACCACGAAGGCCAGGGCGCTGGCCAGGTCCTCGACGTGGCAGAACTGCCACTTCGGCGCGCACCCCTTGACGGTGAGCAGCCGGGGCGCCGAGAAGTGCCTGCTGAGCAGGGTGTCCATGCCGGGGCCGACCAGCGGGGCGGGGCGCAGCACGGTGACCGACAGCCCCGGGTGGGCCCGGCGGGCCAGGGCCGCCAGCTCCTCGATCTCGACGAGGTCGCCGACCAGGCCGGGTTCCGCCTCGCTCTGGAACGGAAGGGTCTCGTCGAGCGGGACCTCGTTGTCGGGGGCGGCCCCGTAGACCATGGTGCTGGTGACGAGGACCACCCGGGGGACCCGCTGCGCGGCCGCGGCGGTCAGCACGGTCTGGGCCGCGCGGATGTTGTGGGTACGGCGTTGCCGGTGCGGAGTCTCCAACGAACGGTCGACGTCGGTGTGGACGAGCACGTCGACCCCGGTCAGCAGGGTCGCCAACCGCGGGTCGCACACGTCGGCGACGTGCCAGGAGACGCCGTCGGCATCCCCCCGCCGCGAGTCGATGCCGACGACTCGGGCGATTCTCCTGGAACCCTCGTCGGTCAGCAGACGTTCCACCAGTAGACGGCCGACGCCGGAGGCCGCGCCCGTCACCGCGACGACCAAGCCTTCGGTGGACCGGCTGTGCTGTGGGCGAACCTGGCCAGATTGAGTATTCACTCCGGGCGGCTCCCAGCTAACGTGACAGTGGAGACGTTCCTATCCTGCCCGAGGTCTGATCGTGAGCGACCTACCTTTCGGTTTCAGCATGTCAAACGATCCGGACGACGAGTCCGGCCGTGGCCCGAACGATCCCGGCTCGGGGGCCGGCCGAGGCGGCTCGGGCGGTGATTTCCCCAATATGCCGCCGGGCGGCTTCCCGTTCGGGGACCCCCAGCAGATCGCCCAGATGCTCCGCCAGTTCGCCGACATGATGTCCGCCGCGCAGCCGGCCTCCGGACCGGGGCAGGAGTCCGGTGCGGGCGGGGTCAACTGGGCTGCCGCCACGAACATCGCCCGGCACGTCGTCTCGCGGTACGGCGACCCGAGCGTCGGCCCGGTCCACTACGCGCAGGTCCAGGAGGCGCTGCGGCTGGCCGACCTCTGGTTGAACGAGGTCACCGCGCTGCCGTCGGGACTGCACACGATGGAGGCGTGGAGCCGGGCCGAGTGGGTCGAGAAGACCATGCCGACGTGGGCGAAGCTGTGCGAGCCGCTGACCGGGCGGGTCGTCGAGTCCATGGGCCAGAACCTGCCGCAGGAGATGGCGGCGATGGCCGGTCCCCTGCTGGGGATGCTCCGGCAGATGGGCGGCGCGCTGGTCGGCCAGCAGGCGGGCCAGGCCATCGGCGAGCTGGCCCGTGAGGTGGTGGGCTCCACCGACGTGGGGCTTCCGCTGGCGGGCGAGGGCCGCGCGGCGCTGCTGCCCGAGGGGGTCAAGGAGTTCGGCGAGGGCCTGAACGTCCCGCTGGACGAGGTCCGCCTGTACCTGGCGGCCCGGGAGGCCGCCCACCACCGGCTGTTCGGTCATGTCCCGTGGCTTCGCTCCCACCTGTTCTCCCTGGTCGAGGAGTACGCGGCGGGCATGTCCTTCGACGCGAGCGGGTTGGAGGAGCGGCTGGGCCGCCTCGACATCACCAACCCCGAGTCGTTGCAGGAGGCCCTGTCCAGCCTTGAGGGCCAGGGGCTGTTCCAGACCGAGGACACCCCGCGGCAGAAGGCGTCGCTGGCCCGCCTGGAGACGACCCTGGCACTGGTCGAGGGCTGGGTGTCGACCGTGGTCGACGCGGCGGTGTCCCAGCGGCTGCCGCAGTCCGCGGCCCTGGGCGAGGCGCTGCGCCGCCGCCGGGCCTCGGGCGGTCCGGCGGAGCACACCTTCGCCGCCCTGGTGGGGCTGGAGCTGCGGCCCCGCCGGCTGCGCGACGCCGCGGCGCTGTGGGGCGCCCTCACCGAGGCGCGCGGCATCGACGGACGCGACGCCGTCTGGGAGCACCCCGACCTGATGCCCTCCGGCGCGGACCTGGACTCCCCGGACGCCTTCGTCCGCGGTCCCGACTCCTCCGAGCACCTGGACCTGTCCCGGCTGACCGAGGACCCGTCGCCCGAGGAGCGGCGCGGCCAGGACGACGGAGACGACGAGGACGGCCGTTGAGCCTGCACGCCGACGCCCGCGCGGTGCTGGCGTCCTGGACCGCCCCGGACCCCGCCCAGGAGCAGCTGCGCCGCGCCTACCTGGACCACCTCGACCGCTATCCGGACGCCCTGTGGCGGTCCTGCCGGCCGGGGCACCTCACCGCGAGCGCGGCGGTCCTGGACTCCTCCGGGAGGCGTACGGTGCTCACCCTGCACCGCAAGATCGGACTGTGGCTGCAACTGGGCGGGCACTGCGAGCCCGGCGACTCCTCGCTGGCCGCGGCGGCGCTGCGCGAGGCCACCGAGGAGTCGGGGATCCCGGGCCTGCGCCTGCTGCCCGTGCCGGTCCGGTTGGACCGGCACGCGGTGCCGTGCGGCGGCGGGTCGTGGCACCTGGACGTGCAGTACGCGGCGATCGCCCCGGCGGGCGCTGAACCCGTCCTGGACGCGGCCGAGTCCGACGCTCTGGCCTGGTTCGACGTGACCGCGCTGCCCGAGCCCTCCGACGACGCCTGCCGCGCCCTGGTCGCCGCGGCCGTCCGGGCGGTCCGCGCCGCCGAGGGGGTGCGCTGACCCCGGGGCCTGCCGGTCCCGGCTCCCGGACGCGGGTTGTCCACAGCCGCCCGGAACGCGTGGTGCGGGCGGCTGCGGTTCCGGTTCACTGGGTGGGCGCAACCGGATTCCGCGCCCCTCGGAGGAACCGTGTCCACGATCGTCGTCCTGTTCACCCGTGATCTCCGGCTGTCCGACCATCCCGCCCTGCACGCCGCCGTCGCCGAGGCCGACCGGGTGGTGCCGTTGTTCGTCCTCGACCCCGCCCTGTTGCGCGTCTCGGCGCGCAACCGGATCGCCTACCTGGTCGAGGCCCTGGCCGAGCTGCGCACCCTGCTCCGCGAACGCGGCGGGGACCTGGTGGTCCGGCGGGGCGACACGGCGGCCGAGACCGCCCGTGTGGTGGCCGAGACCGCTGCCCGGGCGGTCCACCTCAGCGAGGACGTGGGCGCCGTGGCGGTGCGGCGGGAACGGCGGCTGTCGCAGGCCGTGGGCGCCTCGGGGGCGCGGCTGCGCACCTTTCCGGGGGTGACCGTGGTGCCGCCGGGCTCGCTGCGGCCCGCGCACGGCGACCACTACCGGGTCTTCACCCCCTACCTGCGCGCCTGGGAGTCGGCCCGGTGGCGTGCCCCGCTTCCCGCCCCCGAGCGGATCGCCCTCCCCGACGCCCTGGCTCCGGGGCCACTGCCCGGACCCGACCTCGTCCGCACCGGGATCGGAGTGCTGTCGCCGCACCGGCCGCGGGGCGGGGCCGGCGCGGCCCGGGCCCGGCTGCGCGCGTGGCTCTCCGCAGCGGCGCACGCCCGGGGCCGTCCCGGCTCCTCCGCCGCGGAGGAGGACTCGCGGCTCGGCTGCCACCTGCGGTTCGGCTGTGTCTCCCCGCTGGAGGCGGCCCTGCTGGCACGGGACCGGCCCCACGGTGCGGCGTTTCTGCGACGGTTGGCGCTGCGGGACTTCCACCACCAGACCGCCCGGGCCTTCCCCCGGCTGAACCGGGTGGACTGCCGCCCCGGGCCGACCCGCTGGCGGCGTGACGACTCCGGGTTCGCGGCCTGGTGCTCCGGCACGACCGGGGTGCCGATCGTGGACGCGGGCATGCGCCAACTGCTGCGGGAGGGGTATCTGCCGGGGCGCGTCCGCACGATCGCCGCCGCCTACCTGACCCGGGTGCTGCGCATCCACTGGAAACGGGGGGCGGACCACTTCCACTCCCTGCTGGTCGACGGTGACGTCGCCGTCAACTACGGCAACTGGCAGCAGGTCGCGGGCACCGGGGGTGTTCCGCGGCCCGCGCACCGCTTCGACCCGCTGCGGCAGGCCCGGCGCTACGATCCCGACGGCGTCTACGTGCGCCGTCACGTGCCCGAACTCCGCGGGATCGCCGGAGGCCAGGTCCACGACCCGCCTCTGCCGCGCCCCGGAGGCTATCCGCCGCCGCTTTCCCGGCCGTGAGGCCGTCCTGTCGACGCCGCCGGTGCGAGCAGCGCGCGGGTCGCCTCCCAGCCCTCCAGGCCGGGGTCGAGCGCGGCCAGGTCCTCGGGGCTGCGGATGCGGTGCCATCCCGGTGCGGTGGCCAGGGCCCGACCGTCGGGGCAGGCCGCGGCCAGTTCGCGGACCGCGTCGGGGTGGTCCAGGGTGGCGGGGGCGAGCCATCCGGGCAGGGGGAGTCGCACGGCCAGCGCCACCAGACCGCCGCCGCGGGCCGGGCAGAGCGCCGCCTCGGCGCTGCCCAGGGCCCGGAAGAGTGCGCCCACCAGCAGCGGCGGCAGGTCGGGGGCGTCGGCGGCGAGGAACACCGCCTGGTCGACACCGCTGTCGGTGAGCACGGCGCAGGCGTCGCGGAGGGGATCGGCGGCGCGCACGGCGAACACCGGGGTGTCCGGCCAGGTGAACTCGGCGGCGCGGGCGGTGAACCCGGCGTCTCCGCAGCAGGCCAGCGCGGTGCCGCTCAACCGGACCTCGGCGGCCGTCTCGTAGACGTCCTCGGCCATCGCCAGCCGGAACTCGACGGGGTCGACCTCCGGCGGGCAGGCCGGGGACGGTTCGGCGGTCACGACGACCACGGTCATGCGTCTCACGTCGCGCTCCAGGAGGCTGGGTCAGTCCCCTCCGTCGTCCCCGGTGTCCGGGGCGTGTTCGTCCCGTCCCCGCTCCTCGGCGATCAGCCGCGGTGCGTCGCTGACGCCTTCCAGGTAGCCGCGGGCCCGCTCGCTGCGGGGATAGCGGTTCACGAGCTGCCAGAACTCCGGTCCGTGGCCGGGGACGGCGAGGTGGGCGAGTTCGTGGATGAGCACGTAGTCGACGACCCAGCCGGGCATGCGCGACAGCCTGCGCGAGATCCGGATCGATCCGTCGGCCGGGGAGCACGAGCCCCAGCGGGTGTTCTGGTTGTCCACCCACCGCACGCTGGAGGGGCGCACCTGTCCGCCCAGGTAGCGTTCGGCGAGCTCCAGCGCCCGGGTGCGCAGCGCCGTGTCGCTGGGGCGGCGGTGCGCACCGTTGCGCAGCCGTCGCAGCATGAGTTCCACCCACCGCTGCTCTTCGGCGGCGGACAGGCCCGCCGGCACCAGGACGACCGTCCTGTCCCCGTCGCGATAGGCCGAGACGGTCCGCCGACGACGGGAGCTCCGGCGCACCTCAACTCGCGGTTCTGGAGGCACGGTTTTCACGTTAGCCCAGAGTCGTGCGGCCCTCCGGGGGCGAGGGCGCCGTCCCGGCCGGATCGCCGTGACCGTGTCCGGCAGGAACGCGTGTCCCGCACCGCCTCGGGTGCTCCGGACCGGTGGCCGTTTTCCGTTCCCTTCCGCCGGGGCCGATTCCGGCCACGTTCGAGTGTGTCGAAAATCTCTTTTTCTGACAGGGCGATAGGAGGAGGTGGGACGGTCGTGGACCGTCCCACCCGTTCGGCGGTGACAGCAGCGGCGTCAATACCGGTGTGTCACCCGTGTTTGTACGGTCTGCCTCTCGGTACGGCGCCGCTCCCGCAGCAGGGCGCGCAGCTGCCGGGCCCCGATTCGGCGGCGTTGACGTTGTGCTCCGAGGTCGGAGGTTCTCTGCTGGGACCGGTTGAATTCGTGCAGCGGCATGGTGGCTCTCTTTCGTGGCTTGGTCGTGGGGCGTCGTGGACAACCGAGAAACGCTGGAGACTACGCGGCGATCGGTTCGGCGTTCTTGCGGGGACGGCCGCGCGGGCGCTTGCGGGCGACCACCTGGCCGCTCACCAGCAGCTGTCCTCCCCACACTCCCCAGGGCTCACGGCGCTCCAGCGCACCGGCGAGGCACTGTTCCCGGACCGGGCAGTCCACGCACAGCGCCTTGGCCGCCTCGACGTCGGCCGGCGCCTCGGCGAAGAAGAGGTCGGGCTGGGAGCGGCAGGGGATCTCGACCCCCTCCAACCACGGGGACTCAAGGACCGACGCAAGCATCGGCGTCCTCCCTGTTTTTTCTTTGGTATCAACGCGGTAGGCAACAAGGACACCGGGCCTTTTCGGCCCGGTTTTCCGGGGCCTCGGCCTACACGCGTTCCGACACTTCCGCTCTTTCGCTGGAGAGGGAGGATTCGGAACACCAAAAAGGCCGCGGCCCCGTGTGTGGGGACCCGCGGCCACTGGGAGGACTACCCGGCCTGGACCGTCAGACCGGATGTCTCAGTGGACACTTCCCCACTGCGCCCCGGGGGCGCCGGGCTCCTGCAAACTGCTGCGTCTCCTGGCGGTGCTTGACGCGGAGGCTTCCCGACTCTTCCGGTTCACCGGTGGTCGAGATCCTGCCGGACGCATACGACACATTCGCGCGCGCACCACTGCCGATGGCGGTGCTCCAGGCATCGCCCATGGGCATATCGAGACCATTGATCAGCGTTGCCATTTGATCGGAGCACCTCCTTTGCTGTGCGGTCACCGGGATCTTCTCCCGTGACGGGCGCGGACTCGATGAGTTCAGACTAGAACGGGTCGCCGAAAATCGGCAACCTATTTTTGACCTGGGACAGTGTCCGGATCCGGCCGCGGAATCACCCCCGCCGCCACCGGCGTCACTCGTCGTCCACGATCCTGATGAGCCCCTCCTGGACGACCGAGCAGACCAGTTCTCCGGAGCGGGTGTAGACCAGCCCGCGCGCCAGTCCGCGCGCTCCGCTGGCCACCGGGGTCTCCTGGGCGTACAGCAGCCACTCGTCCGTGCGGAACGGGCGGTGGAACCACATGGCGTGGTCCAGACTCGCCATGGAGATGCCGGAGAAGGTGCGTCCGTGCGCCAGCAGGACCGTGTCGAGCAGGGTCATGTCCGACGCGTAGGTCATCAGGCAGACCTGGAGCAGCGGGTCGTCGGGCACCTTCCCGTTGACCTTGAGCCAGACCGGGTTCTCGGTGCGGATGAGGCTCCGGTCACGCTGCACCTCGTAGGAGAGCGGACCGACCGGGCGCCACTCGATGGGATGCCAGTCGGCCGACTTGGGCACCCGGCCGAGCACCTGGAGCAGCCGCTCCCGCATGGTGGGCAGTTCCTCGGGCGGAGGCACCTGCGGCATCGGGACCTGGTGCGACAGCCCAGGTTCGGACCGGTGGAAGGAGGCCGACAGGGTGAAGATCGCCTTGCCGTGCTGGATCGCGGTGACCCGGCGGGTGGTGAAGGAACGCCCGTCCCGAACCCGGTCGACCTCGTAGATCACCGGGACGGAGGGGTCCCCGGGGCGGATGAAGTAGGCGTGCAGCGAGTGGACGAACCGCTCCTCGGTGACGGTGCGTCCCGCCGCGACCAGCGCCTGCCCCGCGACCTGTCCGCCGAAGATCCGCTGCGGCCCCTCGGCGGGGCTGCGGCCGCGGAAGATGTTCACCTCGATCTTCTCCAGATCGAGGATGTCCAGCAGTTCCTGCAGGTCCTGGTTGGGCTCGGCGGGGTGTGCGGACTCCCGCCCCGGTGGTTCGCTCACGGCGTCTCCTCTCTGTCGGCCTTGCTGACCTGCTCGGGCGTAGCACCCGCACAGAGCGCCAGGATTGCTTCACCGTAGCGTTTCAGTTTCGCCTCCCCCACACCGGATATCCGCGCCAGCTGCGCCGTGTCGGGCGGCTCCTGCTCGGCGATCGCCTGCAGGGTGGCGTCGGTGAAGACGACGTAGGCCGGCACCTTCTGCGCGGCGGAGACCTCGCGCCGCCACTGCCGCAGCCGTTCCAGCAGCTCCTCGTCGTAGGGGGACGGGCAGTCCAGGCAGCGCCCCAGTTTGCGTTCGGCCGCCTCCAGCAGGGTCGCGCCGCACACCCGGCACCGCAGCACGCGGTCCTTCCTCCTGCGGGGTTCGCCACGCCGGCCGGCCGGGGACGGCGACTCGGGCCGCAGCCCGTCCAGGAAACGCGAAGGCTTGCGGGTCCGGCGGCCGCCCGGGGAGCGGGCCAGCGACCACGACATGTGCAGGTGCTCCCGGGCCCGGGTGACGCCGACGTAGAAGAGGCGGCGCTCCTCCTCGACCTGCTCGGGGGTCTCCGCGTAGACGATCGGCAGCATGCCCTCGGTGAGTCCCACCAGGAACACCGCGTCCCACTCCAGGCCCTTGGCCGCGTGCAGCGAGGCGAGGGTCACCCCCTCGAACCCGGGGGCGTGCTCGGTGGCCGCGCGGGCCTGGAGTTCGGCGACGAAGTCCGCGAGCCCCGCCCCGGGCCGCTGGGCGGCGACGTCCTCGGCGAGCTGGGCGAGCGCGGCCAGCGACTCCCACTTCTCGCGCGCCTGGCGGCCCTCGGGGGGCTGCTCGGTCAGGCCGAGCGGCTGCAGCAGGTGCCGGACGGTGGCGACCATCGGCGCGCCGTCGTCGCCCCGGGCCGCGCCGTGCAGCGTGTGCAGGGCCGCGCGGATCTCGGGACGGTCGAAGAACTGGGCGGCGCCGCGCACCGTGTAGGGCACTCCGGCGTCGCCGAGCGCCTGCTCGTAGGCGGCGGACTGGGCGTTGGTGCGGAACAGCACCGCGATCTCCCGGGCGGGCACCCCCGAGTCGATGAGCGCGCTGATCTTCCCGGCCACCGAGGTGGCCTCGGCGGGCTCGTCGTCGTACTCGGTGTAGGAGGGCTCGGGGCCGTCGGGGCGCTGGGCGACGAGTTCGATGCGGTGCTCGCGGGGGGCCGCGCCGGAACCGGCCGCCCGGAGCACGGTGTTGGCGACCCTGACCACCTGCGGCGTGGACCGGTAGTCGCGCACCAGCCGGACGAACGTGGCGTGCGGGTAGGCCTCCCGGAAGCCGGTGAGGTAGGCGGGGGTGGCTCCGGCGAAGGTGTAGATGGTCTGGCTGGGATCGCCGACGACGCAGATGTCGTCGCGGTCCCCCAGCCAGGCGTCCAGCAGCAGCTTCTGCAACGGGTTGACGTCCTGGAACTCGTCGACCACGAAGTAGCGGTACTGGCTGCGGATCCGCTCGGCGATGTCCGGCCGCTCGTGGATCATCGCCGCGGTGAGTTCCAGCATCGACTCGAAGTCGAGCAGGTTGTGCTCGCTGCGCAGCTCCTCGTAGGCCTCGTAGACGCGGGCGACGTCGCGCGGCGGCATCGGCGGGGTGCGCCCCTCCTTGGCGACGGTGTTCTCGTAGTCGACGGGGCGCGTCTGGGTGACCTTCGCCCATTCGATCTCGGTGGCGAGGTCACGCAGTTCGGAGCGGTCGACCTGGAAGCCGCAGGAGCGCGCGGCCGAGGCGACCGTCCTGATCTTGCTGTCGATGAGGGTGGGTCTGGGGCCGCCGACCGCGTCGGCCCAGAAGTAGGAGAGCTGGCGCAGCGCGGCGGCGTGGAAGGTGCGGGCCTGCACCCGGGGGGCGCCCAGCGCCCGCAGCCTCCCCCGCATCTCCCCCGCGGCCCGCGTGGTGAAGGTCACGGCGAGGACCTGCTGTTCGGGGACGACACCGGTGGCCACGGCGTAGGCGATGCGGTGGGTGATGGCCCGGGTCTTACCGGTTCCGGCCCCGGCGAGGATGCACACCGGGCCGCGCACCGACCGGGCCGCCTCCAGCTGTTCGGGGTCGAGGCCGCGCAGGAGCTCCTCCGCGGAGGGCGTCCCTCCCCGCGGGACGGCCGTGTCCGCCGAGGCTCCCGTCGGACGTGGCACACCCGCTCCGTCTGACCCCATGAACGCCCCTCTCCCTCCGTCCGGTTCGGTCCGGGCCCCTGCGACCGACACACGCTCCGCATCCGTCGCCGCGCCCCGACCGTCCGCCCAGCCCCTCCAGTATCCCCGTGTTCCACGGTGCGCCGGTGTCACTTCGGCGGCCTGTGGACACCGCGGTCGCCGAGGGCAATTCGTCGGAACCGCAGCGCGACCAACGGCGTCAGACAGGGCATGCGAACCGCTCGGGGAAGCGGAACGTGGTGGTTCGTGTTGGGGCAATTGGCGTCCAACGCCGAAACCAGGTGACAGCAAAGGAGAGCCGACACGCTATGGCGACCCCCACCACCGCACAGATCACCATGTACACGACTCCCTGGTGCGGCTTCTGCAAGAGACTGAAGAGCCAGCTCGCGCGCGAGGGCATTCCCGTCACGGAGGTCGACATCGAGCGCGACCCAGAGGCGGCGGAGGTCGTGATGCGGGTCAACGGCGGCAACCAGACCGTTCCGACCCTGGTCTTCGCCGACGGTACGGCGCTGACCAACCCGTCGCTGGCCGAGGTCAAGCAGAAACTCGCAGCCCAGTCGTGAGGGTGTGCCGCCGCCCGGTGCCGGGCGGCGGCACCCCACCGCCGCAGAGGTACGGGGAGGGAAGGCGTGACAACACACACATCGGCTCGCCGCGGACATGACCGCAGGACCGCAACCCGGGGTGCTCTGATCCGTCGGGAGTCGACGGGCTGGCGGGTCGACGGCACCGAGGAGGAACTCCCCGATCTGCTCAACGCCATGATCCTCGCCGACCTGCTGGCCGACGGGGTCTGGTCGACCGGCCTTCCCACACCGCCCAAGGCGACGTCCGGCCTGTCCGAGACGGAGCGGCTGCGGGTGACGGTGCTGCAGCTGGAGCACGCGCTGCGCACCCGGGTGGCGGTCGAACAGGCCATCGGGGTGCTCGCCGAACGGCACCGGATCTCCCCGCGCACGGCCTTCGAACGGCTGCGCCGCGCCGCCCGCTGCCGGGGGAAGAAGGTGGCCGTACTGGCCCAGGAAGTGGTGGACAGCACCCGCAACCCGCTCATCGCCCTTCCCGAGGAGTTGGCCCGGGAGGGGTCGGCGGTCCAGGCGCGGCAGTCGCGCCGCGCCGGCTAGGCGGGTGCCGCGCCGCCTCCCGTCCCGGCGGCCCCCTACCGGCTCGTCCACTCGCTGTGCGGGAGCCGCCCCCCGTACCAGCGTTCGATGAGCTTGTGGGCGATGGAGACGGGGCCGGGCAGCAGGATCTCGCCGCGCTCGACCGCGTCGCGCAGTTCCTCCCGGGCGAACCAGCGGATGTCGGCGATCTCCTCGTGGTCGGTGCGGGGCGCGCTGCCCACGGCCCGGGCGAAGTAGCCGACCATCAGGCTGCGCGGGAACGGCCACGGCTGCGACCCCGCGTAGACGGGGCCGGCGACCGCGATCCCCACCTCCTCGGCGACCTCCCGGGCCACGGCCTGCTCCAGGGACTCGCCGGGTTCCACGAATCCGGCGAGGACCGAGTAGCGCCCCTCGGGCCAGGCCGGGTTGTGGGCGAGCAGGCACTGTTCGACGCCGTCGACCTCCCGGTGGACCAGCATGATCACGGCCGGGTCCATCCGGGGGAAGTGCTCGCCGCCGTCCCTGTCGCAGATCCGCACGTGTCCGGCGGCCTCGATCCGGGTGGGCGATCCGCACCGGGAGCAGAAGCCGTTCTCCGCGTGCCAGTTGGCGAGCGCCACGGCGTGGGTGGCCAGTCCCGCGTCGCGTCCGCTGAGGAGCGCGCCGACACGGCGCAGCGAGGCGGGTTCGGTTCCCGGCGGGATGTCCGGCTCCGTTCCCGGTTCGGCCCGCACCGCGAAGTAGGCGGTGCCGTCGGTGTCCTCCGCCAGCAGGTAGCGCTCTCCTTCGGGGGCCTGCGCGGGACTGCGGAACACCAGTTCGGGGTGGGGGGTGCCGGTGGTGACCAGGAAGCGGGCGTGGCGTTCCAGGGCCCGCCGCCAGCCGTACCGCTCCGGGTCGCCGCGTTCCAGCACCAGGACGCGGGTGCGCTCGTCGGCCCAGGCATCGGCCAGCCACCGCTCGTCCCTGCGTCGGCTTCCGGCGCTGTCCAGCGTTCCCCGGGACAGGGCGGGGAGCAGGAGCTGTTCGTCCATCATCTCCCCCCGTCCCGGCCGCGCAGCACGGTGGCGTAGGAGTCCCACAGGTAGGCGACGGTCTCGGCGCCCTTGAGCAGCAGCGGGATCTCCACCTTCTCGTTGGGGGCGTGGATGCGGTCGGAGTTGAGGCCCGCCGCGACGAACACCAGGGGCGCTTCCAGGATGTCGGCGAGGTCGGCCTCGGGGCCGCTGCCGCCCTCCCGGGTGTAGTGGACCTCGGTGCCGAACGCCCGGCTCATGGCCTCCCGGGCGGCGCGTACCGCCGCCGAGTCCAGGTCGGAGGCGCACGGACGCACCCCGGGGCCGTGGAAGCGGACCTCGGCGCGCACCCCCGGCGGCAGGTTGTCGTGCACGTAGCGGCGGACCCGTTCCTGGATGAGCGCCGGTTCCTGGTCGGGGACGAGGCGGAAGCTGAGCTTGGCGTGGGCCGAGCGCGGCACGATCGTCTTGCCGCCCTGCCCGGTGTACCCGCCCCATACGCCGTTGACCTCGGCGGTGGGCCGCAGCCAGACCCGTTCCAGGATGCTGTAGCCCTTTTCGCCGACCGCCGCGTCGCTGGCGGCGTCGGCCAGCCATTCGGACTCGTCGAAGGGGAGTGCGGCGATGCTGGCGCGCTCGGCCTCGGAGGCCTCGACGACCTCGTCGTAGAAGCCGGGGATGGCGACCCGGCCGTCGGCGTCGTGCAGTCCGGCCAGCAGCGCGGCCAGGGCGCGCGCCGGATTGGGGGCGGCTCCGCCGAAGGAGCCGCTGTGCAGGTCGGTACGGGGGCCGTAGACGTCGATCTGGCAGTCGGTGAGTCCGCGCATGCCCACGCACATCGACGGGGTGTCCGCCCCCCACATGGTGGTGTCGGAGATCACCACGACGTCGCAGGCGAGCCGGTCGCGGTGGCGGGTGAGCAGGTCCGCGAAGTGCGGTGAGCCGGACTCCTCCTCGCCCTCCACCAGGAGTCTGATCGTGACCGGCGGGGCGTCGGCCCCGGAGGCGGCCAGGTTGGCGCGCAGGCCCAGGGTGTGGAAGAGGACCTGCCCCTTGTCGTCGGAGGCGCCGCGGCCGACCAGTTGGTCGCCGCGCACCGTGGGGGTGAACGGGTCGGTCTGCCACGCCTCGACGGGGTCGACCGGTTGCACGTCGTGGTGTCCGTAGACGACGACGGCGGGGGCGTCGGGGTCGGCCGCGGGCCACTCGGCGAAGACCGCGGGCAGTCCGGGGGTCTCCCAGATCTCGACCGTGGGGAAGCCGGTCCGCCTGAGGTGGTCGGCCAGCCATTCGGCGGAGCGGCGCACGTCGCCGTGGTGGGCGGGGTCGGCGGAGATCGACGGGATGGCGAGCCACTCGCTGAGCGTGGCGACGAACTCGTCCCGGTTCGCCTGGATGTGGGCTCGCACGTCCATCGTGTCGTCTCTCCTCTCGGTACGGCGCCGGTGCCGTACCGAGCCTACGACCGGTCGGAGCGTGCGACGGACCGCGCCCCCGCGCCTGGGGCGGCGCGGGGAGCGGCCGCCGGCGTCGTGCGGGACGGTCAGACGACGCCGGCGGTGCCGAGCAGCGACCCGATGAGGTAGGTGGCGGCCAGGGCCAACGCGCCGCCGACGGTCACCCGTGCCGCCGCGCGCAGTTGCGAGCCGCCGCCGATGCCGGCGGCCACCGCTCCGGTCAGCGCCAGGCCCAGCAGGGTCGCGCCGAACGCCACCGGCACCCGCAGTTCGGGGGGCGGCAGCAGGATCGCGAGCATCGGCAGCAGCGCGCCGACCGTGAAGGCCAGGAACGAGGCGAGTGCGGCGTGCCAGGGGCTGGTGACCTCGTCGGGGTCGATGTTGTGCCGCTCGCGCATCTGGGCTTCCAGGGCGTCGCGGGCGAAGAGCTCCTCGGCGGCGCGCCGCGCGGTGGCCGCCGAGATGCCGCGTTCCTCGTAGCTGCGGGCCAGGGCACGCAGTTCGCCCTCGGGGTCGGCGGCCAGGGCCCGGCGCTCCCGCTCGATGAGGTGGCGTTCGCTGTCGCGCTGGCTGCTGACGGAGACGTACTCGCCGAGCGCCATGGACACGGCGCCGCCGATCGAGGCGGCGAGGCCGGCCGTGAGGATCGGCCCCGTGTCGGTGGTGGCTCCGGCCACGCCGACGACGACGGCCGCGGTGGAGACGATGCCGTCGTTGGCGCCGAGGACCCCCGCACGCAGTGCGTTGAGCCGCTGTGCGAGTCCGCCGGTACGGGTCCCGCGGTGGTCACCGGTCTGCACGGTGGTGTCCGGACGTTCTGTGAGCTGCACGGTCCCCTTCATGTCTGCGCTGCGTTTCCCTTCTCCTCCGGGCCCGGGCAACGCGTCCCCGACGCGGCCCCGGGCGGTTCCCGGAACCACCGGGAAACCACCCCTCGGACTCTCTGTGAAAATAACACGGAAAAAGAAATGGAGAAAGCGGGGGAATAATGATTCCTGCCACTGAGGAAAGCCTTTGTTAACTGTTTTCAGGATAGGCGAACCAAAGTTAGGCAAGCCTGGTCGAAGTTCTTTCTCCGCGACGGCCGCGCGAGGTGCCCCGCTCCTCGACTGCCCCGAGAAAACCGGGAGGAGCTGGGCTCACGGGGCTCCGTCGGGCACACTCCGTCGGGCGCGGGCCGCTGCGGAGACCTCCCGCGCAGCCTCTTCCCGCTTTTTCTTCCGTTTTTTGGACGATACCCGGGGACAACGCGGGTACACATTTTCTCCAGGACGTCAGGAGGCGCCGGAACCCCCGCCCGGGAAAACCCAGTCCCGGTCAGGCAAGGCTCACCTCAAAAAAGCAGGGCTTTCCCTGTCCGGTCGTGCCGGCGGGATTCTCGCGCGGCGTCGGGGACGCCCGGTCGGCTTCGGAACCGGGCCGCCGCGCCCCGGTCGGCGGGGCGGGACCGGAGGCCCTCAGCCGTCCGCCGGCCCGTCCCCGTCCCCCGGTCCCGCTCCGGGTTCGGGGACCGCGTTGATGAGCGCGGCCAGGCCCGCGGCGTCCAACAGGTCCGCGGGGCGGACCGTCTCGTCGTGGCGGACGTAGTGGAAGGCGGCGCGCACCCGGTCCAGGGGCACGTCGGCGATCCGGGCCCAGGCCACCCGGTAGGCGGCCAGTTGCACGGCCACCGCGCGGCGCTCCCGGGCCGTGGTGGGCGGCTGCCCGGTCTTCCAGTCCACCACGTCGTAGACGTCGTTCTCCGGGTCGTGGAAGACCGCGTCCATCCGGCCCCGCACCAGCCGGTCGCCGATGCCGGTCTCGAAGGAGACCTCCACGTCCAGCGGGGTGCGGTCGGCCCACTCGCTCTGCTCGAAACGGCGCTGCAACTCCTCCAGCTCGGTGTCGACGTCCACGGGGCCGTCGGCGGCGCCGGGCAGTTCGTCGGGGTCGACCAGGCTCTGCTGGCCGAAGCGCCGTTCCAGCCAGGTGTGGAAGGCGGTGCCCCGGCGGGTGTGCGGCGCCGGCGGCCGCGGCAGCGGACGGCGGATCTGCCGGGCCAGCGCGGCGGGGTCGCGGGCCAGCGACACCAGCGCGGACACGGTCAGGTGGGCGGGCAGCTCCACCTCGACGGCCCGCCCGTCGTGCGGCTCGGCGGCGCGGTGGCGCAGCAGCAGCTCCACGTCGCGCGCCCAGTCGCGGATCCGGCGGCGCGCCGCCGGCCGCAGCACGGCGCGGTCCAGCAGGCCCAACTCCCGTTCCCAGGCCCCGTTCCGGTAGCGCGTCACCAGGTCGGCGGCCCGTGCGGCGGCGTCGCGGCGGGTGTCCCCGTCCGACGGCCAGACCACGGGGGCGTCCTCGACCAGTTCGGGGTTGTGCTCGTCGTCGCCGGGCGGGTCGGTCCACAGTGCGACGCGGCCCGCGCCCGCCTCGCACACCTCCCGCACCTCCTCCAGGAAGACCGAGGGGCCGCGTCTGCGCTGGGCCTGCCGCCCCCACCAGTGCCCGGTGCACAGCAGCGCGAACGCGGCGCGGGTCACCGCCACGTAGGCGAGGCGGCGCTGCTCCATCAGCTCGCGGTCGCGTTCGGCCGCGGTGAAGCGCTTGAGGTCCTCGGCGGTCACGTCCGGCAGGTCGGGCAGGCCCGCCCGGTCGCCGCGCAGCGCGAACGGCAGTTCCGCGGCCTTGCCGGTCCAGCTCTTCACGGTTCTGGCGACCCCGGGGAACTGGCCCTGGCTGAGCCCGGGCACGACCACCACCGGCCACTGCAGCCCCTTGGCGGCGTGCACCGTCATGAGTTTGACGGTGTCGCTGGAACCGATCCGCTCGCCGGGGGCCAGGCCGTGCTCGGTGTCCTCGGCGGAGTCCAGGTAGGCGAGGAACGCGTGCAGGGTGGGCGCGTCGGTGGAGCCGGAGAAGCGCACCGCGGCGTCCACGAACGCGTCCAGGTCGGCGCGGGCGGCGGCCTGGTCCCGGCCGGGCCGTGCGCCCACCTCCACGTCGAGGCCGAGGACCCGCTCCACCTCGGTGATCAGGTCGGGCAGCGGTTGGGCGACCTGGCCGCGCAGCGTCCGCAGCTCCTCGGCGAGGGCGCGCAGCCGCCGGTAGCCCGCCTCGGAGTAGCGTTCGGCGGGGCCGAGGTCGTCGAGCGCGTCGACGAGGCTTCCCGTCTCGGCGGTCAGGTCCAGCACGGTCCGCCGCAGCGGGTCGGCCTCCTCCTCGGCCTCCTGCGCGGCCGGGCCGCGCAGGTCGCGGCGGGCCTCCCGGGCCAGCTCCACGGCGCGCTTGTTGAGCGCGACCAGGTCGCGCGGCCCCAGCCGCCAGCGCGGCCCGGTGAGCAGCCGGGCGAGTTCGTGCCCGGCGGTGGGGTCGTGCAGCACCCGCAGGGTGGCGACGATGTCGCGCACCTCGGGCACCTCGATGAGCCCGCCCAGCCCGACGACCTCGACGGGGATGCCGCGCTCCTCCAGCGCGTGGCGGATCACGGGGAACTGGGAGCGTTTGCGGCACAGCACCGCGACGTCGCCGTAGCCGAGCGGCCCCCGGGCCTCCTGTTCGGGCCAGGGCAGGCCGTCGGGCGCGGTGTGCCGGTCCGCCGACTCCCGCAGCGCCAGGTCGATCTGCTCGGCGATCCAGGCGGCCTCCTCGGTCTCGGTGCGCAGCAGGGCGCAGGTGACCCGGCCCCGGCCGACGCGCGCCGGCCCCGGGTAGAGCACGGGGACGTCCTCGGCCTCGGCGCGCAGCGGCTCGGCGATGCGCTTGGCGACCTCCAGCACCCGTTCGCCGTTGCGGAAGCTGGTGGACAGCTGGCGGACCGCCGCGGGCCTGCCGGGCCGCTCCGGGAAGTGGGTGGGGAAGCTGACCAGGTTGCCCGCGCTGGCGCCGCGCCAGCCGTAGATGGACTGGCAGGGGTCGCCGACCGCGGTGACCGGGTGGCCGTCTCCGAACAGCGACCGCAGCAGCACGAGCTGGGCGTGGCTGGTGTCCTGGTACTCGTCGAGCAGCACCACCTGGTAGCGGCCGCGTTCGATCAGGCCGACCTCGGGGTGGCGCTGCGCGATGCGGGCGGCCAGCGCGATCTGGTCGTCGTAGTCCATCACCTCGCGGTCCGCCTTGAGCTGGGCGAACCGCTCCAGCAGCGGGAGCAGCTGCTCGCGGTGGTTCTGGGTGGCGAGCAGGTCGCGGACGGGGGCGGGGATCTTCTTCAGGCCCGCGGCGCGCGAACGCAGCCAGGAGCCGAACTCGCGCACGTCGTCGGGGGTGCGCAGGTGTTCGGCGAGTTCCCCGGCCAGGGCGAGGACGTCGCGGACCACGGTGGAGGGGGCGGAGGTGACCGCGTCCATCGGCCCGTCGTAGGTGCTGACCACGCGGTGGGCGAGCTGCCAGGCCACGGCCGGGGAGACCAGGCGGGTGTTCGGTTCCACGGCCTCGCGCAGCGCGTGGTCGCCGACCAGGCGGATGGCGTAGGAGTGGTAGGTGGCGACGGTGGGTTCGCCGTCGAGCACCTCGTCGGGCACCGCGCCCGCGCCGCGCAGCTGGTCGAGCCGTTTGCGGACGCGTTCGGCGAGTTCGGCGGCGGCCTTGCGGGTGAAGGTGAGGCCGAGCACGTGCTCGGGGCGCACGTGCCCGTTGGCGACCAGCCACACCACCCGGGCGGCCATGGTCTCGCTCTTGCCGGAGCCGGCCCCGGCCACCACCAGCCCGGGACGCAGCGGTGCGGCGATGACGGCGGCCTGCTCCGGGGTGGGTTCGGGCAACCCGAGCAGCCGCGCGAGCTGCGCGGGTCCGTAGACGTCGGTCATGGGGGGTCCTGCCCTGTCTGCTGTGCTGACCCGGGCATTCTCGCAGACCACTCCCCGGCGGGCACCGGTCGGCGGTGATCAGGGCCCCGGAGCCGGGAACGCCGCCGGTTCCGGTTCCAGGGCCGTGACCACTGTCCTTCGGGGCCCGCGTCACTCCACGCGGTCGCCCTCGCTCTGGGCCGGGCAGCTGGCGCGGACCGAGCAGTGGCGGCACGAGGGGCCGGCCGTCGCCCGGAACCGCGCCCCCGCCATGCCGGAGGCCACCTCGCGGACCAGCCGCTTCGACCAGTCCGGGTCCGGGTCCTCGGCCAGTGCGGGCTGCGCCTGCTCCTTCGCGGTCCGGCGCCCGTCGCCGATCTGCACCAGGGCCGCGCCGCCCGAATCGGTCAGGCCGTAGTGCTCGAACGCCGACATCAGCACCGCCAGCTGGTAGACGCCGAGCTGCGGGTGGCGGCCGATCTCCCGGTCCGGCACCGCCGTCCCGGTCTTGATGTCGACGACGACGCCGCGCCCCTGGTCGTCGCGTTCCAGCCGGTCCACCCGGCCCACGATCTCGATGCCGTCGACCTCGACCCGGAACCCCTCCTCGGTGGCGACCAGCTCCCGGGGGTTCTCCTTCTGCCAGCCCAGGAACCGCCGCAGCATCTCCTCGGCCCGCTCCCGCTGCTTCTCCGCGTACCAGGGGCCGCCGAAGTCCAGGTCCGACCAGATCTGGTCCATGCGCCGCAGGATCTCCGGCAGGCCGGCGTCCTCGGCGGCCAGCACCGTCAGGGCGTGCACGATGCTGCCCAGCCCGGAGGAGGTGTGCGGTTTCTGCGCGCCCGCCGCCGTCTCCAGCATCCACCGCAGCTCGCAGGCGCCGAACTTCTCCACCTGGGACGGGGAGACGCGGATCTGCTCGCCGTCGAGCACCAGCGGGGAGTCGTCGGACAGTTCGGTGAGGGCGTACCACTCGGCGGGATCGGCCCCCCGCACCCCCTCGTCGGCCAGCCGGGCCAGGTGGGCGGCCGCGGCACGGCGCACCGGCGCCTCGCTGCGCGGGTCGAGCAGGGCCGAGCGCAGGTCGGCGACCAGTGCGGGCAGCGACAGCCACCGCCGTCCCGGCGCCAGCCGTTCGGGGTCGCCGAGGCCGAGCTCGGCGAGGAAGCGGGAGGGCCGCTCCTCGGTGTCCTCGCCGCCGACCGCGGTGACCACCAGTTCCCGCCGGGCCCGGGTGAGCGCGACGTAGAACAGCCGCCGCTCCTCGTCCAGCAGCTTGGACACCACCGCGGCCGGGGAGGTCTCGGCGAACCCGGAGACCGTGTCCAGCAGGTGCTCGACACCCAGCAGGGAGCCGCGCAGCCGCAGGTCCGGCCAGTCGCCCTCCTGCACCCCGGCCACCACGACCAGGTCCCACTCCAGTCCCTTGGAGCGGTGCGCGGTGAGGATGCGCACCGCCTCGCCCTGGGGGGCGTGCTCGGCGAGCGTGTCGCCGGGGATCTCCTGGGCCTCCAGGTCCTCCAGGAACCCCTCCGGGGTGCCGGGCGGCAGCCGGTCGCAGTAGCGCGCGGCGTTCTCGAACAGCGCCACCACCGAGTCCAGCTCCCGGTCCGCGGCCGCACCGCGCCGCCCGCCCGCCTGGCTGGCCCGCAGCAGCCGGTCGGCCAGCCCCGAGTGGTGCCACATCCGCCACAGCACCTCCTCGGCGGAGGCGCCCTCGGCCGTGCTGTCGCGGACCAGGCGCAGCAGGGTGGCGACACGGTCGGCGGGCGCCCGCACCTCGGGGTCGACCATCACCAGGTCGCGGGGGTCGCGGAGGATCTCGGCGAGCAGGGCCGCGGCGGGGCGGTTGCCTCCGGCGTCCAGTTCCAGCCGCCGCAGCGCCCGGCCGAGCCGACGCAGCCTGATGCCGTCGGCCTCCCCGAACGCGCTGGTCAGCAGTTCGCGGGCGGCGTTCTCGTCGAGGCTGTCGGGGTGCAGCGCGCAGCGCAGGAGCAGCAGCATGGACCGCACCAGCGGTTCGGCGGCCAGCGGCAGTTCGTCGCCGCTGACGACCACCGGGACGTCGGCGGCGATCAGGGCGCGGCGCAGCACCGGCACCTGCCGTGTGGCCGAACGTACCAGCACCGCCATACGCGACCACGGCACGCCGTCGATGAGGTGGGCGCGGCGCAGGATGTCGGCGATGACGGCGGCCTCCTGGGCGGGGCTCTCTGCGAGCAGCACCCTGGCCCGGCCCGGTTCGGCGTCCTCGACGGGGACGAGCCGGCGGTGGGCGTTGACCCCCTCCCCCTCGGGGCCGGGCACGGCGGGCAGCCGCTGGGCGAGGCTGCGGGAGGCTTCCAGCAGTGCGGGGCCGCTGCGGCGGCAGGTGCGCAGCGCCACCACGGGGGCGGGGTCGCCCGCCGCGGTGCGGAACCGGTCCGGGAAGTCCAGGATGTTGCGCACGTCGGCGCCCCGGAAGCCGTAGACGGACTGGTCGGGGTCGCCCACCGCGACCAGGTCGCGCCCGTCCCCGGCCAGCGCGCGCAGCAGCTCCTCCTGGGCGGGGTCGGTGTCCTGGTACTCGTCGACGAACACGATCTGCCGCGCGGCGCGCTCCCGCGCCTGCACCTCGGGGTCGTTGAGCAGGTTGGCGGCGATGCGGACCAGTTCGGCGTAGTTGAAGGTGGGCACCGGGGCGACGTCGAACCGCCCGGTGTAGCGCTCCAGGAAGCTCCCGGCGGCGATCCAGTCCGCCCGCGCGTGGCGGCGTCCGAGCTCCCGGATGTCGTCGGCGCCCAGTCCGCGTTCCTGGGCGCGCATGAGGAAGTCGCGCAGCTCCTCGGCGAAGCCGCGGGTGTGCAGCATGGGACGGAGCCGTTCGGGCCACTCGGCGGCGCCGTCGGCGAGTTCGCCCCGCAGGAGTTCGCGGACCTCCATCAGCTGTTCGGGGCCGGACAGCAGGCGGGGCGCCTGGTCGCCCGCGAGCTGGAACTCGCGGCGGATCAGGGCGTAGGCGTAGCTGTGGAAGGTCAGGGCGAGCGGTTCGCGGGTGGTGCGCCGCAGCCGCGCGGTGATGCGCTGCCGCAGTTCCTGGGCCGCCTTGCGGCTGAAGGTGAGCACGAGCACGCGCGAGGGGTCCACGCCCCGGCGGTCGACGCGGTCGACGACCGCCTCGACGATCGTGGTGGTCTTCCCGGTTCCCGGTCCGGCGAGCACGAGCAGCGGACCGCCCCGGTGGTCGACCACCCGGCGCTGGTCGTCGTCGAGGTCCGGGGCGGGTGCGGCGCGCTGGGCCCGGCGTACGAGGCGGTACGGGGGGGTGTTCACCCGACCTAGTTCACCAGACGGCGACGACAACCGCGTCGTGTCCCCGTCCCACCCGGGAGTCGGGCGGGTTCAGGGCCTGCCGTCCCAGCGGGCCCGGCCCAGGTCGACCCGGGTCCGGTCGGCGAGCAGCGGGGTGTCCTCCGCCGTGTAGCGCCGCAGCGCCCGCTCGGGGCGGCTGGAGGGCGGGGTGCCGTCCGCGAACACCACCCGCCACCAGGGCGCGTCCGCTCCCCAGGCGGCCATGACCGCCCCCACCGAGCGGGCGCTGCCCGCGCCGAGGTACTCGGCGACGTCGCCGTAGGTCATGACCTTCCCCGCCGGGATGGTCCGGACGAATTCGAGGACCCGCTCCGCGTACTCGCTGGGACAACCGTCGGATCGTGGCATGCCGCACACTGTAGTGCGGGCCGCCGACGGAAACGGGCGCCGAATCCTCAGACCGGGGCGACCGGGGAGTGCGCCGTCGGCGAGCGTGTCCACGACCCGTCGGGGCCGTGCGGTTCCTGGGTGCGGCGGGCCCTGCGGCTCGGCGGCAGCCCCACCACTCCCATGACCGCGATGACGGCTCCGGTGATCCAGGCGGTCCACGCTCCGACGGGCTTCCCGGCGAAGCCGATCAGCCAGGGAGTGAGGAACACCAGGACGCCCAGCGCCGCCAGGAGCGCCTCGCCGAGGACCAGTCCCGGCCGGGTGAGGCAGATCGTCGCGGTGAACACCGTGGCCAGGCCGAGCAGGAACAGCGCGACCATGGCCGGTCCGAACATGCCGTGCCAGATCCAGCTGAGGGCCGTCGCGATCCCCGCCGCCAGGGCCGCCCAGTCGCTCCAACGTCCGCCCATCGTGCACCTCCCGGTCCGTACTCCCGTCGTCGACGGCAGCTACCCGGATCGGCGCGGAACTCACGTCGGCGGACACGAGCACGTGGGGCCGCCGCGGTGTGCGGCGGCCCCACGCCACGGCCGGTGTCAGTACCGGGGCAGGCTCGGGTCGACGGTCTCGATCCAGGACAGCACGCCGCCGCCGACGTGCACGGCGTCGGCGAAGCCCGCGTTCTTGACCGCGGCCAGGGCCTCGGCCGAGCGGCCGCCGGACTTGCAGTGCAGGATGATCTGCTTGTCCTGGGGCAGCTTGGCGAACGCCTCACCGGTGAGGAACTCGCCCTTGGGGATGAGGACCGCGCCCGGGATGTTGACGATCTCGTACTCGTTCTTCTCCCGGACGTCGACGAGGAAGAAGTCCTCGCCCTTGTCCATCTTCTCCTTGAGTTCCTTGGCGGTGATGGTGGAGCCCATCGCGGCCTGCTGGGCCTCCTCGGGGATCGTCCCGCAGAACGCCTCGTAGTCGATCAGCTCGGTGATCGGCTCGGCGTTGGGGTCCTTGCGGATCTTGACGGTCCGCCAGGTCATCTCCAGGGCGTCGTAGATCAGCAGGCGGCCGACCAGCGGATCGCCGATGCCGGTGATCAGCTTGATCGCCTCGTTGGCCATGACCGACCCGATCGCGGCGCACAGCACCCCCAGGACGCCGCCCTCGGCGCAGGAGGGGACCATTCCGGGCGGCGGCGGCTCGGGGTACAGGTCGCGGTAGTTGGGTCCGTGCTCGTTCCAGAACACGCTGACCTGGCCGTCGAAGCGGTAGATCGACCCCCACACGTACGGCTTGTTCAGCAGCACGGCGGCGTCGTTGACCAGGTAGCGGGTGGCGAAGTTGTCCGTTCCGTCCAGGATCAGGTCGTAGCCCGCGAAGATCTCCAGGGCGTTGCCGGAGTCCAGGCGCTCCTGGTGCAGGGCGACCTTGACGTACGGGTTGATCTCCTCGATGCTCTCCCGGGCGGACTCGGCCTTGGGCTTGCCGAGGTCGCTCTGGCCGTGGATGACCTGGCGTTGCAGGTTGGACTCGTCCACGACGTCGAAGTCGATGATGCCCAGGGTGCCCACGCCGGCGGCGGCCAGGTACAGCAGCGTGGGGGAGCCGAGCCCGCCCGCCCCCACGACCAGGACCTTGGCGTTCTTCAGACGCTTCTGACCGTCCATGCCGACGTCGGGGATGATCAGGTGGCGTGAGTACCGTTGCACCTCGTCAACGGTCAGCTCGTCGGCTGGTTCGACCAGCGGCGGCAGCGACACAACAGCTCCTCAAACGATCGGTGACGCGGCGTGCCCACGGCGGGCGCGGACCTTCACCGCCTCGCACGCTACGGGCTTGCTCATTATCCCAACCCACGGGGTGGGGTTTATCATTCCCGGGTGGGGATACGGGAACGGAAGCGTTACCCGCCTGACTGTTTCCCCGCAGGTCACCACCGATTCGTGGTACCCCGCCGGCCCACGGGGCGGCGGGGCGGCAGCGATGTCGACCAGCGCCCACCACGGGAGGCCCCATGCCGGATGAAGCGGAGCGTCCCCGCGTCGCACCGAACGTCCCCGACGACGAACACCCCCTCGAAGCGCCTGAGGCCGACGTCGTGGACCAGCGGACCGCCGACGACGAGGAAGAGTCCTTCGACCTCGCCGCGGAACTGGAGAGGGGGTGGGAGGTCCCCGAGGCCGACGCGGTCGAACAGGCGTTGGAGGTCCCCGAGGACGAGGACGACTACTACCGCTGAGCGGTGAGCCGGATTCCCGTCCGCGACCTGGGCAGACCGGCCCAGCTCATTACGGCCGAGTAAGATGGCCCGGTACGCACTCTGGCCGCCGGCGGGCTTCGGGCCCGTCGGGACGGCCAGACCAGGACGCGGCGCACGGCGCCGCGAACAGTTCGGAGGGTGTGGCGGTGACGGCTCCTTCAGAAGCCCGCCCACGGGGAAACCGGCTCCCCCGGGTGGCCCGGCGACGGCAACTGCTCGCCGCGGCCCAGCAGGTCTTCGTGGAACGGGGATACCACGCCGCGGCGATGGACGAGATCGCCGAACGCGCCGGGGTCTCCAAACCCGTGCTGTACCAGCACTTCCCCGGGAAGCTGGAACTCTACCTGGCGCTGCTGGAGCAGCACTCCGAGGCCCTGGTCGAAAAGCAGCGTGCTGCGCTGCAGTCCACCGACGACAACCGTCAGCGGGTCGTCGCGAGCTTCCAGGCGTACTTCGACTTCGTCTCCGGCGAGGGCGAGGCGTTCCGCCTGGTCTTCGAGTCCGACCTGCGCAACCTCCCGGCGGTGCGGGAGAAGACCGAACAGACCACGCTCCGCTGCGCGGAACTCATCGGCGAGGTCATCCGGCAGGACACCAGCGTCTCCGACGAGGAGGCGCACCTGCTCAGCATCGGCCTGGTCGGCATGGCCGAGACCAGCGCACGCTACTGGCTGAGCAGCGGCACCATCCCCAAGGACGCCGCCGAGCAGCTCATCGCCCGCCTGGCCTGGCGCGGCATCAGCGGGTGGGACCTCACCCGCAGCTGACCCCGCTCCCCGCTCCTCCCCACGGCCCGATGGTTCACCGCCTGTTTCCCGGGTAGCCGCCGGACGACAGGCGTTCTCCCGGTTCGGTCGGGCACGACGGCACGCCGTCGGGAGACTTCCCGGCTGCCGCCGACCGGCGGAACCGCTTCGGGGGAGGAGATGAGATGTTCACACCACTGGCCGTGACCGACCTCGGGCAGGGCGTCGGCAATGTCTGGGGGACCGTGGTGTCCTTCATCCCCAGGCTCGCCGTCTTCCTCGTCGTCCTGATCCTGGGCTGGCTGATCGCCAAACTCGTCGGCCGCCTGGTCGCCAAGGGCCTGGCCCGGGTCGGCCTCGACCGGGCCCTGGAGCGCGGCGGGCTGGGCAGCTACTTCCAGCGCAGCCGGTTCAGCGCCAGCGACCTGGCGGGGAAGTTCGTCTACTACGCGGGTGTGCTGATCGTCCTGCAGTTGGCGTTCAGCGCGTTCGGCCCCACCAACCCGATCACCCAGCTGCTCAACAACGTGGTCGCGTGGCTGCCGCGGCTCGCCGTGGCGCTGATCATCGTGGTGGTGGCGGCGCTGATCGCGCGGGCGGTCCGCGACCTCGCCGCGGACGCGCTCGGCGGTCTCGGCTACGGCAGGCTGCTGGCCAACACCGCGGGTGTGTTCATCCTCGGTCTCGGCGTCATCGCCGCACTGAACCAGATCGGCGTGGCCACCACGGTGACCCTGCCGGTGCTCATCGCGGTGCTGGCCGCGGTGGTGGGCATCCTCGTCGTCGGGGTCGGCGGCGGTCTGATCCGCCCGATGCAGCAGCGCTGGGCCGACTGGCTGGACCGCGCCGAGAACGAGACGCAGCGCCTCCGCCAGCAGGGCGGCGGCCGGGTCGGTGAGACGGTGGCCGCCCCGCGGCAGGAGACGGCGCCGACCGAGCGGGTCGCGCCTCCTCGGCGGAGCGAGTCCGGTACGTACCAACGCCGCCACGAGCGCCGCTGAGCCGGGACACGCTCCGCCCGACGCCGTCGCGACGGCGTCGGGCGGAGCCTTCGGGCACGGTCCGCGCCCCCGGCGGGGCGGGATGGTCAGAGCAGGTCGTCCCCGGCGAGTTCCTCGCGGGCCAGGCGGTCGATACGCCGGAAGAAGAGGACGACACCGGCGAACAGCAGCAGGAAGCACAGCCAGAAGGCCAGGCTGCCGGGCCCCGTGGCGACCATGATGACCAACGCGATCACCGCCTGCAGACCGTAGATGGAGAAGTCGACGCGATCCCGGTGGATCAGGACTCCGATCGGTGGACGCGCTGCTCCGTGCCGACCGCTCCCCATTCGTTTTTCCTTTCTCGCGGCGCGCTGGTGGCCGCCTCTCGGTCGTCGGGCTGGAAGTCCCAGCCTGTCGCGGCGGAGTTCACCTCTGGTCCGCGCCGTCCCGTCCCCCTCCCACGGGCCGGTAGGAAGGCGCGGCCGTGTGCGGACAGGGCTTAGCGTACGCCTACCGCGGGAGACTTTGTCGCCACTTCACAGATCGCCACGGTGACATTCGCGGCACGAACCGCAGAACCTCCCCGGCGGGGCCCCGTTCCCCGGCCGGTCGACCGACCGCTCCGGAAGGCCCGTCAGCCCGCCAGGCCCATCGCCTGCAGCCGGGAGTTGTGCGCGTCGGTGAGCCTCGCGAAGATCCGGCTGACCGCGGCCAGGTCCCCGTTGCGCCCCGTCTCGCCCGACTCCCCCTCGGCCAGCAGCTCGGCGAGCCGGGGGCGGTCGACGGCCACCCGCTGCGCCTGGCTGAGGGCCTCACCGACCAGGCGGCGCGCCCACAGCGCGAGCCGTCCGGCCAGCGTGGGGTCGTCGGTCACCGCCTGCTTGACCTTGGCCGCGATGAACTCGGCCCGCCCCTCCTCGGAGAGCACTCCGGCGACCAGTTCCCGGGTCTCCTCGTCGGTCAGCTCGGCGATCTGCCGGTAGAAGTCCGCCGCGATCCCGTCCCCGATGTACGCCTTGACCAGGCTCTCCACCCAGGTCTGCGGGGTGGTGCGGGCGTGCCAGGCGTCCAGGGGGGCGACGAACGGCCGCATCGCGTCCTCGGGATCCACCCCCAGCTCCACGAGCCTGCGCCGCAGCAGCTGGTGGTGGGCCTGCTCGGTGGCCGCGAACGCCGCGAGCTCGGCCTTGTCCTCCAGGGTGGGCGCGAGTTCGGCGTCGGAGGCCAGCCGGAAGAACGAGACCAGCTCGGCATAGGCCAGCAGTCCCAGCAGGTCGATCACGCCGCGCTCGGCGGGGGCGGCGGCCCGGCTGGGGTCGGGAGCGGCTGCGGAACTCATGTCCCTCAGCCTAGCGCCCCCGCCGGCGGCCTCCCTCCGGCTGCCGGGGCCCGGGACTATTCGAGTGTCCTTCCGCGTTCTCCTCCACAGGTGGACAAGGCACGGAAGTCGCGTTCTATCCAGCATTGATCACGCAGGCTAGACTCGTAGCCGTGGTCGGCGCCCGCCGGTCGCACGTCAAGCGCCCCGTCGCAGCCGGTCGCCCCGCTACGGAGGCCCGCGCAGTGATGATGCACCGACCTGTTCGGCAGCGGCTCTGTGCCCCGGTGCGAGCGCACAGAACCGCGGCAGGGAAGAGGACGCCGCTTCCCCCGGCGGCAGCCGCTTCCGCCGAGGGCGGCAGCACACCGTGGACAGACAACGACAAGCGGACGGCCCGGGACCGGTCGCGTACCACACCCGACGGCCCCGCCCAGGAGCACCGCGGCGCCGCGCGGACTCCCAGATCCGACGAACCGCGCCGACCCGCCGCGACCACGGCGTGTCCGCCGCCGAACCCGTCCGCCCGATCCGCCGCGTACGCGGCCCGCCCAGATGGAGGCATGGACCCTGACCACCACCGAAAACACCACAGGTAAAGAACAGACCACCTTCCGTGACCTCGGTGTCATCGACGACATCGCCGACGCCCTCGAAGCCGAGGGCATCGTCACTCCCTTTCCGATCCAGTCCCTGGCCCTGCCCCTGGCGCTGACCGGGACCGACATCATCGGCCAGGCGCGCACCGGCACCGGCAAGACCTTCGCGTTCGGCCTCCCCCTGCTCCAGCGGGTCCACGCCCGGCCCGGCTCGGCCAAGCGGCCCCGGGCCCTGGTGATCGTGCCGACCCGCGAACTCGCCATCCAGGTGGCCGCGGACCTGACCACCGCGAGCAAGCGCACCGACGCCCGGATCGTCACCGTCTACGGCGGCCGCGCCTACGAGCCGCAGATCACCGCGCTGCGCGACGGCGTGGACGTCGTCGTGGGCACCCCGGGCCGCCTGCTGGACCTGGAGAAGCAGCGCCACCTCGACCTGTCCGACGTGGCCGCGCTCGTGCTGGACGAGGCCGACAAGATGCTCGACCTGGGCTTCCTGCCCGACATCGAGCGCATCCTCGCCAAGACCCCCGAGCAGCGGCAGACCATGCTCTTCTCGGCGACGATGCCGAGCGAGATCGTGGCCCTGTCCCGCAGGTACCTGCGCCGCCCCACCCACGTGCGGGCCGAGGACGACACCGGGCAGTCCGACTCCGAGCAGGTCACCCAGCACGTCTTCCGCACCCACCCGCTGGACAAGCTGGAGATGCTCGCCCGTCTGCTCCAGGCCCGCGACCGCGGTCTGACCATGGTGTTCTGCCAGACCAAACGGGTCTGCGACCAGGTCTCCACCGCGCTGCGCGGACGCGGTTTCGCCGCCGCGGCCGTCCACGGCGACCTCGGGCAGAGCCAGCGCGAGCGGGCGCTGCGGGCGTTCCGCAACGGCAAGGTCGACGTGCTGGTCGCCACCGACGTGGCCGCCCGGGGCATCGACGTCGACGACGTGACCCACGTGGTCAACTACGAGTGCCCCGAGGATGAGAAGACCTACACGCACCGGATCGGCCGCACCGGCCGGGCCGGGCGGTCGGGCACCGCCGTCACGTTCATCGACTGGCAGGAGGTCGCCCGCTGGAAGCTGATCAACAAGGCGCTGGGGCTGCCCTTCACCAACCCGGAGGAGACCTACTCCACCTCCGCCCACTTCTTCGAGGCGCTGGGGATCCCGTCGGACGCCAAGGGCGTGCTCGCCCAGGAGCAGCGGGAACGCGCCGGCCTGGAGGCCGAGGAGGTGGAGGACATCGGCGAGACCGGACGGGCCTCCCGCGACCGGGGCGGGCGGGAACGCCCCCGGCAGCGGCGGTCCCGCAACCGCAGGCGCACCCGGCGCGGTGTGCCCACCGCGCCGTCGACCACGGAGGCCGCCGGCGAGCAGACCGCCGCGGCCGAGGGGGACGCCCCCGCCCGCCCCCGCAGGCGCACCCGACGCCGCAGCCGGGGCGGCGCCGGAACGGGCGGCGAGCAGAAGAACTGAGCCACCGGAACCGCCGGTGCACCGGGCCGGGTCCCCGCCGCCGCGCGGTGCGGCCCGGCGTGGCACGGACGCCGTCGCGCGCACCGTGTTCGTCTAGGGTGAGTGCACGTGAGCACTCCTCGGTTCCTGACCCTCCCGCCCGGGGTCCGACGTGTCGACGTCTCCACTCCGTCCGGACCGATCGCGGCTCTGGCGGCCGCTCCGGTCGTCGGGGGGTGCGAACTCCACGCGGCGGTCCTGGTCCCCGGGTTCACCGGGAGCAAGGAAGACTTCATCGCGCTGCTGCAGACGCTGGCCCAGGCGGGACGCCGGGTGTACGCGATCGACCTGCCGGGCCAGTACCAGTCGCCCGGCAGCGACCACCCGGACGCCTACTCGTGCGCGGCGCTGGGCCGGGTCGTCGCCGACGTCGTCGACGCCGTCGGCCAGGGACCGGTCCACCTGCTCGGGCACTCCTTCGGCGGCCTGGTCACCCGCGAGACCGTGCTCGCGGGCACGGCCCCGCTGCTCTCCCACACCCTGATGAGTTCGGGCCCCTCCGGGGTGGAGGGCCCCCGCCGCACCGAGGCCCAGCGGCTGATCTCCGTGCTCGGCGGCTCCCCGACCCGGGAGCTGATCAACCAGGTCTGGTGGGCGCACTTCGAGGAGCCGCAGAAGGCCCGGGGGCTTCCCGAGGAGATCCACGTGTTCCTGCGGGAGCGGATGCTCGCCAACCACCCGCTGGGACTGCTCCGCATGGCGCAGGAGGTGACCTCCGCGCCGGACCGCACCGCCGAACTGGCCGCGGTCGACCTTCCCCAGCTGGTCCTCTACGGCGAGAACGACGACGCCTGGTCGCCGGGGACCCAGTCGGAGATGGCCGAGCGGCTGGACGCGCGCCGCGTGGTCATCCCCGCCGCGGCCCACTCGCCCAACGTGGAGGCCCCCGAGGCCACCGCGGCCGCCCTCACCGACTTCTGGAACCGCGCGGAACCCCGGTGAGGTCCGCTCCGGCCGTGGCACCGGCGACGGCCGGTCGAAACCGCCGGCGCCACGGCCGTCCGGACTCACTCCCCGGCGACCCAGGCGTCGAAGTTCTGGGACTCCGCGCCGATGGTGGTCTCCTCGCCCGTGGAGGGCAGCACCCGGGTCTGCTCGGGCAGCGCCAGCAGGACCTCGCCGACGGAGGCGAGCTGGGTGGTGTAGTCCATGTAGCCGTCGCCGACCGTGCCGAGCTTCCCGGCGAGCAGGGTGTCGCCGCTGCACACCGCCTTCAGGTGGGGGAAGTAGTAGGACAGCGAGCCGGGAGCGGTGCCGGGGGTGGGCAGGATCTCCAGCTCGACGTCGCCGATGGTCAGCCTGCCGCCGCCCTCGGCCTCGATCTCGGGGGTGTGCTCCACACCGTGGACCTTGCGCCAGCGGCGCAGCTCCTTGGGGTGCACGGCGATCGGCGCCTCGTCCCGTTCGGCGACCTCCACCGCTCCGGCGATGTGCGGCCGGTAGCCGTTGGTGCAGGCCACGAGGTAGATCTCGCGGTCGCCCACCGCCTCCAGGACGGCCTTGGCGTCCTGGCCGGGGTTGACGACGACCACGCCGTCCTCGTCGATCTGGACGATCCAGGTGTTGGTGACGACCTCGTACTCCTCGCCGTCGACCTCCAGGGTCCCGGACATCTCGATCCGCTCGACGGGGAGGTCGCCGTCGGAGCCCTCGGCCGCGGACTCCGCCTCCTCGGCGGCGTCCCCGTCCTTTCCGGCCTCCGCCTGCTCACCGCCCGCGGCGTCCTCGGCCGCCCCGGCCGCACCGTCGGAGTCGGCCTCCGCGGCCTCGTCCGCCTCCTTGACGGTGGTCGCAGCGGCGTCCGCCTCGGCCTCGTCCTTCTTCTTGGCCTTCCGCTTCCAGAACACGTGCCGCCCCTTCGGTTCGCTTACGGCTCACAACTGGTGCGGGCCTATTGTGGCGGCCGGACGCCGTTCATGGGTATCCGCCGAGGTCGCGCGGGGATGCCGGGCAGGCGTCCGGGCTCGTCGCGACCCGTGTCCGACCAGTCCGGAGCCAGTATCGGATGGAATGGTTAAAAGTACTCAAGAGTCCCCGGCGGCGTCAGCCCGTGTACGGAGCGGCCCCGGTCGCCTGGGCCACCAGCGCGGCGTAGGCGTCGGGGTCGGTGGTGGAGCAGCCCAGCCGGCGGCCGGTCAGCTCGCCGTGGTCGTCGCTGGAGCCCGTGACCACCAGGCCCAGTTCCGCGGCGCGCCGCCGCCAGTGGGCCCGCTCGGCCTCGTCGTGCGAGGGGTGGTCGGCCTCGATCCCGTTGAGCCCCGCCTCGGCCATGCGTTCCACCAGTTCGTCGGGGACCGCCCTGGTCAGCTCGCCCTCGCCGCGGGCCGGGTGCGCGAGCACGCACACCCCTCCGGCCGCCCGGACCAGCCGCACCGCCCGCACCGGGTCCAGGGCGTAGCGGGTCACGTGGGCGGGCTTGCCCGACCCGATCCACCGGTCGAAGGCGTCCTGCACGTCCTCGGCCGCCCCGGCCTCGACGAGGGCCCGGGCGATGTGGGGGCGTCCGACCACGTCCCGGCCGTCCACGTCCCCGGCGATGGCGCGGACCCGGTCCCAGGTGACCGGCACCCCCAGGTCCCGCAGCCGCTCGACCATGGTCCTGGCGCGCACGACCCGGTCGTCCCGGACACGCCGCAGCTCGGCGGTCAGCTCGGGGTCGTCCGGGTCGAACAGGTAGCCCAGCAGGTGCACGCTGGAGCCCCGGTGGGCGCAGGACAGCTCGATGCCGGGGACCAGGGTGAAACCGGGCGGCAGGTGCGCGGCGGCCTCGGCGATCCCGGCCGTCGTGTCGTGGTCGGTGAGCGCCAGGACGTCGACTCCGGCGGCGACGGCGTGCTCGACGACGGCCGCGGGGGCGTCGGTGCCGTCGGAGACGGAGCTGTGGGAGTGCAGATCGATGCGCATCGCCCCGATCATAGGCCAGCGTCGTCTCAGCCGACCGGTTTGAGCGCCTCGGTCAGGAACGGGGACGGCGCCCCGAAGGGAAGGGCGGGAAAGGGGCCGACGTCGCGGGCGTCGCGCAGGTCGCGGACGGAATCGATCTCGCACATGAGAATCCCGGCGTCAGCCGGGCTGAAGACGAACCACAGCCACTGCGCCATCGCCTCCCCGACGTAGAGGGCGCGCTCCGGTCCCGTGTCGACGCTCCACAGCGGGATCTCGTGGCCGTCGTTGCGGACCTTGGCGTCCGGCGGGTCGCGGTCGAACCCCTCTCCCGGATCGGGGCCGTCGACCCGCGCGATCCGGGCGGCCAGGCCGATCCCCGGCTCCTCGGCGACGATCACCAGTTCCCCGACGCCGCCCAGCGGGGCCGGCCCGGACAGGGCGACCGCGGCGGCGAGGGTGCCGGTGCGTTCCTCACCGACGTCGGCGAAACCGGTGATGACCCAGCCGTTCGGCAGCGGCCAGGGCAGCCAGACGGGCACCCTCGCCTCGTCGAGCACGATCTCCAGGGAGGTCACGCTGGGTTCGCGTACCCCCTGCAGGGGCGTCACCGGTCCGTGCGCGTCGCACCGCCACGCGCTCGACCACAGATCGGGTTCGTGGACGGCGCGCCCA